>JAHBWU010000039.1 GCA_019636835.1 Nitrospira sp.
CGTTCATGGGGCGAACTATCTCGCGCTCAAGACGGATGCGGATGTCCGCATCCGGGCCAATCGGATTGCCGACGCCGGCGTATGGGCTGTAGCCATCCTAGCGGTCCTGACAGTCTCGGCGATTCCCTTCGTCCAGCCGGCGCTGTGGCAGAGGTATGCCGCGCATCCGGTCGGGTCTGTCTTGCCGTTGACCGCTGCCAGTGCGCTGCTCACGGCATGGTATTGCCGTCGGTCCCGACGAGAGGGCGCGGTTTTCTTGAGCTGGAGCCTGTTCATCTTGGGGATCGTGGGCAGCGTAGCCTGGGGCCTGTTTCCTAATTTGTTGATTGCGACGGAAGACTCGATCTACAGCTTGACGATCTACAACAGCGCGGCGTCGTCCTACGGATTGCATGTCGGCCTGGTCTGGTTCGGCGTCGGTATCAGCCTTGTCCTGGCCTACACGATCTGGATCTACGTGAGTTTTCGAGGGAAAGTGGATCGAGTCTTGTTTGAGGAAGGCTATGAATAGGTTGTTCAGTTGGCTCCGATGCCTGGTGAGAACACCAGTCCCGAGAAGATCAACTGATGCATCATGATGTGTAATCTAAGTCGCATGGAGCGCTGGGTGAGGATCGTCGGTGGAGTCGTGCTCATGTTTCTTGGGTTCACGCTTCCCGTCACGTTTTGGGTGGAAGAGGTCTCGGAGACCGTCGGATTGCTCGCCGCGGTCACTGGCACGGTGGGGTACTGTCCGGTGAGGCATCTGGTTCATCGAGTGAGACGAACATCGACGTTCCCATCGCAGGAAGAAACCTGATGATGATCACGTTTGACTCCGACCCGATCCCGTTCGAAATCCTCAGGCTTCGGTTGCAATCAGCAAAGCGGAGTATGCCCGCGTAGGAGTTGATTCGCGGATCGCGCGCACAACGTATGGACATGCGCTCCTCGCTCGCCACCATCGTGAGAGACAAGGTCGTGTTGTTGCCGGGCAGGGGGGGTGCGAAGATGTTCCGGTGCTGACGACCGATGCCGGGACGGTTCGGTATCTGGTCGATGACGGCGGTCGAGGCCGGCCATGTGCCGGAAACGACCTGCCGGTCTCGTGAAAGGAAGGAGGGTGGACATGGATCCATTCTTGTTGCTCGGCATCCTGGCTGTCGTCATTGGTCTCGTCGGTGTGATTGTGCTGATAAAGGGGAGGAAGAAGAAAGTCCGCTGACAGAATCTTCCTTTTTGCGTCTCTCGGGTGAATGGAAGGTGAAAGGAGGACAGACATGGAAAACCATGGACGGATGAGTGTCCGCCACCCCCATTGGGGCATCGTGAGTGCGCCGGCACTGGCCGTCGTACTGTGGTTTGGCGCAATGCCGGGGACGGCACCGGAAGCGACCTTGGCGCAAGAACAGCGGATCGAGATCGCCATTCGCGATTCGGTCTATGTGCGCACCAAGTCCACGCCGATTGTTGCAGGAGTGCCGACAACGTTGATCATCCGCAACGAAGACCTTGTTCGACACGGGTTTGTCTCGCCGATGTTTGCCGCGCTGTCTGTTCGCGTCGAAGCGGAAGGCATCGAGGTCTTCGGGAAAGGTATCGAAGGGATGCATCTCGACTCCGGCAAGACCTTGGTGATGCGAGTGACGCCGGAGCGGCAAGGCAAGATGACCTTCCACTGCGATCTGCATCCAGATGTGCAGGGAGAGATCTATCTCTTGGATGTCCCTGTCGGATGAATCTCTACGAGGTGAAGCGTGGTGTTCCAACCCCTCTCAGTATACTCGTGGTTCATCGTCTTTGTGCTCATCACGTTTTCGCTGACGGCGCGGTTTGTGTGGGAACATCCCCATTGGACGCTCGCCGAGCATTACATGGTGGGGATTGCCACGAGCCTCCTGTTCTTCAGTGCGGTCCTGGTGCATGAGCTGGCGCATAGCTTCGTCGCGCTGGCGAAAGGGATTCCGGTCTGTTCCGTCACCCTCTTCGTATTCGCGAGCACATTCTTAGGACAGGACAGCGGTGCTTCATCGTGGTTGATGGGAGCCGACCGGAGGGATTAAGCACACTCCATCAGATCAAAGCGGTCCCGCAGGAGCGTTGGACCCAGGTGTCGGTCGGTGAGACCATGACGCCGGTGTCGCAGTTGGTATCGTGGCGTCCGATCAGCCGCTGCTGGACATGTTACCGCTCTTGGAAGGCCAAGATATCAATCAGGTTCCGGTTGTGGCGGGAGATCGGCTTTTGGGAATGATCACGCGCGATCATCAATGGTCCGACGACAGCGGCAAGGAATTGGGCTGCACATAGCACCTCTTAGACTAGGGGAATCGCAAAGAAGACAGGTGCGAAGTGGATAATGAAACGATATACTCTAGGCCCACATTACTCATGAACGCTTCTACTGCAACCACCGATACGCCGCTGCGACAGGCTTGGATGCGCTCACCGCATCCAAGCGGGCAGGCTCACCGCTTGGTCGGTCAACATACTGTTTCAAGTATGCTTCCCTCCCTCGCGGCTCCGCATGCCCGTCTCGCATAGCGTCTTGGCGGTTTCGTCACGAATCGCCATGAATAATGTGGGCTAGCCGAGCAGTCCGATTTTAACCAAACCGAGGGAGGATTATTCATGGCAAACCCACGCATTGCAGCCAAAGAGCCGGCCGTGATTTCGTTGGACCCTGGCACCTACTACTGGTGCGCCTGCGGGCGCTCGCGGGATCAACCGTTCTGTGATGGGTCACACGAAGGGACTGGTTTTGAGCCAATGGAGTTTATCGTGGAAGAAAAGAAAGAGGTCGCCTTGTGCCAATGTAAACACACCAAGACCCCGCCCTTTTGCGACGGGACGCACCGGACGCTCTGATTCGGACTGTACGTTGCGGAGGCCCGCTCTGCCTGTTGACGTCTTGAGACGTTGCCGCTCAATGGTTCATACTGCCTCGCTATGAGTAGACAGGGCATATCTCCTTGTGAGGACCTTGCGGAACGCTACCAAGCGCTCCTCGAAGTTGCGCAAGCGATTTCCGCGCAACGGGACCTCGATCAACTTTTTCGCGACCTCGCCCACCGGCTTCCTCGCGTCGTACGGGTCAACTATGTGGACCTGTCCCTCTATGATCCCGCTAAAAAAATCATGCGTCTTCAAACCATCCAGGCCAATGTGCCGGCTGATCTTGTCGGGGGTCATGAAGTTGCGATTGAGGATTGTCCATCAGGATTGGTGTGGCAAACACAGCGACCAATCGTCGTGCCGGATTTAGCAGAGGAGCATCGCTGGCCGAAGGTTATTCAGTTCATGACCGAAGACAACACGAACTCGTTTTGTTTTGTTCCGCTGACGACGGCGGTGCAGCGATTGGGCGCCATGGGATTCTTGAGCTTGCAGAAAGAGGCGTATAGCGAGGGAGATATCGAGTTTCTTCAACAAGTGGCTCAGCAAGTGGCGGTCGCGGTGGAGAACGCGCTGGCATTTCAACAGATTGCCGAACTTAAAGATAGGCTGGCGAAAGAGAAGCTGTACCTTGAAGAAGAGCTTCGTATTGAGCATGGGTTTGAGGATATCATCGGCGACAGCAACGCCTTAAAGCAGGTGCTCAAGCAAGTCGAAGTCGTGGCTCCGACGGATTCGACGGTATTAATCCAGGGCGAAACAGGGACCGGCAAGGAACTCATCGCCCGTGCCGTCCATCGACTCAGCGGCCGCAGCGAGCGCACGTTCGTCAAGCTGAACTGTGCCGCCATTCCAACCGGTCTGTTGGAAAGCGAACTCTTTGGACATGAGCGAGGGGCGTTCACGGGCGCGATTGCTCAGAAGGCCGGCCGATTCGAGCTGGCCGATAAAGGCACAATCTTCCTCGATGAGGTGGGTGAAATCCCGTTGGAACTACAAACTAAACTGCTTCGTGTCTTGCAGGAACAGGAGTTTGAGCGGCTGGGCAGCACCAAGACCATGCGGGTCAACGTCCGCTTGATCGCCGCCACAAACAGGGATCTCAAGAGTTTAGTGGAGGCTAAGCAGTTTCGGAATGATTTGTACTATCGGCTGAACGTTTTCCCGGTCACATTGCCGCCGTTGCGGGAACGTAGAGAAGACATTCCCGTCTTAGTCCGTTATTTCACCCAGCATTACGCCCTCCGCATGAAGAAAAATATCCAAACCGTCCCTGCCAAGACGATGGAATTGCTCTCCCGCTATGATTGGCCGGGCAACATTCGCGAATTGGAAAACTTAGTCGAGCGTTCCGTCATTCTGACGCAAGGGACGGATCTGGAAGCGCCCGTCGGAGAACTTCAGACCGACCATCCGTTTTCTCTCAACTCCCCCGCGACGCTTGAAGAGGCAGAGCGTGAGCAGATCTTGCGCGCTCTGCGCGACACAAAGTGGGTCATCGGAGGCCCAGCGGGGGCGGCGGCTCGGTTGGGGATCAAGCGCACCACCCTCCAATCCAAAATGCAGAAGTTCGGCATTACCCGGCCCCGCGAGTGACGGTTCGGCTCGTCATCTGACGAGTGGTCGTCACTGCTGTGTATCACTCCGCAGTCAGGCGAGCTGATCCATTTCTTGAAACGAACGATCCTCCTTACTAACTCAACGTGTTAGTCAGTCAACCAGGCGGCGCCGCAATGCGGTACGCCATTTGCCATTGTTTTGGGTAGCATCGCACAACCGAAGTGGAGGTGACGCCATGAAGGATGTGGTTTTGTGGAGTTTATGGTACGGCATACTCGTAACCTTACCGTTGATCATGACAAGGTTGTTGATCAAGAGTTCGATGGTGCGGATCACGGCACGCTCTCGGCAGCCTTCATCGGTTAGACGGAAATAGGAGGTCCCCATGTCGTTGTTCAAGACTGATGATTCGTGGGCCGGCCTCATTTTACGGGTGGGGCTTGGAGGTGTGATCTTTGCGCATGGCGCCCAGAAATTGCTGGGTTGGTTTGGTGGACACGGCTTCGAGGGAACTATGGGATTCTTCACCCAAACGATGGGGTTGCCATGGCTCGTGGCCTTCCTGGTCATCATCGGAGAGTCGCTCGGCGGTCTCGGATTGATCGCAGGTTTTCTGACACGATTCACGGCCGCAAGTTTTATCGGCATCATGATCGGCGCGATTGCCACGGTGCATTGGCCTCAAGGGTTCTTCATGAACTGGTCTGGGCAGCAGCAAGGAGAAGGCTTCGAATACCATTTGCTGGTCATTGCCATGAGCGCGGCCCTGATCGTGATCGGAGGCGGAAAGTGGGCCGTGGATGCCGTCATTGCTGCCTGGCTTGAGAGAGGTGAAAGGGATCCAGGACAGCCTGTGGGGGAGGCGGCGTAACGGATGGGGCTGCCCTGAACATGCGGAGTTCGTGATCCAGAAATACAAATAAGGACAGCGTGCAAGCTGTATTCGGCTGATGCGACTGGAGGACATGACTGTTCATCATCTTCCCGTTCTTGCTCAATGTGTCCGCATCCGTATTGATTATAGGATGGTCGAGGTCCTATCCTAGGCAGCGGGTCCTAGGAAGCGGGATTTTATGGTTGACACTTAATCAGGATAAGAGGTATCAGACCGAGCGACAGGGAAACCACGGCACAGCCGAACAGTCGGTTAATTTAGAAAGGAGACAAACGTGAGGAGAACTGGTTACTTGATGTGGGCAATGGGAATAGCGCTCTTCTTTGCGCAGGGCAACGGTTCTTTGGTTGAGGCGAAAACCGTTGAGGCGGGAGAATCCAGTTCAAGTTGGAACGGGACCGGCGAATTCTTGGAACTTGGAAACGGAGAACAGATCGTCAACGGCATTGTGAAAGGAGTCCTGATCTCTCGTCACAAAGAGGGAGGCAAGATGATCGTCCATTCATCCAAACTGACTTGTCCGGTGCGCGTGAATCTCAACAGAGGCAAAGATTCTCAGGCGATAGAAGGCCTCTGCACCATCATCGCGCATGAAGGCAAGGACATCGGATATGCCCATTGGAAGTGCGCCGGCAACTTGAAAGAGTGTACGGGCGATTTCACGTTCACGGGCGGCTCCGGTGGATTCACTGGAATGTCCGGAACCACTCCTTTCCAGACCAGTATCATCTTTGAACATCAGGAAGGGAAATATGGCCAAGCGATCGGATATGCGGTCTGGCCCAATCTCACCTACACATTGCCTTAAAACGCTCAATCGTCCAGCGGTACGCGCCGACCATTCGGCAGCGTGCCGCGTGGTCGGCGGACCACCTTAGATCTCTTCCAGCAAGCGCAGGTTATCAATAAACATCTTCCCTCTAATTTCCTCATACTTTGGATAGTGTCTGCTATTCAAGTCGGCCTGGAATGTATATTGCCATGACTCTAGCTGAACCCTTAAGCCAAGGGAGGTTGATCATGGCGACAGTGGAACTATTGGAGAAAAAGCTGAAAGGGCGGGAACGCCCGGCCGATTCCATACGTTGTTCCAGGTGCAGTGGATTTATGATCGTTGAAGGGGCTTTCGATTCGATGCTCAGTAGCGCTGGTGCCGATTGCTTGGTCAGACGTTGCGTGCAATGTGGAGAAGTGGTTGATCCGGTTATTCTGCAGAATCGACGACTGCATCAGGGAAGCGAACGGGAACGAATTAAAATGAGCGAGCCGATTGAAGGATAACTGAAAGGAGAGCGTTATGTGGCTGATCATTCTTTTCCTGTTGAATGTGATAGCGGTGATCGCAATTTCGGTACTGGCTTGAAGCCGGTCATGCAGCGGAGAGGCGACCGACGACTATGTTGAAGATTACCGAACAACAAGGCTCAGAACCAGGTTGTATGTCACTGAGACTTGAAGGACGACTCGCCGGTCCATGGATTGAGGAACTGAGCGCCAGTTGTCATCAGATGTCCGTCAAGCAGCGGCGTTGCGTGATGATTGATCTGACCGGTGTGACGTTCATTGATGCCGAGGGCAAAGCGCTGTTGACCCGTCTGTGGCAAGCGGGGGTGGAACTGCGGGCATCGGGCTGTTTGACCAGATGTGTCATTGAAGAGATCAGGGGGGGCGGCCGGTTCGATTCATCGAGCAAGAACGATGACAAGGTTGCTTCGAGGGTGACGCAACACAATGAACCGTGACGCGCGGTCCTCCATCGTCACCGCGATGCAGAGTGTTGCTTGTCTTAGGCTTGCCGCCGTCTCACTTGCATCGGTACAATAAACCGTTTGTCTTGGCGGGGAAAATCTAATCCGGGTGAAACGTAGGGCGAATCACATGAGTATTTCGGATCATTACCTGTTCAGATGTGTTGCCGTGGTGATTGTATCAGCCGCGATAGCCGGGGCACTCGGTTGCAAGGATGATGTAGGCTCGACTCCTTCACCTCCTCCTCCGATTCCGCAAGTGGAAGTTGTGTCGGTGATGGCGCGGACCGTGCCGGATGAACCGGAATTCATCGGGCAGGCCGAAGCGTCTCGCCCGGTCGAAATTCGCTCACAAGTTACGGGAATTCTGAAAGCCGTGCTGTTTTTAGAAGGACGAGAGATCAAAAAGGGCGAGAAGCTTTACCAAATAGATCCTGTGCCGTTTGAAGGGGCGTACCAGAGTGCGAAGGCCAGGATCGCGGAGGCGGAAGCGCGCTTAGTCCAAGCCAGGCAAGATCTTGCCCGTGTCAAGCCGCTGCTCGAAGCGCAGGCCGTCAGTCAAAAGGATGTGGACGATGCCATTGCCGAAGACTTGACGGCGAAGGCTGCTCTGCAAAGGGCGAAGGCCGACTTGATCAAAGCCAAGTTCGACTTCGACAATACGGTCATCACAGCTCCGATCAAGGGGCTCATTGAGCGGAGTCGGTATTACGAAGGCCGGCTGGTCTCCGCCCAAACCGATTTGCTGACCGTCATTAATCGTATCGACCCGATGTACGTAATGGTCAGCGTGCCTGAAAGTTTTCTGCTTAAGCGGCGACAGGATGCCATCGCGGTGAGTCTTCAACATCCAGGCCTCGCGCAGCTGCAAGGCACCATCATCTTTGCGGACGGCAGCACGTACAATCACGAAGGTTTCCTCGATTTCACCGACGTCGGCCTGCGGACCGAAACAGGAACTAGGCGAGCCCGATTCGTCGTCGCCAATCCCGATGGAGTGTTGCTGCCCGGGCAATTTGTGAGGGTGCGCTTTAAAGGAACGATGAAAGACCATGCCCTGTTGGTGCCGCAGCGGGCGGTCCATCAAGGGCCCCAGGGCCAGATCGTATTTGTTGTGGGTGAAGATGATAAGGTGGAGATTCGCCCTATCAAGGCGAGCCGCTGGCAAGACAAGGAATGGATTATCGAGTCGGGTGTGCGGTCCGGCGAGCGGGTGGTCGTGAGCGGCTTTCACATGGTGGCGCCCGGAGCTCCCGTCAAACCGATTCCGGCTGCAGACCCCGCTGGTGAACCCACAGGTAATGGAGAGCCGGACAACAGGACGTCCGACGGCGGGGCCGACCATGAGGCCGAAGTCAAGCCTGAACCTTCGAAGGATCCACAGTGAGTTCCCGATTTTTCATCGAACGGCCGATCTTCGCCTCGGTTCTGTCGATCATTATCGTCGTCATCGGACTCGTAGCGCTCGCCAAACTTCCAATTGCCCAATTTCCGGATATCAGCCCGCCCGTTGTCCAGATCGAGGCCGACTACCCAGGAGCCAGCGCGGAAGTCGCGGCGGATTCGGTGGCTCGGACGATCGAAGTGCAGCTGCCGGGTATCGACAATCTCCTCTACTACGATTCCACCAGTACGAACGACGGCCATGTCAGCATCAGACTCACGTTCGAAATCGGTACCAACGTGGATATCGCCCAGGTGCAGACGCAGAACCGGGTGAAGCTTGCCGAGCCGCAGATTCCGCCTGAAGTGGTCCGGCAGGGAATCAGCGTCTTGAAATTTTCTCCCGACCTCTTGGCGGTCGTCGCACTGAGTTCGAGCGACCCCACTCACGACACGGTGTTTATCTCAAATTATGCCTTGCTGCGCGTCATCGACAATCTCAAACGCATTCAGGGTGTCGGACAGGCATTGGTCTTCGGGCAGCAAAATTACTCGATGCGCCTCATTTTGAACCCGGTGCGGATGGCGCAGTTGGGGCTGACACCGAGCGACATCGCCGATGTGGTTCGCGAACAAAACCGCGATTTTCCGGCCGGGCAAGTGGGCCGCGAGCCGGCCCCCAAGGGAACGGAACTGACGATTCCGATTATGACTCAGGGTCGGTTGACCGAAGTCAGTGACTTCGAAAATCTCATCGTTCGAGCCATGCCGGACGGGTCGATGATCCGTCTGAAAGATGTCGCGCGGGTCGAGTTGGGCGCCCTGTCGTATGTCATGCAAGGGCGGTGGAATGGAAAGCCGAACGTGTTCCTGATCACCTTCCTGGCTCCAGGCGCCAACGCGCTTGACACGGTCAAACACATTCGCGCTGAACTGGAGGAACTGGCCGAGTCGTTTCCGCCTGGGCTGAAGTACGACATTCCTTACGATACGACTAAATTCATTGAGGTGTCGATCAAAGAAGTGCTCAAAACGCTGGCCGAGGCGATGACGCTTGTCATTCTCGTCGTCTACCTATTCCTGCAGAGTTGGCGAGCCACCCTGATTCCCGCCACAGCGGTTCCGGTTTCCTTGATCGGCACATTTGCCGGGATGCAGGCATTGGGATTCTCGATCAATACTCTGACCCTCTTCGGCATGGTGTTGGCCATCGGCATCGTGGTGGACGACGCCATCGTGGTCGTCGAGAACGTCGAGCGACATATCCGAGAAAACAGGCTGTCGCCCGAGGAAGCCGCGAAGAGGGCCATGGCGGAAGTCACCCGGCCGGTCATCGCGATCGTACTGGTTCTCTGTGCCGTGTTCGTGCCGGTCGCGTTTCTCGGCGGGATCATCGGCGAACTTTATAAACAGTTTGCCATCACGATCGCCATGGCAGTGACGATTTCAGGGGTGGTGGCTTTGACGCTGAGCCCCGCCCTGTCGGCCTTGGTGTTGAAGCCGGGCGGGGAACATCACGAGACGGGATTTTTCGCGCTGTTCAACAGGTTTTTTGATTGGACGCGTGATCGCTATTCCAGAGTCGTGGACGGCGTGATCAAATGGCGGGCCGTATCCTTCTCGGTTTTTGCAGTGATTGTCTTCGCGGCATTCGGGTTCTTTCGCGTGATTCCTCCCGCTTTTTTACCGGAAGAGGACCAGGGGTATTTCATCACGGTCGTGCAACTGCCCGACGGCGCTTCTAAGCAACGGACCGATGAGGTTCTCACGAAGATCGAACGGTATTTCGGTTCGATCCCAGCCGTTCATTCGACCGACGCGATGTCCGGTATGAACTTCGTCTTCAATACGCGTGGTCCCAATTCCGCCACCATGTTCATTCCATTGCACCACTGGGATGAGCGCAAGCCAAGTGAACATGTACAGGCCTTGGTCGGCGCGGCTTACGGAGAATTCGCAAAAATTCCGGAAGCCCTCATTCTCGCCTTCAATGCGCCGCCGATTCGCGGGATCGGCGCAACGGGCGGGTTCTCGTTGCAAGTCCAAGATCCGAGCGGGGGAGACTTCCGGAAGTTGGCCGCAGTCACCCAGGAATTCGTCGCGAAAGCCAAGGAGAATCCCGCGATTGCCGGGATCGGATCCAATTTCCGCGTCACGGCGCCCAGGTTGTTCGCCCACGTCAACCGCGAGCGGGCGAAGGCACTGGATGTGCCGATTTCCGAGATCTTCGATACGATGCAGGCGTACTTCGGCAATTTCTATATCAATGACTTTCTCAAGTTCGGCCGGGTCTATCGAGTGCAGACGGAGGCCGAGGCCGAGTTCCGGGCGGATCCTTCCGACATCGGGAAAGTGTACGTGCGGTCGTTGAATCCCTCCGCCACCGCGCTCAACGGAAGAGGCGGCGCGCCAGGTTTGGGAGGTACCGGCCCGGGTGGCATGATGATCCCCCTCGATACGGTCGTCGATACCGAGTTCACGAGCGGCCCTGATCCGGTGACGCATTTCAACGGTTTCAACACCGCGTGGGTGTTGGGGGCCGCGGCTCCCGGCTACAGTTCGGGTCAGGCCCTCGACGCGCTGGAACGAACGGCGCGAGAAGTGTTGGTTCCGAAAGGCTACACTCTGGAATGGAGCGGCATTTCCTACCAGGAAGCGAAAGTCGGCGGACAGTCCGGGCTGGCATTTGGGTTCGGCTTGCTGATGGTCTTTCTCGTTCTCGCCGCGCAGTTCGAAAGTTGGGCCGTGCCGCTTGCCGTCATCCTCGCGGTCCCGTTTGGAGTCTTCGGCGCCATGTCCACCGTGTGGTTGCGAGGAATGACGAACGATGTGTATTTCCAAATCGGCTTGGTCACACTGATCGGACTGGCGGCCAAGAACGCCATCCTGATCGTCGAGTTCGCCAATCATCGGCGAACCGAGGGCATGCCGCTGCTTCAGGCGGCGAAGGAAGCCGCCCGGTTGCGGTTTCGGGCCATCATCATGACTTCGATGGCATTTGTCGGCGGTGTGTTACCCTTGGCGATCGCCAGCGGAGCGGGGGCGGCCAGTCGTCAATCCATCGGAACCGGTGTATTGGGCGGGATGCTGACGGCCACATTCCTGGCCATCTTTTTTGTGCCGTTGTTCTTCGTGACTGTGCGGAAAATCGGTGAGCGATGGGCTCCCATGAAGAAACGAGCTGAGTTGCCGGAGGAGCCGCCTGAGCGTGCTCGCCAAGAGTACGCCGGGACTTCGGTGGACGGAAAACATTGATGCTGTCTCCCTCGATCTGCCGTTGCCTATGTGTGTTGATGATCGGCGCGGTAGTGACCTCCTGTGCCATGGGCCCGGATTACAAGCGGCCACAGACCGATGTGGAAGATCAGTTTCGCATGGCAGACGGCCGATCGGATCTCCCCTCGTTGGCGAATCTACCATGGTGGGAGCTTCTGCATGATGAGCAACTGCAGCAGCTCATCCGAACGGCTCTGGATCACAATTGGGATCTGCAGCGCGCCGTCGCGACCGTCGATGAGTTCCGGGCGAGGGCGTTGGTCGCTCAATCCGACTGGTTGCCGCAAATCACGGCCGCCGCGAGCATGCCGGCCGGCCGAAAGGCGAACTTTCTCTTTCCCGGCTTTGCCAGCCCGTTTAATTATTACACGGTGGGCAACCTGGCGTGGGAGGTTGATCTGTGGGGACGCATCAGACGATCCACCGAAGCGGCGCGCGCCGATCTGTTGTCCAAGGAAGAGAACCGACGTGCCGTGACGATTCAGCTGGTCAGCACAGTCGCGGAAGCCTACTTCAACCTTCTCCAGTTTGATCTCCAGCTCGACATCGCAGGACGGACGCTCCAGTCGTGGGAAGAATCGGTGCGTATTGCTCAAGCACGGTTGCATCAAGGGATGACGTCAAAACTGGACGCGGATCAGTTCGAAGCGGAACGGGCGAATGCCGCAGCCCGCACGGCGGAACTTCAACGGCAGATGGTTCAAGCCGAAAACCAGTTGAGCGTATTGTTGGGTCGCAAACCTTTTGCTGTCGCGCGCGGACATTCCTTGGACAAGCAAATCATTCCCCCCGACGTTCCAGCAGGGCTGCCGTCCGAACTGTTGCAGCGACGTCCCGATCTGTTGGTCGCGGAGCAACAGTTGGCGGCAGTCACCGCCCGCATCGGAGCGGCCAAAGCGGAACGATTCCCACGAATCACGTTGACGGGGTTGCTCGGTGTGGCGCACCCCGAACTCTCCTTGCTGTTCACAGATCCCTCTTCCTTCGGCGTATTCGGCGCAGGCCTTGCCGCCCCTCTGTTGAACGCTCAGGTGCTCGGCTTTCAACAGGAGGCGGTAGAGGCCCAAAGCAAACAAGCCTTGGCGCAATACCAACAGACGGTGTTGACCGCCTTTCGCGAAGTCGAAGACGCGCTCATCGCAGTGCAGACGGCTCGCCTCCAGAGTGAATCCCAACAGCAACAGGTCACGGCGCTGCAATCGGCTCTGAAACTCGCAGAACTTCGCTACAAAGGAGGGCTTGCCAATTATCTTGATGTTCTGGTGGCGCGAAGAAACCTGTTCGAGGCGGAGCTGGCGTTGACGAGTACACGCCGGTTGCTTTTGGCATCGGTCGTCCAGCTCTACAAAGCACTCGGGGGTGGCTGGTCTCCGGACATGCAATCAGCTGAAGTCGGCAAGAAGGGGTAAAGACCATGGAAAAACCGGCGCAGACTGAATTTCCGATCCATGACTTGCTCGTTCGTCGTTGGAGTCCCCGGGCGTTCGATGAACGGCCGGTAGAGTCCCACACGCTAAGGTCTCTTTTTGAGGCGGCGCGTTGGGCGCCTTCGTCAAACAACGAACAGCCTTGGCGATTTATTACCGCGAATAAAAGAGACCATGAAGCGGATTGGAATCGACTGTTCGACTGTCTCGTCGAGGGGAATCGGAGATGGGCCTTTCGCGCGCCGGTTCTGATACTCTCCATTGCGAGCATCAATTTTGAAGATGACGGGAAGTCGAACCGTCATGCCTTTCACGATACGGGGTTGGCGGCGGAGAATCTTGTCTTGCAGGCAACGGCCAGCGGCTTGGCTGCTCATCAGATGGCGGGTTTCGACGTGGAAAAGGCGCGGGTTGATCTCAAAATTCCTTCGGGCTACGAGCCGGTCGCGATGATTGCCATCGGCTATCCAGGTGATCCTGCCGTCCTTCCGGAGCGGCTGCGAGAGCGGGAATTACAGTCAAGGAGTCGCCGGCCTATTCGAGAATGGGCGTTTTGGGGACAGTGGGGAACACCCATTCCCTAGCACTGTCATGGCTCGAAAAGAGGAGTCTAATCGATGAAATCGTTGAGCGGAAAAGTGGCGATTGTGACTGGGGCCTCCAACGGAATCGGTCGCGCGATTGCAGAACGACTGGCGGACAATGGCGCCATCGTCGTGGTGAATTATTCGAAGAGTGCGGACAAAGCTCAACAAGTTGTTATGGGAATTCAAGCCAAAGGGGGCAAGTCGTTAGCGGTCCAAGCCGATATGAGCCAGGTGACGGAGGCGCGCCGGCTCGTGGTCGATACGGTCAAACAATTCAATAGGCTCGATATTCTCGTGAACAATGCGGGAAAGTTCATGCCGAAACCACTTGAGGAGACGACCGAAGAAGACTTTAACGCCGTGATCGCCCTGAATGCCAAGGGGCCGTATTTTGCCATGCAGGAAGCGGCAAGAGCGCTGAAGGATGGAGGGCGGATTGTGAATATTTCGACCGGCGGAACGCATCTCCACTTTCCCGGAGCCACCGCCTACCTGGGGAGCAAGGCGGCGCTGGAGCAATACACCAAGGGGTTGGCTCAAGAACTGGCTCCGAAGGGGATCACGGTGAATACCGTCGCACCAGGTTTTACCGAAACCGGGATGATGACGGAGGAGTATCGGCGGATGGGTATTGAGCTGTCGCCGATGAAGCGACTGGGCGCTCCGAAAGACATTGCCGACGTGGTGGCGTTCATCGTGAGCGAGGAGGCTCGATGGCTCACAGGGCAGACGATCCAGGCCGGCGGCGGCATCGTCATGTAGCAGGCTGTTGAAACAGATCGCCGATGTCGTCCTCTCAAGACACAGCTGCCTCACCATCCCGGCAGCGTTCACAAACGTGCCGCGCCTTATTCGGCGCGGCGTGAACCTCAGAGGCTCAACGTACGGAACAAAGTACGATTCGCCTCTTCACTGACTGCGGCCATGACAAAGGCGCTTGGGCAAACTGATATACTGCGCGGCGCGGAAGCCTGCCGTGGCGAAGCGCTTGACTCCGGCATTGCAGACATTCGACGCCTGGCTGAAACAGAACAAAAGCCGTATTCCGCCGACGTAATGGATCACCTCGATTCAGGACCGACCGACTATCTTTCGAACGTTGATCCGGTCATGCGTCGGTTGATCGAGGAGATTGGTCCTTTCACGCTGAAGCCGAGGATCCGCCGCTCGCCGTTCGAATCGCTTGCCCGTGCGATTGCCTATCAACAACTCCACGACAAAGCCGCCGCGAGCATCCTCAAACGATTCATCGCGCTTTTCCCCGGCCGTCGATTCCCTCGGCCGGATGAATTGCTTGCCGCGAACGTGAGGTCGATCAGAAAAGCCGGATTCTCACGGGCGAAGGTATTGGCGCTTCGGGATCTCGCGCTCAAGACTCTCGATGGGACCGTCCCGACCGGACGCGAAGTCGGCATCCTCGACGATCATGCCATTATTGATCGGCTGATTGCAGTCCGCGGTATCGGACAATGGACGGTCGAGATGCTGCTGATCTTTCAGTTGGGACGTCCTGATGTGTTGCCGGTCGATGATTTCGGCCTGCGCAACGGCTTCCGCATTGCCTACCGGCGGCCCACGATGCCCACGCCGAAGCAGCTGTTACAATATGGCGAGAGATGGAAACCCCATCGTACGGTGGCCGCCTGGTATCTCTGGCGCGCGGCTGATCGGGGAAAACAGGCATACAAGTAATCTGATGGCTGATCGAAAGAAACGCCTTGATTCCAACGTTACCGGTAACTTCTACGTGGATGCGACCTGCATCAATTGTGACACCTGTCGCCAGTTGGCGCCGCTGAGCTTCGAAGAGATCGGAGACTATTCTGCAGTCAGCTGCCAGCCGGATAGTGAACCGCAGATTCATCAAGCCTACCAGGCGTTGCTTGCCTGTCCTGTCGGATCGATCGGGACTGAATACAGCGACAAAGCACGATTGCAAACAGCCATGGCGAGCTTTCCCATCCGGATCGAGAACGGGGTGAGTTATTGCGGTTTCAATTCAGAGAAATCGTTCGGAGCGAACAGTTTTTTCATAGAACGTCCGGACGGCAATTGGCTGATCGACTCCCCTCGGTACATCAAGCATCTCGTTGAAGCCTTTGAGCGGCGAGGAGGCATCGCCCATATCTTTCTGACCCACAAGGATGATGTTGCGGATGCAGATAAATATGCCGCGCATTTCGGTGCGAAGCGCATCATCCATCAGGCGGATAGAGACGCCGCTCCGACTGCAGAACAGGTGATAGGAGGGGAGGAGACGGTTCGAGTCGGATCAGAGCTCCAGATCATTCCCGTACCGGGCCATACAGCCGGCAGCATGGTATTGCTGTACCGCGAGCGATTTCTCTTCACCGGCGATCATCTCTGGTGGGATCCACACACCAAGTCGTTGGAAGCTCCTACCCGTCTCGTTTGGAGAAAATGGACCTTGATTGAGTCCATCCGGAAACTCCTCGACTATCCGTTTGAATGGGTACTGGCCGGACACGGCGATCGAGTGCATCTCCCTTCGGCTGAAATGCGAGCGCAACTCTCGGCATTGGTCGGGCGTCGGGAAACAAAGGGCGGCGTATTGCGATAGAGATGCTCACAGCCGTCGCCCAGTGGATTGATCGCAATATTCTCTCTCTCGGTCGCGAGATGCGGTTGTCCTATCTGCCGCCGCTCATGGTCTATGTGGCCTACGGCATTTCAGGTCTCACCGGCATCGTTGGAACGTTTTTCGTCAAAGACTACCTCGGACTTTCCGCCGGATTTCTCGCCGCGCTCGGATTTTGGGCCGGGATTCCCTGGGCCTTGAAGATGCCGATCGGCCACACGGTCGATCTCTTGTGGCGGTGGAAGAGCTGGCTCGTCGGGTCGGGCGCGGGGCTGCTGGCCATCAGTCTTGGTATCATGGCCCTGTTGATCGGCGAACGTGAAGCGATGACGGCCGTCCTGTCGGCTGAAGTCTGGTATGTCTTCAGCGTTCTACTTGCCCCTATCGGGTATGTCATTCAAGACGCCGTCGCAGACGCCATGACCGTCGAAGCGGTTCCTCGTGTCGATGATCAGGGCCGGCCGTTCGATGATCCAACCCGCAAGCTGATGCATACCACGATGCAGACACTCGGACGTGTTGCCATTGTCGGCGGTGGGATCCTCGTGGCGCTCATTAATGTATATGTCTTCAGTGGGACGGCAGGGCTTCCGCAAGCCGAACTCGTTCGGTTGTACAAGAACATCTATCTGATGGCCATGGTGATCCCGGTTGTCTCCGTGGCAGGGGTCGGATTAGCGTGGTGGCTCAAACGGCGGCAGATACAACGATTCGTTCAGGAAGGATTCTCGCCGGAGCAGGCCCGGCAGATGGTGGATGTACGTGATGCGGAGAACGAACCGACGAAACCGAATTGGTGGATCCTCGGTGGAAGTTCAGCCTTTGTCCTCTTCACCTTGACGGTCGGATTGGGCGGATTTCCTTATCGAGAGGAGATCGTGTTTGCCGGGTCGATGAGCATCGTGCTGTTCTTGATGTCGAGACTCGTTCGGGAGATGGAGCCTGATAAACGGCTCACCTTGGTCGGCACTGCGGCGGTTATCTTCGCCTTGCGAGCGATCCCAGGACCTGGCCCAGGATCGACCTGGTGGATGATCGATGATTTGAAATTCGATCAGCAGTTCCTGTCGGTCCTCTCCTTGATCGGCGGCATTTTAGCCTTAGTGGGCATGTTCGCTTTTCGGCGTTTCATGGCCGAACGTTCGATCTTGTATGTGGTCGGATTTTTGACCGTTATCGGGACTATCCTTTCTCTACCGATCGTGGGGATGTACTACGGATTGCACGAATGGACGGCGAAGATGACCGGTGGAGTCGTCGACGCCAGGTTCATCGCCTTAGTCGACACGGCATTGGAATCGCCGCTCGTGCAGATCTCCATGATTCCGATGTTGGCATGGATCGCGAACTCCGCCCCGGTCAATCTGAAAGCCACTTTCTTTGCCGTGATGGCCTCTTTCACCAATCTCGCGCTTTCCTTCAGTCAGCTCGGCACCAAGTATCTCAATGAGATTTTTGTTGTGATGCGTGAAGTCCGTGACCAAGCCACCGGCGCTTTGCAGACACCGGCCGACTACAGCCAACTCGGCGATCTCTTGATCACGCAATTAGTGATCGGACTGGCTCTTCCCTTCTCCGCCATCCTGTTTGCGAAACTCACCAAGTTTAAGAGCGCATAAACACCGGCGCCATAACTGTATCGTTCCAGATTCATGTATATCGAATCGGATACAGGTGAGTACCGTCTCTCCTAGGTTCCTACACGAGCCGATATTTTGAATTCATCAGCAATCATGTTGCGGATATGTGCGAAAAGTAATCTTTGCAACGTAGCATCGATCTTGCTACTGCGGACTGACGAGAGTGTCTCAAGAGATTGTAAGAAACAAGATATAGTAGGTTTACTTTTCTCACTCTTTGGATTAAGAAGTTGTACGCAGGCCGTTCTGTAGCTTTATGTGAGACAGTACTGATGGCTAGGCGCAATTTCAGCAAGCTGACAGCAGAAGAAGCTGGAGGGTTCTACCGCCATATCGCCATCAGCCACGGTCTTCGTGAACAGATCCTCACACATTAGCGACGCCGTGGATATTTTTCCCAACAGCGAGGCTGTCTTCTGACAGGTTGCTGCACGTGGACTATCGATGATGCCTTGTCACGATATCCGCATTGCCATTGTTCATAGAGACGGCCTCTATCGGGACTGTTTGCGACATTCCTTGGCTCAAACCCAACTGATCTCGATCGTGCATAGTGCAGCCGGATTGGGTCAAGAGACCTGGGAAGCCGTTGTTGCCTGCAGACCGGATCTCCTCATCATCGACTTTGGTTTGTGCCGACGGCAAGAGCCCGTTTATCCAAGCCAACGGATAGATGTTTCGTCCGTGGGAATGAAAACGATCGTTGTTGGGGTCCCCAATAGGGAAGAGGATATTCTTGCCTGTATTGAAGGCGAAGGAGCGGCCGGATATCTCTTGATGGACTCAACCCTCGGCGATCTCATCAGCAACATCAAAGCCGTCATGAATGGAGAAACGCTGTGCTCTCCGCGAGTTGCGAGTTTGGCTTTTGGTCGAGTTTCCACGCTGACGCGTCAGATTGAAAACGGTCATGTCGGGAATGGAACTCGTCTCACAAAACGTGAAACGGAAATCGTCAGACTGATCGACGAGGGTTTGACGAACAAGGAAATCGCGGTTCATCTGCACATTGAAGTTTCTACTGTCAAAAATCATGTCCACAATATCCTCGATAAACTCCATCTACATAACCGCCATTCGGCGGTGAGACATGTCAAAGCCCAGGCGAGCCTCACAGGCCGCTGCTAGCCTTCCGGCCTTTTGTCTGCCGTTCACGGACCAGAAGCTCTCTGCGTTTTTCCCTGTTGCGAACTGCGCTTAGGAGAAGATCTAGATCCTTATTCCCCCCTGCCTAGATCTAAATTCATCCTAAAGATCCATAGGCATCTTGCAACGTTGTGCCTAAGGATGTATCGGCTTGGCATGACGAGAGGGGCTGTTGGATAAGATCAGAGTGCTCCTGGCGAATCATCCCGTGATGTTGCCTGATGCCATTCGAAGACTGGTGGAAGACCAGGACGACATGGAAGTAGTGGGGGATTGCCGGGGGCCGATGAAGATCCTCCAAGAGACCGGAAGGCTGAGCGCCGACGCAGTCATTCTTGCACGGGAACAGGCGGAAGATCCCGGTCTTTGCAGCCAGCTGCTGGCTGTGTACCCGGATCTAATCATTCTGAGTGTCACTCCGGACCTGACGACGGTCGCGACGCTACGGCTCTCCTCGCACCGGCAAGAGTTTACGGACCTGCATCAGGAAGATATTGTCCAGCCGCTTCGCGCAGCAATCCGAATGGGAGGTCATCGCTAAAGCGTGGTTGAACCCAGGGCAGTGCATTGAGGATAGGCCAACAGTCTAGCGGAGGAAACCAATGCCGACATCACCGACATATCCGGGTGTTTACATCGAGGAGATTCCGAGTGGCGTGCGCACTATCACCGGCGTTGCCACCTCCATCGCCGCGTTCATCGGGCGGGCACTGAGGGGGCCGACCAACGAACCGATCACCATCAATAGCTTTGGGGATTTCGAACGGATCTTCGGTGGTTTGTGGGTGGGCAGCAGCCTGGGTTTCGCTGTTCGCGACTTCTATCTGAACGGCGGGGGGCAGGCCATCATCGTCCGTCTTTACCATGCCGAAAGCGGGACGGGGGCCAAACCGGCGCAAGCGAAACTCACGGCAGATTCTCTCGGTCTGGAGGCCGCCAATCCCGGCGTCTGGGGGAACAAACTCCGCGTACGTGTCGATCACAACACACGGCCGCTGCAATCGGGCGAGGCTGCCGACAGTCTCTTCAACCTCAACGTGCGAGACGGAGAAACCGGAGCGATTGAAAGTTTTCGCAATCTTTCGATGACGGCGGGCCATCCGCGCCAGATCGATAAGGTTTTGCTCAACGAATCGCAACTTGTGCGCTTGACCGGCAACCTGCCTGCCGCACGTCCCGCGAAGAGTAACGATCCCGCGGCCGGTAAAGACCCGTGGGAGGATAATCAACCGGCGACGAACTATAAAGTAGTAACCGCCGGAGAAGCCTCGGACGGCGCAGCGCTGACCAAAGCCGACGATTTCACGCCCACGAACGCTGAAACCAACAAGAAAGGGTTGTACGCCCTGGCGAAGGCGGATCTCTTCAATCTGCTGTGTCTTCCCCCCTATCTCGCCGGCGGCAATATAGACACGAGTCTCATCTCGGAAGCGGCGGTGTACTGCGAGCGCAGACGGGCCATGTTGCTGGTGGATCCTCCGATCGAATGGACGACGAAGGATCAAGCCAAATCCGGTGTGGCCGGTTTAGGCACGACCAGCAAGAACGCCGCGCTTTACTTTCCACGTCTCCGTCAGCCTCATGCGCTCAAAGAGAATCAACTTGAGGAGTTCGTCCCTTGCGGCGCGGTCGCCGGCATCTTTGCCAGGACTGATGCACAACGGGGTGTGTGGAAGGCCCCGGCAGGTCTGGAGGCGACTCTGGTCGGTGTGCCTGGTCTCAGTGTGCCGCTGAACGATCAGGAGAACGGGGAGTTGAATCCGATGGGGATCAATTGCTTGCGTGTGATGGCGCCCGCCGGGCCGCTGGTGTGGGGCGCGCGTACTCTTCAAGGCGACGATCGATTTGCATCGGAGTGGAAGTATGTGTCGGTTCGCCGTCTTGCGCTCTTCATCGAAGAAAGTCTCTATCGCGGAACCCAGTGGGTGGTGTTCGAGCCGAACGATGCGCCGCTCTGGGCGCAGATCCGGCTCAACATCGGCGCCTTCATGCACAACCTATTCAGACAGGGCGCGTTTCAGGGACAAACGCCGCAAGAAGCGTACTTCGTGAAATGCGACAAAGAGACGACGACCCAGGCGGATATTAATCTGGGGATCGTCAACATCATGATAGGGATCGCCCCGGTCAAGCCGGCGGAGTTCGTGATCATCAAGCTCCAGCAAATGGCCGGTCAGATTCAGGCATAAGGAGGACCAGCTATGGCCCAGTTCAGCGTCAACGTGCAGCGGTTTGATCCGTACAAGAATTTCAAGTTCCGCGTGAAATGGGACGGCCGGTACGTCGCGGGTGTCAGCAAGGTCGGAGCGCTCAAGCGCACGACCGAGGTTGTGGAACATCGGGAAGGCGGTGACCCCAGCACGGGCCGTAAGTCGCCGGGACGAACGAAGTACGAGGCCATCACCTTGGAACGAGGCGTCACGCATGACTTGGAGTTCGAGAAGTGGGCCAACAAGGTGTGGAACTTCGGCTCCGGCTTGGGCCGGGAAGTGTCGCTCAAGGATTTCCGCAAGGACATCATCATCGAAATGTACAACGAAGCGGGCCAACTCGCGTTTGCCTACAAGGTATTTCGCTGCTGGGTATCCGAGTTTCAGGCTCAACCCGATCTGGACGCGAACGCGAATGCCATAGCGATCCAGACCATCAAGCTTGAGAACGAGGGTTGGGAACGGGATCGGGACGTTCCCGAACCGGCAGAACTGTCCCTGTCGACATAGAGGATCATGCGCGGACTCGCGGCACACGAGGTGCTCGAAATCTGGGATCAGGGCGAGGGTTTGTCACCCTCTGGGCGCGCAGCGCTTCTGCTGGCGATCGCCTGTCCGGACTACCCTCGCGAGCATGTGGAATCGCTCAGCATCGGAGAGCGGGATACTCTGCTTGGCCATATCCGCGCACGCACGTTTGGAGGAACAGTCGAGAGTGTCGCCACCTGTCCCGCCTGCAGAGTGATGGTGGAAGTGACCGTCGATGTGCGCACGATCTTTCCTGACACGGCGCAGATCGCGTCACGTGATGCAAGTTCCCGGTTTCCAGTGGAGATCGCCGCCGGGGACTTCATCGTGCAGGCTGTCGCACCGACTGTTCGGGATGTCGAAGCGATCGTCTCAACCGCCGCTCTGGAGGAAGGAGTCCGGATGCTGTTGCGGCGCTGCATCCTCCGAGCAGAGAAACTGGGTAACCCGTGCGAGGTGGATGATCTTCCCCAGGAGGTCTGCGCCCTTCTCGAAGAACGTCTGGCTGAAGCCGACCCACAAGGGGACGTGCACCTCTCCATCCACTGCCCAGGCTGCGATCATCGTTGGCCTATGCCGTTCGACATTTTGGCGTACTTTTGGAGCGAAATTCATCTGGCGGCCAGACGGTTGCTTCGAGACATTCATGTGTTGGCCTCCGTCTATGGCTGGAGGGAATCGGACATTCTGATGCTGAGTGAGGGGCGACGGCGCATCTATCTGGAAATGGTAGGGGGATGAGTCATTACTTGAAGAATTTGGTGATGCGGAGCCTCGAAGAGGCGAGTGGCCTGAATCCACGCCCGGCGACTCGATACGAGTCTGTCCGGAAGAATCCTGTCGCTGAGTTTCCGGAATCCACGCAGGAGCGGTCATTCCCAGACCTCTTGTCGTGGACTGCTCCGATAGAGACCGATGTGGCGCACATCGAGAGCGTCATTGAACGACGAGGACAGACAGGTGAAAGCCTTCCGAGCGAGCCGGGGAGAGAATCGATCAGGAAGAGACGACAGAATCAATCCGGACTCCTCGTCGAAAAAAGCGATGAGGGCGAAATGACCAAGAGGACATCGGCAGATCCCGCTCGACCACCCCACGAAGTCTCGCAGGAAGGAACAGCCGAACTCGTATCCTCTGTTCCTCGACCGAATACTGCCTTGTCGGATCATGAGGCGAACGCTACCCCTAGAGTGCAACGATCGGAAACCCTTCCTGGGATGAGGAGTCGCGCGGTTCAGCAGGCCACCGTGAAGAGCCATCCACCATCAGCCGGATTCCAGGAGGTATCAAGCGATTTGCTTCAGCCGACCTTGAACAAAGTTTCGTTTCAGCCGGTGCGTGGTGAAATGATGACGGCGCCGACCGAAGCGCGGGCACCGGTCGTCCAGATTCGCATCGGTCGGATCGAGGTGCGAGCAGTCGCGCCACCGGTTTCGGCTCCGAACAAGAAATCTGTCGAACCTCCACGATCGTCCGTATCGCTTGATCAGTACTTGAAACGCCGTTCGCAGGAAACCTGATGGGGAATGCTCTGGCCATAGCTGCGGTGACGGCAGTCCTGAAGGACTTGCTCAACAACGGATTGATCGACCACAACATTACTGGAGCGGTCGGGGGCAACGTGACGGTCAGTGCCCTTCCCCCTGATCGGGTCTTCGCGCCTGGCGTGCAAGAAGGCAATCAACTCAATATTTTTCTGTATCAAGTGGCGCCGAATGTCGGTTGGCGGAATGTCGGCCTGCCGTCCCGTGACGAGCGAGGGGGGCGATTGACCAATCCGCCGTTGGCTCTCGATCTGCACTATTTGCTGACGGCCTATGGAGCCGAAGACCTGCATGCGGAGGTGTTGCTCGGGTACGCGATGCAGCTGTTGCATGAAACCCCTGTGCTGACCAGACAATCCATTCGCACGGCCCTGCAGCCTTCTCCCGTCAACGGGGGAATCCTGCCGCCTACGCTCCAGGCATTGTCCGCTTCCGAGTTGGCTGACCAGGTCGAGCAGATCAAGATTGTCGCAACGGTGCTCAACAGCGAAGAGATGTCGAAATTGTGGACGGCATTACAGGCGCGCTATCGACCCACCGCGGCCTATCACGTCTCTGTGGTGATGATCGAATCGCAGCGCCCTGCCAAGTCGGCGCTTCCCGTTGTGACGATCGGTCCGGTTGATCCGGTCACTCGAGAGCCGCGAGGGCCAGTGGCAGCGGCAAGTCTCGAACCGCCGTTCCCCACACTGAGCTCGGTGACACCGCCTCAACAACGAACGAGCGCGCATCTGGGTGACATCCTCGTTGTGCTAGGGCACAAGCTCGATGGGACCAATCTGGCGGTTCGCGTCACCGGTTCGCGGTTGAACCAGCCGATCGAGCTTCCCATCGCGTCCGGGAATACCGCGATAAGACTGGAGACGACCATTCCGAACCAGCCTGCGACGTTGCCCGCCGGACTGTACTCGCTTGCCGTTTTGGTCCAGCGTTCGGGGGATACGTTTCGACGCACAACCAATGAGCTTACGCTGGCGTTGGCGCCTCAGATCACGACCGCGTTGCCGACTTCGTTTGCTCGCGATGGAAACGGCGATGCGACCATCACCCTGACCGTGCGACCGGAGGTACAGCCGACGCAGCGCGTGACCTTGCTGTTAGGCGATCTGGAAATCGTGGCTCAGCCGAGAACCAGTCAAACCAGTACGGTTTCGTTTGTGGTCCGCGGGGCCGTACCCGGGACTTATTTGGTTCGGCTGCGGGTGGACGGAGTTGATAGTGAGGTCGTGAATCGGGCGGCAACCCCGCCTGAATTCTTCAACCATCGGGTGACGGTGGCGTAATGCCGACGGCTGAGGCGGCGACTAGGACCTGGCATGAGATGAACCAGCGCTCTCTTATGACGGAGGTGTCTCGTGTGCGTGCTGCGATCGCTGCATACGTGGCGTCACGGTCCGGTCACAACGAGGCGGAAGCCCTTGAGCACGGGGAAGATTTGCAGGCATCAGAAACCCACCAAACCGATGAGCTCACCGCCTTGGATGCGCTATGTGTGAGTTTTGGACTCTCGGCCTTCGAGAGGGACGTGTTGCTCCTGGCGGCGGGCATGGAACTCGACGCGGGGTTCGCGTCCGCTTGCGCGGCTGCGCAGGGCGATCCCCGCCGTGCCTCCCCGACATTCAGCCTGGCCCTGGCGGCGCTGGCGCAATCCCATTGGAGCGCGCTCATCCCAACCGCGCCTTTGCGTCGATGGCGGTTAGTCGAGATCGGCCAAGGCGAGACGCTCCTGACGAGCCCACTGCGGATCGATGAGCGCATCCTGCACTATCTCACAGGACTCTCGTATGTCGACGAACGGCTTGCCGGGCTTGTGGACGCTGTGGAGTCTGAAAACGGGCACAGGCTGATCCCCGCTCATCAGCTCCTGGTCGACAGAATCGCCGCTTTCTTTTCACCGCCGAATCCCACACAGAGACGACTGCACGTCCAACTGTGCGGCGATGACGGACTTATTAAGCGGCAGATCGCTGCGGCTGTCTCGGAGGCCATGGGCTGTCGCCTCTATCGTCTTGCCGCTCCTTCTTTGCCGGCGGCGCCACAAGAATTGGACATGGTCCTGCGTCTGTGGACCAGAGAGGCGGTGCTTACTCGGAGCGTTTTGCTGATCGAGCACGAAGGAACGGATGCCTCCGAAGTCGGTCGGGATCGGGTGCTCAGTGTATTTTTAGATGGCCTCGGCGCACCCCTTATTCTGAGTGTTCGCGAGCGTCGAGAGGTGGGACATGCTCAGTGTCTGACCTTAGAGGTGGAGCCTCCTTCTCAGCAAGAGCGCCGACAACTGTGGACGGAAGTTCTTGGCCGAGTGGATCCCGTCTTCAATGAAGCCGTGGAGTCGGTGAGCCGGCAGTTCCACGTTAGTACCTCCGTCATTCGAGAGGCCGGCGTCGCGTTGAGTTCCATGGAAGGAGAACGGGACGGGCAACTTCTTGATGAGCAAGAGCAGGCAAACCGGCTGTGGGAGATCTGCCGACGGCAAGCTCGGACGCGCCTCGATGAATTGGCGCAGCGGATCGAGCCGTCCGCTACATGGGAAGATCTGGTGCTGCCGGAGCCCCAACGGCAGGTATTGCAGGAAATCACGATGCATGTGCGGCACCGCCACCAAGTGTACGAGACCTGGGGATTTGCCGTGAAGGGATCGCGCGGGCTGGGAATCAGCGCCCTCTTCGCAGGCGCAAGCGGAACCGGCAAGACCATGGCTGCGGAAGTATTGGCGCACACCCTTCGTCTCGATCTCTATCGCATCGATCTCAGCCAAGTGATCAGTAAGTATATCGGCGAGACGGAAAAGAACTTGCGCAAGGTGTTCGATGCGGCGGAAGGCGCCGCCGCTATTCTGCTTTTTGATGAAGCGGACGCGCTCTTCGGTAAGCGGAGCGAGGTCAAGGACAGCCATGATCGGTATGCCAATGTGGAAGTGAGCTACTTGCTTCAGCGCATGGAGGCTTACCGAGGGCTGGCGATCCTGACGACCAACATGAAGGGAGCCTTGGATGCGGCCTTTCTTCGACGGATTCGCTTCGTGGTCCAGTTTCCATTCCCGGACCCCGCACAGCGCACCGAAATCTGGAGGCGCATCTTTCCGAAGGCTGTACCGACGGAGGGACTGGATTGGGAGCGGTTGGCACGGCTCAACGTGGCGGGCGGCCATATTCGCAACATCGCCATGAACGCGACTTTTCTCGCGGCAGATGAAGGAGCGTCCGTCACCATGCGACATCTCTTGCAAGCAGCACGAGGCGAGTACGCCAAGCTGGAGAAGCCGCTGACCGAAGCGGAGATCGCGAGGTGGGCATGATGAGGCATGAGCGAGGAGGACTGAGGGTCGAGCCAGAAGACATTCATGCTCCGGTCTCCGCTCAGTCCTCAGCACCCAGTTCCCAGTCCTACGAAATCGAGATCGATGAGGTGGTTCTAACCGGATTCACGCGGCCTCAAGGTGAGGAGATCGCTGATTCGTTGAAGGAAGCCCTGACGCACCTGGTTGCCGCCGATGGGGCACGTTGGCATGGGTCGGAATCGATGAATGTGGAGACCCTCGATGCCGGTAAGGTTCAGATGCGTCGGTCGGGCCATCCAAAATCCACCGGAGAGCTGGTTGCCCGTGCGATTTACGGGAGTCTGCCAAAATGAACTCGCAAACGGCAGGGTGATGAACCAAGAGATGGAGGTAGGTCGTGAGTGAGGGACGGACTTCGATTCCCACGCGTAGGGGTCCCGCAGACCCGAGCGGTCAGTCGGTCTTGCCGGCCCAGCGTACCCGCACATCTCCGACCTCCTTGGGACAGGCACTCCGAGAAGCCCGCGGCGATGTCGATACCACATCCGTGAATCAGGTCATGCAGTCGGCCGGTGAAACTCTTGATGAACAGTCTCGACAATTCTTCGAGTCGCGTTTCGGTCATGATTTCTCCCGCGTGCGTGTCCACGCGGACCAGCGCGCAGGAGAATCGGCCGACCGTCTTCAAGCGGAGGCCTATACGACAGGTAATCACGTGGTGTTTTCGCCGGGGCACTATGAGCCTCAGACCGAGCGGGGCCGGTCTCTGCTGGCCCATGAACTGGCCCATGTGGCGCAACAGTCAGGTTGGACCGGCACAGGTGGATCTATGCGGCTTAGCCGTCCCGATTCATCCACGGAGAGGGCGGCGGACCTCAGTGTTCATCGAGTTGCCGCAGGTCTCGCGCCGGCCCTATCGCAAAAGGCCGAGTCCGGAGTCATTTATCGCACGATCAAAGACGACCTACGCAAGGCAATCGCCGGTTGGGGGACAGACGAGGAGGCAATCTATACGCGGTTGGCCAATGCCAGTGCGGAGGAAAAAACAGCCGTCCTTTCTGACCCGATCATGATGCAGGATCTGTACGACGACCTTAGCCGAAGCGAGTGGGGTAAGGTGCTTGGCCTGCTTGGAGCCGGTGCCGAGTCCCGTATCCACGCCGCCTCGGAAGGATGGGGGACGGACGAAGAAGGGATCTACGACGCCCTCCGGGCAACCGGTGTGGATGCGTTGAAAAGTATGTTGCGAGGGTCGCCCGTGTTGTTGGAGTTACGTGATGAGTTGGACGACGACGAACTGGGCGAAGCTTTGTCGATCATCGCGGAAAAATTCCACCGCGAGGGAATCAATGCCACGGCCGATGCCTATCATTCCTTGGTGTTATTTCCGGATGTCGTTGATGAAGCCATGGGCCATCTGAAGAACCGAGGTCTGGATGTTATCCGACACATCATCGCCGGCCTCCCGCGTGGCCACAACATGCCACCTCCCGTCGTCGATGACGTCAATATGCATATTGCGAACGATAATGATCTTGCTCGTGTGCAAGCAGCCTTCGGAGCCCGCTGGAATCTCAACTTGACTACACGAGCCAAACCGGGTGGCAGCCCGCCTCGCTGGACAGTGGGCTTGATCCGCAACGTGCATCGTGCTCTTCAGCAATTGCCGCCTGGTCATGTCGTGCGCGCCGCGCAAGATACGGCTGGCATCGTCTCAGGGGAGGTGGCCGCTTTCCAGTTGGATGCGCAAAAGCCCAACCAAGGGTCGTGGAATGCGGCCAGTGGCACCATTCGGGTTGGCACGGAGTTCGGCGGCGTGGCCGGGTTGACGCGCCATGAAGTCGGTCACGCGATGGATGATTTTCTCGGTGCGACGACGATGGCATTCAAACAGAACGCGACGAACGGTTGGAGCTGGGGGGCATCATCGACAACCTGGGAGACCGCCATGTCGACCCCCTGGCGCCGCAAGGATGGGACGCAGGTTCCTGCGTCCGCCCAACTGGCGATCAAGACGGTGCTGGATGCCTACGTGCAAACGAATGGAAAGGGTGGGCTGCGGGCCGGTACCGCCGCTGCCCACGCTATCCGTACCTATTGGAATGATGACGTGCCGATAATCGAAGCCGCCAAGAGCCTGGCGGGAAAAGGAGATGACGTCTACACCGATCTTGGGAGTGTCAAGAAGATTGGCGGTCGGTACTACAGTTGGAGCACCTATTACCACGAATTCTACGTCTACAACGCCATTGTACAGGACAAGCGTGTGACTAACTATTCGCTCTACGGCCATCCGGAGTTCTTTGCGGAGATGTACGAGGTCTACTATGAAGATGGGGCGGGACCGAAACGCGGGAACAAACTAAAAGGGGTACCGAATTGGAAGCAGTTCTTCGACACGACCGTTCATCCCACGGTCATGACGTAAACCAACGGTTTCGAATCGAAACTGCGCGGGAGACGGTGAGCGCCATGATTCCGTCAGCCGCTATGGAGATGGACCGTGTGAGTCTGGCGATCATGCCGGAATTCGACCGGTATGGCGAGCTCATCGTGGCCGGCGATGCTCCGGCCGTCGGATTGCTGGTTCGTGGTGAAGGAGAAGACTTTACGAGGCGAGTCAGCGAATTGATGGAGTCCTGGGATATGACCGAGGAAGCAAGACACTATCATCGGCATCTGGCGGAGGCCTTTGAGCACAAACGCATCTTCTTGAAGCTGGAATGGTGTCAGGTGGAACAGCAGGTGGAGCGGCAAATGGCTGTGTATTATCGCCGCCGACCCTCCGTCCATGAGGCACTGCGAATCCTTTCGCGATTTACAGGGACCAGTGTGCCGGTGGAAGTGCTCCGAGAATTGGGGATGCTGCTCGGCAAGGATACGGTACACTTCGTGGCCTTTACTGCGCGGCCCGACCGCCCCATCTGGCACAAGTTCTACTTCTCCCAGTATCTGACCCCCGTATCGTGTGCGTCCTCTGAGGTGCGGCTGCAACGTGCGGTCGCACGCTTCGCTCGTGAGTCCACGCAGACCGAGCGATGGGCTGCTTATCATGATCGATTGGCTCCGCGCTATCGGATTCAAACCGCGTTCGTCTCATTGGCCGTTACGGAAGATGGCCCCGATGGATCGCTGAAGATCGACTATCCGGAAGTATCCCCTGTCGTCGCCGCAGGGTTACTCGATGGGCCGGAAGCCGAACGGGCCTATGATCGTCTGCAGCGGCTCTGCGATGCCGCCGGCCAACGGGCGCTTTCATACCTGGGTGTGCGCATTGGGGTGGGGAAACGGTTGGTGCTGAAAGGGTATGCGGATTTCATATGAGCCGGTGTGAGAACCAGCAGGTCACATGTCCCCGGTGCGGTGCGAGCCAAGAGACGAAGGTCTTCGTCAGCGTGAACGGTGGCCGCATCAAAAGTGCGGCTGATCGTATTGTCGACGGTAGCTGGGGGGCATTGTCTTGTCTAAAGTGTGGTGCCGAATATCATCGACCGGCGCCTCGCCTGTTTTCCGACCTGCCTGGAAGGTTGTGGCTCGTTCGCTACGATGACGCAGAGCGAGGCCGCTACTCCATGCGAGAGGAAGAGGCGAACACGATTTTCGAACGGGAGTGGATCGAGAGACCTCCGGCTTCGATCCGAGACCAAGCACTGTCCATGCAACGCCGCATTTGCTTTGGACCCGCACAACTACGGGAGAAATTATTGTTGCGCCGTCACGGCCTCGACGATCGGATGGTGGAGTGTTTGAAACTGGTCCTGATGCGTGAATATGCGAGTGACTTGTTTGCGTTCGGGCCGGCGGAGTTCTATGTGCATCAGGTTGAGCCGGGCGGCTTCGGCATGGTTGCCGTGTCCATTGGAGAGAGGCATCAAATCTTTGAGCTCAAAGTTGAGCGGCTGACTTTCGAAGAAATCGCCCAAGATGCTGAACGGTTCCGCGAGGCATTCCCGGAATTGTTTACCAATCTTTACGTGAGCGCTTCGCGTTACGTGACGGAGTTGGAAGCAGAGAAGGTTCCCCAATCGGTTCGATAGGGTGGTCGTATGATCTCTCAGGCATATGCCAAGTGGACTCCGGTGAGACTGTCGGGGCTGCCTCGACCGAACGACCATGTTCTTCAGCCTAAGTGTGCGTGTGGTGGGTCCGCCGGGATGACCGGTGTATGCGATACGTGCAAGAGCAAGAAGCTCCTCGGAAAACCGTTGCAAACCAAACTACAGATCAACGAGCCGGGCGATCCATACGAGATGGAAGCAGATCGTGTGGCGGAGCAGGTGATGCGCATGGCGGACAGTGACTCTATCGGACCGATGCGACAATCGATCCATAGCGGTGAAGGTGTGGTCGGACGAATGCCTATTCTGCAACGTGCGGAAGAAGGTGCCGGCACCGCGGCGACCGAGGGAGAGAAACCCAAGGAAGAAGGCAGCCGTTGTCCGAAGTGGCGTGAGGACCCGCAGAGCATCAGCAAACGAGCCGGGGAGTTTTATGCGCGCAATCATTTGACTCCGCCGTCACAAGCCACAGTCGAGCGGATCGAGTGTGAGTCGCCTCGGTCAAACGGAAACTACGGCTGTTACGTCCATTTCAGCGACGGCCTTGTGTTGCGCGTGATCGTGCGCGAAACGGATATTGTCGTCGGCACGGGACCGGGGCCGATCACCACGGAGCATCCGCCGCCGGCCACGCCTCTGTGCTTCTACGAGTACTCTTGCCCCGAGGACGATCTGGTGTTGACGGTGAAGAAGTGTCAGAGCTCGAAACCGAGCGGTTCATCAAGCCCACCGGCTGTTGCACAACGAGCCGCCGCCTCCGGCGCACGGGGTCTGATGACAGCGCCGCCGATCGTTCATGAGGTACTGAACTCTTCCGGCCGACCGCTCGATACCGCCACGCGCGCCTTCTTTGAATCCCGATTCGGCCACGACTTCGGCCGGGTGCGGGTGCATACGGATGAAAGGGCCGGGCAGTCGGCGCGAAATGTGAACGCTCATGCCTACACGGTGGGTCACGACATCGTGTTCAACGCGGGTAAATATGCGCCGCAGACGAGCGAGGGCAAGTCGCTTTTAGCTCATGAACTGACTCATGTGCTGCAACAATCCGGAGCCGGGTCCATCGAGTTGCGTCGTCAACCCAAGGAGGGGAAGGAGAAGGCCGAAGCAGAGCCGACGGCGAAATTCGTGGGCTGCGACAAAGACCGACTGTCTCTGGTTCAGGATGCGATCAAGGAGGCGAAGGCGCTGGCGAAGAGGGCGCTGTACGCGTTCGAGCGCGATTATCAGGAAACCCATGAAGTGAGCGCGATGAAGGCGCATTTCGGCAGCCTCGTGAGCGACCAGAAGACAACGATCGTCGAGCGGTATAAGCATGTGATCGCCAACATGGGCACCAAGACCTACACCTGCGCAAAGGAGAGCAAGAAAGTCGCAGAGGGAAATGAAGTGGTGGACATCTGCGGCCAAGCGGCCTTTCCCGGAAGCACCATCACGCTGTTTCCCCCCTTCGGGAATGAAGTGTGTCCGGCCGGCCCCGTGATGCTCCACGAGGCGATCCACAACGCTGGCGCGGGTGACGACATCAAGAAGGGTAGCAGGAATTATCCGCCCTCACGGTCCGAGGATAATGCGTACTCCTACGAATTCTTCGCAATGGATGTGATGGCGGGTTTCAAGACGCCGGAATTAGGCAAGCGTAAACCGACGGCGCCGAAGATAAAACCTTGAAAACAATTCACCCATGACGACATTTCCCAACTCTCCCAAATTGATCAAGGGCGGTCTGGTCCTGATCGACTCGGAGACGGCCATGGTCCAGCGCATCATCGCGCTGCAATACAACCCTGACTCACTGAGCCGATCGTTCCAGATCAAGGGAGTTGGGTCCGAAGGCGGTGACCGATCGGAAGCGCTGCGGTTAAAAGGGCCGCCGGTCGAGACGATCAAGGTGGAGGCAGAGCTCGACGCAACCGATCAGTTGGAGTTTGCCGAGGCCAAAGCGACCACCGTGGGGATCCATCCGCAGCTGGCTGCGCTGGAGACGATCGTGTATCCGACCAGCGGTCAATTGCTTGCCAATAATCGTCTGGCCCAAGCCGGCAAGCTGGAGATCGCGCCGATGGAAACGCCGCTCACCCTGTTTGTCTGGAGCAAAACGCGCGTGGTGCCGGTGCGATTGACGGAGTTCAGCGTGACGGAAGAGGCCTTCGATCCGGCGCTGAATCCCATCCGCGCGAAAGTCAGCCTAGGCATGCGCGTGCTGACGGTGGACGACGTCGGGTTCAGCCATAAGGCGGGCACGCTGTTCATGAGTTACCTCCAAGTAAAGGAACAGCTGGCCGCCCAGAACCAAGGCGGATCGTTGAACGTGCTCGGTATAGGAGCAATCCCATGACGGACCCATTGCAATTGTTGCTGCAAGCGGCCCCGCTGAACACCGTCCTCTTCCCGCCGAACAGTCGCTATCACGGCGTGCCCACGGCGGTGCATACCATGCCTGATGGCACCATGGTGAGCTACGTGCGGCGCCGGTTCATACCACCGTCCGAGCAATTGACGGTGCTGCAAGAGCACACCCTGGTGCAGGGGGAGCGGCTGGATCATCTGGCGGCGAGATATTTCGGCGATCCTGAATTGTATTGGCGCCTTTGCGACGCGAACGTGGTCATGCGACCGGGGGATCTGACTGAGGAGATCGGCCGACGGATCAGGATCACGCTTCCTGAAGGGATAAGAGGAGTCACGGGTGCTTAAGGGAATTCATGTCAGTTTGTTGATCGGGCCGGTCGTGCCGATCCCAGTCTCTCAGGAGGTGCTGGACGCCCTCACCAACGTGCAGGTGATCTCCAGCACCGACGACAAGATGAACGGGTTCGAGCTCACCTTTGTACTGAGCACGCGCTCGCCTTTGCACACGATCTTCCTGCTGTCCGCCGGTTCGCCGATTCCATTGATTCGAGTCGTTATCGCCGTCGTCATCAATGGGACAACGGAAGTGTTGATGGATGGAGTGATGACGCAGCATGAGATCAAGCCCGGAACGGATGCGGCGCACACGACTCTCATCGTCAAAGGCAAAGACCTTACGGCGGTCATGGACTATCTGGAATTCAATATCCCCTATCCGGCGATGCCGGCGGAAGCGCGGGTGACATTGATGCTGGCCAAATACCTTCCGTTCGGCGTCATTCCGCTGGTGATCCCCAGCATCCTGGTCGACGTGCCGATTCCTGTCGAACGGATACCGAATCAGCGGGGAACCGATCTGAACTACATCCGCTGGTTGGCGAAGCGCGTCGGCTATGTGTTCTACATGGAACCGGGACCGGCGGTTGGAACGAGCTTGGCCTACTGGGGGCCGGAGATCAAGGTTGGCGTGCCGCAGCCGGCGTTGAACATCAACATGGATGCCCACACAAATGTCGACTCCATGAGTTTTACATTCGACACGGAACGCCGCACGCTGCCTATCATCTATCTCCATAACAAAGAAACGAAGGCGATCATTCCCATTCCGGTGCTGGATATCACTCCTCTGAATCCGCCGCTCGGATTGATTCCACCCATCCCGATGCAGACCAAACCGGTTCGGGGCATGGCGAAGTATTCCCCTGTTGAGGCACTTCTGATCGGCGTGGCGAAAGCGGCGAAATCATCGGACGCCGTCAAAGGAACGGGAAGCTTGGATGTCCTGCGTTATGGACGGGTGCTCAAGGCAAGGAAACTGGTCGGGGTGCGAGGGGCCGGGCCGGCTTTCGACGGATTGCATTATGTCACCAGCGTGACGCACGCGATCAAGCGCGGCGAGTACAAACAGAATTTCACCCTGTCGCGTAATGGCCTGATCTCAACTCTTCCGGAGGTGCCCGCATGAATGAACTCGACGGTGCGGTTGATGCCCAGCAAGGCGATGTGGGCGAAAAGTTCTACGGCAAGTATCGTGGAACGGTGGTGAACAACCTCGATCCCATGCAACTCGGTCGCATCCAGGTCATGGTGCCTGACGTGTTGGGCCTGTCGGTGTCCAGTTGGGCGATGCCCTGTGTGCCGATCGCCGGAAAGCAGCAGGGAATGTTCGTGTTGCCGCAAGTCGGGGCGGGCGTGTGGGTCGAATTCGAACAGGGTGAACCGGACTATCCCATCTGGGTTGGGTGTTTTTGGGGAATTGCAGCGGAAGTGCCTGCTTTGGCTCTGGCACCGCCGCCACCCCCGCCGGGACAGAACATTGTGGTCCAGACAACGGGACAGAATACCCTGTTGCTGAGCGACGTGCCGGGACCGACGGGAGGCATCATGCTCAAGACCACGACCGGAGCCATGATTCTCATGAACGATGTCGGTGTGACTATCACGAACGGCAAAGGGGCCTCGATTATGATGAATGGTCCGGCGATCACAATTACCGGTACGCCGGTCAACATCAATAATGGAGCCCTGACCGTACTGTGAGACCTATGCGAGGGAGTGGAGTCGTATCGTAGCCGGCGAGATTAAGAACAGGAGGAGCGATCGATGCCTGGCTTCATAGTTCATCTCGGGGCGACCGTATTGTGCGCGCATGGCGGACAGGCCATGCCGACTTCCCCGAATCCGCGCGTGCTGGTCAGCGGCCAACCGGTGGCGACGCAGCCTGTACCCTATGCAATTGCCGGATGTCCCTTTATGACGGGGCCCACCCCCACACCTTGCGTCATGGGACAGTGGCTCACGGCGTCCACTCGCATTTTGGTGGGAGGCGTTCCAGTCGTCCTGTTCGACAGTCAATCCATGTGCGCGCCGAACGGGACGCCGTTGCTGATTACGTCCACGCAAACACGAGTCACAGGGATGTAGCGTTCATGACTCTGGACTTCCCTTTTCACTTTGACGGCAGCGGACGCACGGCGATGACCGGCGAGGCGGACCATGTGCGCGATCTGATCGAGCAGGTCTTGTTTACGGCTCCGGGCGAACGGGTCAATCGTCCTACTTTCGGGAGTGGACTGATGCAACTCGTGTTTGCTCCCAATAGTGACGCGTTGGCTGCGGCCACACAGGTGAGCGTCCACGCGACCTTGCAGCAGTGGCTGAGCGAGATTGTGATGGTGGAAGGTGTAGAGGTGCGTCGCGAAGACGCAGCCCTCCACGTGTGCGTGCGGTATGTCCTGAGGCAAACCCAGGAACGCAAAGTGGTAGAGCTGGTAAAAACACTATGAGCCCGGTGACGCAAATTCACAGTGACGTGGATCTTCGTCGAACGCTTGTCCGGACGAAGGTCGGAAGCGATGGAAAACCGGTTTTGAACGGCATGGATTTCGTGGAAGTGGCGACGCCGGAGCAGACCACTCTCCATGTACGCTTTATTCATCCCCTGCCCGGTCAACCGAATGGTGTGCCTGCTGTCCCGACGTTGACCGCGGCAAACGTCCTCATCAGCGGAGGCGTGCGGGTGACGGAGATCCGCGTCGCGCGGGTGCTGGCCGACCGCAACGTACTCACGATAGTGGTCGATCAACCGGGAGACTTCTCCCAATACAGACTGCAATTGGTCGCTGGGCGAGGAAAGTCCGATCCACCGGCCGGATTCGACCCGCAACTCGCAACCCTGTTGTTCTCCTTCAAAGTGGCCTGCCCGAGCGATCTCGATTGCCGAACAGAAGATCAGTGTCCGTCAGACCCCTTGCCGAAATCCGATATCAACTATCTGGCCAAGGACTATGCGAGCTTCCGGCGGGTCATGTTGGACCGCCTTGCTCTTCTGGTTCCTGAGTGGACGGAGCGGTCCCCGGCTGACGTCGGCATTACGCTCGTCGATCTCTTGGCCTATGTCGCAGATCACTTGAGTTACGAGCAGGACGCCGTGGCCACGGAAGCCTACTTCGGAACAGCCCGTCGCCGCCTGTCCGTCCGGCGCCATGCCCGCCTGGTGGGCTATATGCCGTTCGAGGGGTCCAACGCGCGTGTGTGGGCGCAGATCCGGTTGCGACCGGGCAGCGACGGCGTGACATTGCCGGCGCGAGGACCTCAAGGACCGACCAGACTGTTGACCGCTGTTCGCG
>JAHBWU010000004.1 GCA_019636835.1 Nitrospira sp.
CGCTAGCGGGTGATCCTGAACCACCCGTCTCAGGTGGTCTCATTGGAGGTTGTTGCTGAACAGGCGTGAATGCGGGCGCTGGAGGATTGTTGGATTCGGCAAGGGCGACTTGGCAAAGTTGCGGGCGGTCGACTTCGCTAGCGTCTGACGGCGGAACGAATAGCAATCCACCTGCGGCAATCAATAAAAGCGTTGATCGCCGATTGGTATGTCGCCCGCTTTGCAGAGCCCCCATATCCGCATCCTCAGTTGCCGCGTGGTGGCTTGCAGGAAACCAACTCCAGCATGCGCGATAGTAGTGTGACTTGCTTGTGTTGACGACCTATGACTACCTATTGTTGACTGTAACCCGTCATCCCACGCCTGTCATCCGCACTTCGTGCGAAGTCACTCTCGACTGGTGATTGTCGTGCTGAGACCGGTTAAGAGAAACGAAGCACGCGGAGGGAGAATACCGCTAGGAGAGAGATTAAGATATGACACCAATGTCTAGGGAAATATGGTTACCAATGTAGATACATTGGGCTCTATTACAAGAAGTAACCATTTGCATTGTCCCCGCCTTGAAGCGCGTTCATGGAAGGACCGTCGAGATATCACAGGCTCTCACCGAAATATTGACGAGGCATATCCTTCAGCGCAAGCATGAACACCTCAAGTCTGTATTCTATGCAGCCTGATTCGAAGACAGCAGAGAGACGCGGTGGCAACGTGGTAGCAGAAGGGCCTTATGCACAGAATCCGCAGACCGGAACCAATCTGCAACTGCCTGAACTTCCGTGGGAAGTATGGAGCCGGCGACCCGGATTGAACGGGCGACCTGCGGTTTACGAAACCGCTGCTCTACCAACTGAGCTACGCCGGCACCTTGGTGAGACAGAAGGAAGATTGGGTGAGGCCTTGTCCGGCATGATAACGGCCACCGGCGAGCACTGTCAATGAAGGAGCCTGGGCAGGCACAGGTAAAACATGGCGGGCTGTTTCCTGAGAAAAGCGAACGACGCCTTTCAGAACATCAATGATCGAATGGGATGATACCTTTTCCACGTGTGGCCACGTGCGCGTCGTCTTGCTCTGTGCCATCTGCTCTGGAACAGCGCACCCGGCGAACCGTGAGTCACACCTTTCCCCAGGACATGGTCACAAGGCAATTTTATCCATCGCCTTGTGACCATGAGCTTGAAAGAGTTGCCAGGGCAGCTTGATTAGCCCTTGTAACCCGTATTCATCAGCGCCCAGATGATAATTGCGAGAACGAAACCGCCTAGGATGAAGTACATAACGATATCTGCTTTGCCGGGCATGTTGACCTCCTTTACATGCATTCAATAACCCACCGTAGGATCTGCGCCCCTCCCTTCTTGGTCAGGGTCGACGGAGTTATGCTGTACGAAGCTCGCGAGTTAAGAAAAGCGGAGGAGGATGGAAGACCGATGTAATAAAAACCGGACGATGAACATTGGGGGACAACTCGGTGTGGAACAAAGGCCGGCTTTCAGTCCCTAGTCCAGGTACCCTGGGTGGCAGCGCGAAACCTTCTAAAGTCGGTTCGATAACCATATCGGAAGCATTGAGCAGACTAAACAGGGTGATCGGCATCCCAAGCATCTGCGCGAGGACGCACACACAGAGGAAAAGCATTATACAGACCACCAACGTGCATGACCCATCGAACTTGGTACTGCCATTCGATTGATGTAGATGCATAAGATACGATAGTCTCCGCTTGTCCAAAGATGCAATGGCGGTTCCACCTTTGCGTGAGGCTCTCCTGGAGTCGCCATGGAAAGCAGCTCTATCGGCGCCCCCCTTACATCGCGGAACAGTTCGGCGAAAACTGACCGCGTCACAGGTTGCTGCCGTGCGCCAGGACACAGACGGAGGACGATCGGCAGTGCAGACCAACAGGGTCAGACGCTACGGCCCGATCCGCCTCGGATCGGGGGCCGGTCCTGATGCGTCGGTGGGAAGATTTGGTTGTTTCGGCATCGGGACCGGTTTTGGGTTATTGCCTCGAGCCATCGGATATATTCGCACCATGCCTTCCCGTCCGATTCCTGGAACACAGAGTGCCTCTTGTTTGTTCCCGAATTGTTCACGAGCCACACGCGCCGCCTCACCCCGAGCATAGTTACAGAGTTCACCGGCGATGACCGTCCCGTCTCGATCCACATCGGCAACACCTTGCAACCCTCTGAGAAGATGGTACGTGAACAGTCCGTGCTTGCCTTCGTCATACGCATGGGCTTCCTGCAGGTTTCGATTACCGACCATCCACATCTCCACATCTTTTCTTGCTTCACTGACAGACGATTCCCAGGCCGGCGATGGGATGTCGGCAAGAACGGCACCCGGAGAGGGATCCATCGAGACGTCGAACATCAGAATAGCGCGTCGGATCGGAAGTCGGTAGAGAACCTCCTGTAGTCGGACGAGGGAATAGAGCTGCCTTGCCTCGGAGGGTGTCCCATCATACGGCACGAGTGAGATCGCGCCGGTCCCGGGCTCTACCAGCGCTCGTCCGGCAAAAAACACATAGACCACGGTCTCCCGGTCCACCTTCTTTCGAAGCCATCGCTCAAACGTGTCTTCCAAATCTCGTACGAGAGCCTGTCGGTCGAGCAAGATCCGTATGCGCTCGCCTGGAACACCGCCGATGATGCGCAAATATTCGGCCATGACTTCCGCATCATGGCGAGCATATTTGACCGCCGGCACCTCTCCGTCACGAAAAGTCCCGACGCCGATCGAAATAATGACGGCTTTCGGTTGAGTAAACGCCGCCAGAAAATTCGGCATGTTGTCGACATCCGGAACCAACGCCGGATCGATGACTCTTGGTTTAGCCTCAAAACTAAATACTTTAGACGGGGGAACGGATGTCACCGGGCTGTTGGTTTGCAAGTTCAAGGTCAATTCTCCCTGAAGGTATTCTTGGGATCCCGTGACCCGTTGTGTGATCGAGGTGTGTTTGATCTCTCCCGGTTGAAGTGTGCCGATTTGGATTTCCGTGGGAAATACCGCGGCCAACTCGGCTTTTCCTTCAGCAGTGACCGTCACGTCTTTTGCTTCTCCCATCCCCTCGTTCTTTACTTCGATTTCGATCGTGAGGGATTCATCCGGCTGAAGGAATTGGTCCTGATTTTCATCCCGGATGATGGCGCGAAAACTCAGTTGCGCCGGCTTAAGCGGCACGGTTGAAGCGACCGACAGTTGCTGCGACGCCGTCTCGCCCACTGCAGGAAGCGACGTGACGGCTTCTGTTGTCGGCGCCGCCGCAGATGGGCGTGGACCTGCCGCCATCGGAACCGATGTGCCTTTTTGAGCGGCATATTCTCGAATCTGTACCGATTGCGCAGTCTGTTGAGCCAACCCCTCAATTGCCGAATCGATGGCATCCTGAACAATCGGCTCCAAGCCCACTACCTGACAGGACTGTTCGCCGACCGCCACCATGCCATGGCCGGTACCTTCAACCTTCTTACTGAAGAGTAACGTTCCATCCCTAGCCAAGAACACCATTTCAATTCCGACCGTCGCCGCCGCCGGATAGGTTCCTTGCGTTTGCTTTGGCACGGCAAGTTCGATCCGCCTCAGTCCTACCCCGACCTCAACCACGCCATCGGATGCGAGGGGTTCATCAGGTTGGCTCTGGGCCGTGACCGCGGTAAAGACTCCCGTCAACTTCTTGGGGACGGAGCCGACAAGCGCGTCGGCCAGAGCAAATGATCTCGCCTCGCCGCACCCGTCCTGGTATGGCACCTCAGCCGTGGTCACGCTGGGCGAGAACCAGATCACCGGCGTCAAGGGAATCGGCTGGGAACTGACCGGCTCCTGCTCGCGCTTGAGCAGGGAACAGCTGATACCAGCCAGGACAAGTGCCAGCACAACACAGAAGGAAATGAGACGACGGTACGGCGGGAAATGGACGACCGGCATTTGGAGCTTGTTCACCTTTTGGTTATACCGAAATTCGCACCCGGGTCACAACCGGGGAAGACGCATTGACAGCCTGTTTCCCCTGGGCTAAGGTCGCGTCATGCCCAGTCCGGCATTGTCATCTTCGGCTTCCTCGGGAGTTCCTTGGTCTGCTCTTGCCCGATTGATCAGGCTGCCGAATCAGACCGGTACCTATCTCTTACTCCTACCTACGATGTGGGGGCTGGTACTGGCAGCCCGGGGAATTCCTCCACCTCATCTATTAGCCATTTTCATCGGTGGATCGTTCTTAATGCGGAGCGCGGGAGTGATCATGAACGATCTGGCGGATCAATCGTTTGACCGGCAGGTTACTCGTACCAAAATTCGTCCCTTGGCCTCAGGTGAGTTATCGCGACACCATGCGATGATGCTGCTCAGCGCGCTCCTTGTCATGGCGGCAAGTCTCCTGTTTTTCCTTCGGCCGATCGTAACTTGGCTCGCCCCGGTCGCGGCCTTTCTCGCAGCCCTCTACCCCTACTCCAAACGGTGGATCCACATCCCGCAAGCCATGCTTGGCATCGCGTTCGGCTGGGGAACCGTCATGGCCTGGGCAGCAGTACGGGGACAATTGGAGGCGCCGGTGTGGTGTCTCTTTGGAGCAACCGCCGCCTGGGCCGTAGCCTATGACACGATCTACGCGATCCAGGATCAGGAGGACGATCGCCGCATCGGGGTTAAGTCGGCCGCCCTATACTTCGGGTCTTCCGTTCACCTAGGAGTGGGCTTGGCGTTCGGTCTCATGCTGGCCTTCTTGACCACGGCCGGCTGGCTCGCTCAGCTAGGATGGCCCTATTACGCGACGCTCTTGGGCGTGGCGATATTTTTTCTGATCCAGACCGATCAGTTACGAAGACCGATTACACCGACGCACGCATTCGACATGTTCCGGAATCACGTATGGGTCGGTGTCGCGATACTCGCCGGACTCCTCGCAGGCGTCCTGGCCTAACAGGATGCTGAAAAAGTCCGCCAGCGGCGTTCTCGCCTCACTCAGAGGCTCAACGTACCGAAGCGTACGCCTCGCCACTTCGCTCGCTGCGGCCTTGCCGGACAGCCTTTTTGAGCATCCTGAAGTTATTCTGACGTTAGCACTGTACGAACAATTTCAGCTATATTGCCGGCATCAAACGAATTTTGATGCATCCTGCTAAGGTTTTTCAACCGGCTTTTCTACGACAGGTTCTGCTTTGGGAGCGCGTAACGTGGCCACATACGCGGTCACAGCCTTTGCGTCCGCATCATTCAGCCCCAATGCCGGCATGCGTGTTGCCGAATCCATGGCTTGCGGATTCTTCAGCCAGCGATAGATCCAGGTTGCGTTCAGCCGAAATCCCGCTCGATCCAGGGCCGGGCCGATCTTGCCACCCTCACCGGCAAGATTGTGGCAACCGTTGCAGCCATACTTATTTTCGTAGAGTATCTTCCCGCGATCGACCAATTTTGCAGCTTCCGCGGGTTTGACGGTCAGATCAGGCCTTGGAATGCTGACGCCTCTGCCCGGTCTGGTGGAGAAGTTGTTCAGCGCCACCTGTGCCGCATCCATCTCTTTCTTGGCTTGCACCATTGCCGCTTGTTCGGCCTCATAGGCGGATTCATCCACCTCCACATCTTTTTTCAACTGCTCACTCTTCTGCTCCGCTTCATCACTGGCTTTTTTCTCTGCCGCTTCATAAGCCTGCTTGGCCTGTTCAAACTTGGCCTGAGCGGCTTTCAGCCCTTCTTCAAGCGACGTCTTGCGCGCCGCGACATTAAACTCCATCTTCATCCCGTGCAACGTGCGCACGTGCCCGACGATCGCCCAAATTTCGTCCTCAGAGAGCGTATATTTGAATGTCGGCATCGTCGGAACCGCGAAGTCGTCGTCCCCGATCGGATCGCCACCCTCTTCGCTGGTGTCCAACATGTCGCGTGAAATTGTACTGAAGAGCTCCTCGTCTTTGAACGTGCCCATTTCGGATTTGTTGGACAAATCTTTCGGTTTCGGATCCGGCATAGACGACCAATTAAACCCTTCGTTTTGCTTCCCGTTTTGACCGTGACAGTCACTGCAATAGTGCGTATAGAGCTCGTGCCCCCGCTTCTCTTGCTCGGTCGCGCACCCGCCTGTGATCAAGGCCGCGCCTCCCACTATGCCGACCACCAATCCAAAGACACCCAGCCGTGCCGCCTTCATGCTCACTGCCCTTTCTTGAGTTTTCTGATCAGGACAAACTGAAACCCCAAGGCCAATGCAGCGGCTATCGCCGCGTACATATAGCTGGAATAGTCCGGTGGTGCATCGGCCCGGAAATACCACCAAGAGGAGACGGCTTTTTGAGATCCCTTTTCGACCAACTCACCCGCGGCATCTTTTCGTCCGTCCCATACCGCAAAGGCGATACTGATGAATTCGCCCGGCGTAATTTGAACATCCTCTTCCGGATGGTCGGTCGAGAGATTTCTGGAAAAGACCACTTTCCAGGTCCCGTTTGAATAGACGCCTTTTGCGTTCACATCTTGATGCGATTGCGGCTTCAATGTGCCGAAGCCTTTTGCGCTCATATCGACGGCCTTGCCTGCCTTGTTTTTCCAGAACCAAATATTAACCGGCCCACCTTCGACCTGCAGCATCGGTTGCCCATGGGCAAAATGCGCCTTCTTATCCCCGACCATGAATTCGAGCGCCGCCCCGTCGTCCTGATCCTGAGTAGGATCGGCATATTCCAGAAGAAATACGACCTGTTTCCCGTCGTGTAAAGCCCGTACGCCCACATCCTTGACAGTAACTTCCTGAATGCGGTTCGGCCAATGGACTTGCGGCGACATTGGAAACGATGCAGGGGGCGCACTGCTCCAGGCGGCAGCATTCGGATCGTCAAGGGGTAGCCCCCCGGTCACGAGCGTGGCCCGAACCGATACACTCTCCTGTGCAAAAGTGAGAGATGCGCCGCCGATGATCAGACTTGCTATCACTGCCGACCCACAGCTGAGAATCTGCTTCATCATTGGACTCGCCGGTTTCATGCTGGCCTCGTTTTTCCTACATAACTAAATCCGTCCACGCTGTTCCTCTCCCGTTACTCCCATGTCCGTGGGGATTGATGGGCTCCGTCGTATTCGCCCATGATGATCTTCCAAATCCATTCGTCCGGTAATTCCACTTCCCAACGAGGCATGGCGGACTTCCATGGCGCACCTTCTATCGGAAGGCCGACTCCGCCCTTCTTGATACGCCAGAACAGATAGCTTTCTTGTAACATTGCAATGGTCGTTGGATCGGCAAAATTAGCGGGTGCCGGGATGAAACCACGAGCGGCCGGGCCCTTGCCGTCAAAGTTCCCACCATGACAGGGCGAGCAAAAGGCCGCATAGAACCCCTTCCCTTGCATGATATTTTCCGGAGTCTTGGGAACAGGGTTCGAGAGACCGGTATATTCTCCGGGCGGCGCGGGGTGAATCGTCCGGCTTTCCGTCGGCGGGAGATCGCTGGTTGCAGTACTGCCGTAAGTCTGCCACCCGACCAGGAGGGGAAACAAAATGAGCACCCCGTAGCGTAGGGCTTGCAGGCCTCCGATCTTCTCTCCGGTCAGAAACCGCTGCATCGGTTCCCAAAAGGCATCTTTGGACTCTCCGCTCAATGTCTCGTAGATGACGATGCCGGACGCAGTCAGGAGGAGATAGAGGAAAATCAGGCTGGAGGGAAGGGGCGCCGAGCCTGGTATGTAGGGCAGCACGAACTTCAGGAACAGATACATGCCTACCATGAGTATGATCGGTTTACCTAACGCGCCCATACGTTCCTCCCTAGCAGGATGTTGAAAAAGTCCTCCAGCTGCGTTCTCACATCGCGCAGAGGCTCAACGTACAACAAAAAGTACGCTTCGCCTCTTTGCCCGTTGCGGTCTTGCTGGAAGGCCATTTCGAACATCTTGACTTTGAACATCCTGACAATGTGCTCATTGATTCCGTGATGCATCAGCGACCAACGAAGATTCTGCTGCCTTGACCGGAGCCGACGGCGCTTTGCCTGGGATTTCGAGATCCGTCACGCTGATGGAGACCGGCTCGCCGCTCATCTGCTGCAGAAACGCGATGACGGCCAATATTTCATTCTTCGAGAGTCCGATCGGATCTTTATTGATCGCCGGCATCGTTGCTGGATATTCTTTCGGCAGCCCTCCATGTCGATAATCCTGATACACGAAGGCCTGAGGATCCGTCAGGCTTTCATAGAGGAACTCCCTGCTTAACTTGGCGCCGATTCCTTTTAAATCCGGGCAACGGGCGGATTCGCTGGGGCCGATGGAATGGCACAGGGCACATTGGCCTTTGCTGAAGAATACCGTCTGTCCGATCGCCGCGATGTCGGTCGGGGTTTTGATGCTCGCGATGTCGATTTTTTCCTCTGCCGGAGGTAGAGACGCCATCTGCGGTACGGCGAGCGACATGAGCGAAAACAACCCCAGCACGATGGCGACGAACCCCGTGACCCTGACAAACGTGGCCTTGATGAAGAGGAGGATCAGAATCCCGATCCCGACGATTGACAGTGCGATCAATTGTAGTTGTGCGACTTCACTCATGGTTCCCCAACTCGTAAGGATGTCGTTTCTCGTCTGTTTGATTCATGCGGCTCTCACCTAGCCCTGTGGCCGTTCCTCCGGCGCCCCTCCGGCCAGCGCCGGAATGCCATGCGGCAGTTCACCTTTCCCTGACGCAGCAGTCGCTTTGTACTTATCGCCCATCGTGGCGACCCAGAAGATAAACGCCACGAGGATGCAGAAGAAAAACGTACAGAAGGCCATAATCAATGACGCGCTGCCGAGGGCCGGCGAATAGGCATAGGGCGACGAATCACGCATCACGCCGTACACATGCCAATGCACGCGGGACGAAGATCGCGCGTATCCCATCAACGTCATGAGGAGGATGACCATGACGGCATTGAGGACCAGCGCATATCCTGCGCGTGGAGGCATACTGCCCCAGACCATCTCTGTCGTCGTCCTGGCGCTCTTGAGCAACAGCGCCGTCAATGGCGTGATGGTCAAAATGACAAAGATGACGATCAGCACCTGGGATGTGGAGAAATAATTGATGCGCACGATTGCCGGCACGAAGTACCCCCAGACACCAAGGACGATAACGGCGAGGCTGGCCAGCACCAACACTGCGCCCATGACGGCTTTTCCAAGTTTGGCCCACCCGGCTGTATCTTGCTTCCCTGCCCGCCAATACATAACGAAGCTCATGAAGGTAATGAGGATCATGAGGTTCGACACCGTCATTTTGGCCGACATGACGCCCAGGACGCCCAATAACGGGTGATGGGCCCCTCCCATTTTCTGGGCCTCTTCGATGCTGGCGACGAGCGAGTGCGGCGTCATCCAGACAGCGAGACAGAGCAGGAGGCTGACCAGCATCATCAACATGGCCCGTCGATACTTTCCCTCCGATCCGGGAATTCGATAGGTGATCCCCAACCAGAAGTAATAATTCGAACCGAGGAAGAGGACTCCAATCAACATGGCTTGGATGATGAAGAGCCAGGACAGGAACCCTCCCATCAACGTGATGCCCATCTGCTGGTTGTATTGGTAAATTTCCCGCATGAGCCAATAGCCGGCAAACGGCAGGGCCAACAGGCCGAACACGCCGATGAAGTTGCCGACATAGCCCATCCAATCGTAATGTTCTCGATCTTCGGGATTCTTGACCGACAAGTACCGGACTCCGGCATAGGCTCCGCAGATATACCCTCCGAGCACAACGTTGGCGATGAGCCGATGGACGTTGATCGGCCACCACGTCGGATTCCACGTTGCAGCCCAGGCCCGCTCAAAAGCCGTGCCTTCGGAAATGACGACTGGACTGGACTGGAAGGTCGCCCAAGCATTAGGCACAATCATGATGAATAAGGCGAAAAAGTTCAGCAGGAACCCCAGAAATATGTGCAACGTTTTCTTATTGCCATCCTGCATCGCGTCCCACCCGTACCAATACAGATAGAGCGTGGCGGTTTCGAGCAGGAACAGAAGGCAGTAGACTAAAAAGGACGGGAAGAAGACATCCGTCAAATAATTCATGAGTTTGGGGTAGAACGCCACCAAGAGAAACAGGAGAATGCCGCCGAAGAGCGCGGTGGTCGCATAAGCCGAGGTCAGAAGCTTGGTAAACTCCTTCGCGAGCTTGTCGTAACGCTGTTCGCCTCCCCTCCATGCAATGACTTCGCACAGCCACGCGAAGATCGGCACACCTAAAACGAACCCGGCGAGAAGAAGGTGCAGCTGCGCGACGATCCAGATGAGATTCCGACTGCCGATGTAGGGGATATCACGATATTCGGTGGGGCCGGCTGTTGCTCCTTCCGCTGCGAAACCGATCGAAGGAAGGGCAAGCCAACCAACCGTCAACAAGAGACCTGCGAGCCATCCGCCGTGACCACCGACGGCCCGGAGAGCCCGTTGAATTGTTCCGACCCCCTGTTGTATGGCACTCACCTCATCACCTCGCAAATTACGGTTTCGTATCGGCAGAGGATTCCTTGGCTGGCCCGCTTTCGGCCTTTCCCTTGCCCTTTTCCTTCTGACCTTTTGTATCTGCCTTTTGCCGTTCCATCGCCTCAACTTGTGCCGCAAGCGACGCAATCCGCTGCGCATTCTTGCTCAAAGATTCTGCCGGTTTGAACGCCGGCTCAACTTGCGCCTCGGGCTTCTTACAGCAATCATGTGGAAGCGGAGTCGTCACGGGAAGGATGGTCCAAAACACGAGCGACAGAACCACGCCCACTCCAGCCAATGACGCCAACAACAACCCTTGGTCGGTCGGCACACGCATCAAATCCCAGCGGGTAATGAGCCCTTGATAGTTTTCGGACGCCGGACGAGAGTTTTCGGCCATGCGCCGAATGATTTGTCCAAGCATGGATATCCCGATGAGCGCCAGGACGAGCAAAACCGCCGACGAGATGGACCCCCAGATCGTGAGCTCGAGACCGATTCGTTCCGCGATCGGAAGACCGGTGTCGAAGAGATGCCTCATGCTGTCCATTTCAGCCATCGAGTGCGAGGCGGTAATGGCGATCTCCGTGACATGGCTGACGATCCACCAAAGGAGCGGAAGAAAGAACGTCCCAATGAGCGCCGCTCTCCACCAGATCGCAAAACCAAGCCCATCGTGAGGTGGCTCTTTCCGAAGTCGTTCAAGGAAGAACGTTCGCCCAACTAACCCCAGCGCCCAGATGTCGACCGGGATGGACATTCCGAAGATGAGCGGCAGACCGATCCCTTCACCGAAGTGCGTCTCAAAGACGGCCATGATGATGGGAGCGGCGAAAACCGTGACGGGACTGGCAAACAGCATTAAAAAGGCAAGACCGAACCTTCCTTCGAAATGCACCAATCCCATCGTCATGGCAAGAACGGCAAACACTGCTTTAATGGGAATGCCGGTCCAACAGGCGGCCCAGAGGATGCCGAACCCTATCTTCGTTGGAGACATCGATTCGCGTTCTTCAGCCATAAGCCACGTGTGCCAGGATCAGTCCAGGAACTCTCGGTTAATCACCGATGCAACCGTGAACAAGACGATCACCACCATGATGGCAATCCAGCTGATGAGAGCGATCGGTCGTTTGAAAATATTACGCTCGGGATCCTTGTCGATGAACGGGAGTGCGACGAGCAACACCATGAAGGCGACCGGCAACGCCACGGCGCCCAAAAATTGACCGAACTCGCCGGCGAATAGTTTCAACCGAAGCAGCTGGAAGTAGAATAGAAAATACCATTCCGGTTCTGGATGGTAGTCCCCCGGGTCCGGCGCCGCTTCATCCAATAAAACGACCGGCTCCCAGAGGGCCAATGCGCAGATACTCACGAAAACAAACGCCATCCCGACCATGTCTTTCCAAATTTGACGGGGAAAAAAATAATCGGTCTTCGCTTTGATCTCCTCCACCGTACCGGTGAAGGGTCCTGCCGGAGCGGCTACGCGAAACAGGAACAAATGCAGTCCGGCCAGCGCCATGAGTGCCGCCGGAAGAATCATCACATGGAGGACGAAAAATCGGCTCAAGGTCATCTGCCCGGGAGTCGGCCCGCCCTTCAGAAATCTGGCTATGAAATCACCGACAATGGGAGTCTTATCCAAGATTTCGACACCCACGGTCGTTGCCCAGAACGCCCGTTGGTCCCAGGGCAAAAGGTAACCGGTAAAGCCGAATGTGATCACAATACCGAACAGAGCCAGACCGACTAGCCAGAGTAACTCTCGCGGTTTTTTATAGGCGCCCCAGAGAAACACCTGCGACATGTGCGCGACGACACAGACGACCATGGCGCTGGATCCCCAGAAATGATAACCCAGAAGGAACCACCCATAATCGACATCGTGAATGATATATTGCGTGCTGGCATACGCATGGTCGGCTGTCGGCACGTAATAGAACATGAGCAAGATGCCGGTCAGTGCCTGCATGGCGAAGATGAACAACAAGATGGATCCGAACACGTAGGCCCAACGGGAGCCGCCGGGAATCGGCTCATTGAGCATCTTGGCCTGCATCTCCTTGAGACCGACACGTTCGTCAAGGAACGCCACGAGCTTTTCGATCGCGCTGGGCTGATGATCGGGAATTACTGTCGATGATGATTGCTTGCTATCCATGCCGCCAGCTTTCAAATGATCCGGATTTGCGATTTCGTACCGGCCTTGAACTCCATGTCGATGATCTCCACGTCTCCCGCTGCAGAAACCCTCACGGGTAATGCGTCAAGAGCGCGCGGGGCAGGACCATCGAGTACTTTCCCGGCTGCATCGTAGATGCTGAGGTGGCAAGGGCAGAGAAACACTTGTCCGAGTGTTTTGTGCTGCCGCCACTTGAATGCGCAGCCTAAATGGGGGCACTTACCGGAGAACGCCACGTAGGGGATGTCTTTCTTGTTGGTCCAGAGCATCTTTCCCTTGGCGTCTCGAAACTCCATGTCCTTGTCATGATAGACTTTCTCGAGAAGCTCGGGAGTCGCTCGGAGGATCCAGACGTTTTTATCGACTTCGCTCTCCGGCATATAGACTTCTTTGACCTTTTTTTTGTACTTGAACTGCACGCCGACGTCCTCCTGCTTGATCTTGCTGACATTTCCCACGTTCAGCCAGTGGTTGTCAAAATCCGCATACATCGGCTTCATCAGAAAGCGGAGGATGGGATAGGCGACGGGGAGGCCGATCAAGAACCCAATGACATGCGTGAAATTCATGAAAAACGTGCGGCGTTTGACGTTCTTTTCCAGATCGGGCAGCGGCACCAACACTTCGCCGGGCGTCACATGGAGATTATCTTCAAGGTGTGAGATTTCCACTTCATGCGTGGTGACATAATCTTCCCGCTTGAAGGGAGGCAACGCGAGGATGTCCGTTGACGGCGCGCGCAACTGCACGACGTCGTCCGTCACAGTCTGGACATGGCCCATGGCGACTTGTCGCTCACCGCTCCCATTCATGGACACCACGATATGGCTGATCTCGTGGGAAAGCGGATCGAGCACGACTTTCGTGACTTCGCCGATGTCGAGGTCGGTGCAACGGACCTTGGATTTCAGCTTCGGTTGCAGCATTAGTTTTTCTTGATCGGCTTGGGGGTATTCACCGAAGCATTCTTGAAGGTGCCCAGCCAGGCGGCGAGAGCTTGCATTTCCTTGGGATCCATAAGGTCTTTAAACTTGTTGGGCATGATGCCCTTCTGCCATTCCTTCTCATATCCCTCGGCCATAAAACTCTTGGGATCCTCGATCTTCTGTTGAATTTCCTCAACCGTCAACAGCGAGCCGATGTTATCCAACTCGGGACCTCGCTTCTTTCCACCCTCGCCCCTCAACTTGTGGCAGTTGTAACATTCCTGCAGTTGCCACTGTTCTTCTCCGACCTTCATGACATCGCCTGACGCACTACCCCCACCGGCTGCTGCAGAAGGTTTATCCCCAGCTGGAGGCGTCGCGGTTGCAGTCGCAGCCTGACCTCCACCGATCCCCTTTAGCCGCTCCTCAAGCGCTTTGACCTGTGCATCGAGAGCCTTGGCCCGAGCGATCAGTTCCTCTGCCTTCCCCTGTGCTGACTGCTTTCGCTCCTTATCGAGCAGTTTGCCGATCTTTGCCTTTTCATCTTCGGGATCAAACTGCGGCAAGAGAGACGCGCCCGCGATGCAGACGGTGATCAAAAGAATCCAGAATGCGGTGACCGCAAAAACGGACTTCCCACCACTCATGGTTCCGATCGGCTTCGCATCAAGCAGCATGAAGACGATCGCCCCGATCAATGCGACGATGAAGAACAACACTTGGAATGAGACCGGCAGCTCCTGCGAATGTCCGACGACGACAAGAGCGCCACCGACCACCAACCCAATGCCTAGCTTTTTAAATATATTCCCCATACGAATTCTCGTTGCCTCAGGACGTGCTCCACACTGTGATTACTTGGCCGCGATCGGGACGGGACTCCCCTCCGGCTCTCGTACCCTTGCGACGGAAGGCCGAAGCGCTACCAGCGCAGCCACGCTGACGATGCCGATAAACACGACGGTAATCGCCGTAATCCACCAAACCGAATACGAGAGCGTCGGAGTAAACGACTCGGCACTGAGGTCCGACACCAAACTGTAGACATGGAAGTATTTCTTGAGCAACGACCGCACGGCCCCCATCAACCCCATGATCCACGTGGAAGTGAATGCCAGAAAAATCAACACAAATTGTGCTGCGAAGTCGATTTTTCCCCAGAGGATCGTGCCCTGCTTGATGGTTCGGTTATACAAGACATAATTGACGACCGTCACATACACCAACGTCAAGATGGCGGAAAGCTTAGCCGGCATCGACGACAGATAGTCCCACCCTTCCGGCAGTTTCATTTCATCGGGCATATCGGTGCCGGTGGCCACGAAACCGGCAGGCGTGAGCCAGACAGCATCGCTGATGAGCATGATGATAAAGCCGATCTTGATGACGGTCCGTGCGGAAACGGTCTTGGGAATGAACCGCCCAAACAGGAACGGCGACAACACAAGAGGCAGGAGGAACGCCAATGACATTGGATCGGGAATCCAAAACTTATCCATCACCCACATCGTAGCAGGGAGCAACACGATTAGGACGATAGGGGCCAAGATGGTCATCCGAACATTGTCGGCCCCTTCAATTCGTTTGACACTGAGCCAGCTATAATAGTTGATGCCCAGGAACAGCAGCCCAATCATTATGCCTTGCGTTTCAAAAAACATGGAAAGCTGATCGGCCATCATGTACGGGCAGAATGAAAAATCGTAATCGCACATTTCATACGCCAACAAAAGCCCCGTGAACGGCTGCAGGAGCGACCCACCCACTGCGATCCAGATGGCGGCGAAGCCCATCCAATCGTAGTAGGCCCTCTCCTCCTGCGTCTTCGACCCCATGTACATGTAGGCGGCGATCAGCCCGGTGATAAACCCACCGAATGCCACGTTCCCATCGATTCGGTGGAGACTCAGGGGGAACCAACTTTGATTCGCAATTTTATCCCACAAGGTTGCCGCCGCGATGAAGTCTTGCGGCGAAACTCCTTCGGCCTTCGGCGGTGTGTTCATGAACGACGTGGGGCCGTTGATCACGAACAAGATGAGCAGACAGACAAGATTCAAGAGCACACCAAGAACAATATGACGCCCTTTCTTTTCACCCTTCCAGACATCCCAGGTGTAGAGGTAGGCATACATGAGGATGGTCTCAGTGATAAACAACGCGGGGTACAATATTGCGAACACCACATAAAACTGATTGATGAACGAGGTCGTGAACTGCGGGTAGGCGGCGAGAAGGACGAAAATAAACAAGCCGCCCGTCACCGCCGTCATACTGAAGAGGATGACCGTCACCTTGGTGACCTCTTTAGCCAGGCGATCATACCGTGGGTCCTGCTTGCGGTAACCCAACCATTCTGAAATGACGACAAAGATCGGCGCACCGAGGATGAAGGCGGCAAATAAGATATGGAGTTGGGCGACGATCCAGACAGCCGTCCGATTGCCTGTGTACGGAAACTCCACCGTAGACGCCCCAACCTCCTGGGCATAGACACTGGTGGCAGCCACAGAGAGCGAGAACAATACAACGAGAGACAGGAGACCGCTCGACAGTTTTTTCACGATGCCTCGATGCCCCCCTCTTCCTTATGTTTACTTATTGCCGGCATCAACCCACTGCTTCTTCTCTTCATTCCAAGTCTTTCCCGACAGTCCAAAATTCCGCTCATAGAGCACCAGTTTCCATCGATCCTCATCTGAAAGCTTGCTCTTCCAGCCTTTCATCTTGGTATTCGGCACTCCTTCCGAAATACGCCAAAACCAGACGGAGTCCGAGTAGAGCTTCATCCGCTCAGGGTTTCGAAAATCCGTGGCACCTGCCTTGACCGGCTTCCCGTCTTTCCCGTGGCAGCTGGCACAGTTGACGTCGGGATTTGTCTCGCCGAGGAACAGCTTACGCCCCTCTTCCAGCTTCTGGGCATCTCCCCACCAATCTGCCGGCATGTGCTTGTCGGCATATTCAGCTGGAGCCGGCGGTGGTGGCACGATCGGCCCTTCTCCACCCTGCTCTCCGCAACTCAACAGCCCGAGACTCATGACCAACACAGCTTGAATAGAACCTATCCTCATGTTCATTGCGATCATCACTCTGCCATTGAGAACTTTTCATCGAGACTGTAGCAGGCCGAGAACGGGACAGACAACAAACAAAAAAAACGCTTCTGCTGAGGTGTCACCACCTCTAACAAAAGCGTTCCACTACACCCTTCTCGACAGCTCTGCACAACGGCCTTCGCCTCACCCATCGCCCGATTCGGCAAGGCACCCCGCAGCCCCTAAGGCCCGTCATCGGCGATTATGTTTTTCTTTGTCTCTGCGATTTTCCCTTGCCCCGTTCCTGCTTCCGCTGAGAACGGACAAGCTTCATCCCGATTATGGTCCCAGCTGCTGCGACCATCGCTCCGCCCCCCCACCAAAGCCAGACGGGAGGACCACTCGCATCGCAACCGGTTCCAAAGTTAACCTTGATCTTTCGTTCACTTTCAAGATCTTTCGGATCGAATTCGACTTTAAGATTTTGCTGCTCCCCCCTTGCCTCTACCAGCAGGGGATCGCCAAGATTGTCGTTGTGCAGATGAAACGTCGCCTTGTAGTAGCCGTCTCCATCCGTCCGTACGACCTGACCGTATGAAATCTTGGTGTCCTTGACGAGCACATCTGTATTCGAAACCCCATTCCCGTCCTGTCCACAAACATACCCCTCCACCATGAAGCGATGGTCCGCTTCATGTGTGGCTCGAGCCACGGGTGGGAACATAACATTCATCACGAGACAGCAAGCTAGGATAAACAGTCCTGCTGGACTTCGGCCGCCAAGCTTCGAACTAGCTCGCTGACTCGTCGCTCGCTCCTTCGGAGAAGTGCACGCTGCATGACACGAGCGCGCTACATTTAGGGCAGGGGTTTCTAGCACAGCATTCCGTCTTTGTCAACGAAAAGGCAGGCTCTTTTGGGGAGCCCTATGCGAGTTGAGAAGCAAGTTCGTTAGGATTGAAAACTCATTGATAGGAAAAGGCTTTAAAGGTACCCTCGCGTGCGCGCAGATGCTTCAACCTCTGCGGCTTCCGCACGACGTTCGGACTCTTTTTTTGACACCCACGCTTCCCACGATTTTCCATTCGCCGTATCTTCCCCGGTGAACGCAATCGTGACGATGTCGTGGTACGGAATGTGTCGTGGATCAGGACTGTCGGAAGGAAACATGTCAAGATACGAATCACCGGCGTCTACTTGACGATTGAAGAGATAGCCGATGACAGATTCGCCGGACTTTAACGTCAAGGTGACATCTCCCCGGTAGTCGAACGCGAGTTCAACGGCCTCTGCTGTTTCGGCCGGCGAGACAGGTTTGAATACTCGCCCTTCTGGTGAACCAGTGAGAGCTGCTGCATGATTCTTCGTATCGGTCATTGGAGATCCGTCAATCATGACACGTCGACCGACATCCATGATCGTCGATCGACGTGTGATGTATAGTGAAATTACCGTGAGGTAGGCAAGAGGGTCAATTTGGCTGTCCGAGCAAATCCGGAGACGGTGCTAAAGGTATCTTCGACAGCCGAAGCCTCATAGCCGCAATGCACCATGCAATCGGCGCATTTCTCGTTTCGGCCGGTGCCGTACTTCTCCCACTCCGTCAACTCCATCAGTTCCTGGAACGTTTTGACATATCCCTCTTGGAGCAAGTAGCAGGGCTTCTGCCATCCAAACACGTTATAGGTCGGATTGCCCCAAGGGGTGCATTGGTACTCACGCCGCCCCATCAAGAAGTCCAAAAACAGCGGCGATTGATTGAACTCCCAACCAGCCTTGGGACGAGCAAGGATCTTTGAGAAGAGTTCCTGAGTTCGCGTCCGCTTCAAGAAATGTTGCTGATCGGGCGCCTTTTGATAGCTATACCCGGGTGAGATCGTCATGCCTTCGACGCCGAGCGCCATCATTTCATCGAAAAACTTTCTGACCCGTTCAGGATTTGCATCATCGAATAACGTGGTGTTGGTCGTCACCCGATGACCGCGCTTGACCGCCGCTTTGATCGCCTTGACCGCCACGTCATAGACTCCATCGCGGCAGACGGCCAAATCGTGCTCGTCCTTGAGCCCGTCCATATGGACGCTGAAGGTCAGGTACTTCGAAGGTTGATACTCGTCCAGCTTCCGCTCCAAGAGAATGGCGTTCGTACAGAGATAGATGTATTTCTTTCGATCCACCAAGCCCTGGACGATTTTCGCGATTTCAGGATGAATGAGCGGCTCCCCTCCGGGAATGCTCACCATGGGCGCTCCGCATTCTTCCGCCGCCGCCCAGCATTGTTCCGGCGTCAACCGCTTGTCGAGGACATGATCGGGATACTGGATCTTTCCACAACCCGCGCAGGCCAGGTTGCACCGAAAGAGCGGCTCGAGCATCAGGACCAAGGGATATCGTTTCACTCCCTTCAGCTTCTGGGAGAGCACGTACGTCGCGACTGTATACATCTGGGAAATCGGAACAGCCATTCCGTTCTCCTATTCGCTTTGTGTTATTTTGCGACCCTTGTGTATATGGACAGCTGTGAGATACAGCCGTTCTGAAGGCGCAAGAATGGTCGGAATTCTAACATCCTGCTCGGAACTCGTCAATTTCGAAAGTCTAAATCAAGAGGTGGCGTGCATCTACTTGTCTCAGTATCAGGTTTCTGCTACCGTCAGGCTGATCTACGTCCGGCCAATCCCAGCATTCTTCGCTGAGGCAGCTATGAGACGTATCCCTCTCCCGTCTCGCCATCTTCTCTGGTCTACCAGCTGTTCCAATGACAATGGACAATCGCGCGGATTATGGTGCGCGACGCCCAGTGGTCTAACAGGCCGTGGTGAACGCATCATCCATTCTGGAATATCCAAGCCATCCATCCTCTTATCAAAGGAGGGCGTATCATGATGATGAAAAGTCTGGTGCTGGGAATTGCATCACTATTTCTTCTTGCGTTCGTCTATTTGGGAATCTCGGCCGGCGCCAAGGATGCCGGGGGCATTCCTGCTGAGAAAGTGGCGGATATGTTGCATTCCGTCATCGAGTCAAACCGCACGTTTTATACGCAGCATGTTGTAGAGCGGATGCAAGCGAAAGGCGCTGCCGTAGCATCGGAGAATTGGCGCTCCGAAAAGACCTTACCCCTTCCAGCCCAATTCTTACAGGAAAGCGCTCGTCTATCGGTCAATTCGAAGGCGAAGGTCGGCTATAAACTCATCAGTCTCTGGCCCATCAACAAGCAGAACGGGGCCAAATCCCAAGCTGAACAGAGGGGCCTGATGGCAACCCAACAGAACCCGGACCGTCCGTACACGGAAGTGGTCATGAACGGAGCGGACTCCTATCTTCTGGCCATCTATGCCGATAGAGCAGTGTCTCAAGCCTGCATCGGGTGCCACAACTCTCATCAGGACAGTCCGAGAAACGACTTCAAGCAGAATGAGGTGATGGGCGCCGTCATGATCATGATCCCGCTGAGCCTGTAGTGGTAAGCGCAAGCGAGGCATCTGAGAAACAGAAGACTTGAGGGTTTATCCGCGCGCACCAGTCATAATAAAACGCTAAATAGCGCGCGGGTCAACCCAAGGTTGGTATGGAGGTGTCTATCCGACGCCAGCAGTTTCGATAATACGACAATGAGGCGGCGGCACGCGCAAGCGAGGTTTGGAGGCGCCGAGCGGGTTCGAACCGCTGCATCGCAGTTTTGCAGACTGCTCCCTTACCACTTGGGTACGGCGCCTCGGAAGGCGGCATTATAGTCGCTTCTTTTTCTAGAACTCAACACAAAGCCAATCGGAAATTCCCGGACATACAGCCTATATCTCACTGGCCATGCGAGAAGAGCCGGAGCGCATTTTCTCTGAATACCGGCCTGGATAGCTCCACTCGCCCCTGCTGCTGAGAAGTAATCCATACAGGATCAGCATTGCGATCCCGAGATGATGGAAACTCTTCAGCGCTTCCCATCTGGCTGATCCCACGACTTCATAATTCAGGACCATGGTCAGCACAATGTACAGGGCCAGCATAATGTATCCCGTACGGGTTAACTCTCCGTTCAATCTTGCCGCCGCCGATACGACCACAAACGCCGCCGGTATCATCCACACCAAATGCTGATCCCATGTGATGGGTGAAAAGAACAGGGCCAAGAGCAAGGTTCCGGCAAAATCCCTGGCCCAGGTCGGATCGCCTGGACCTTCAAACTTCCGTCGAGTGGACCATGCGAAGAGTCCCAATAGGGCCAAGCCCGCAATCCCAACGATCAGCATCGCGGCTCCTGACGGCAAATCCAATACAGGCCTGTATCCCGGATCCACTTGCCGTAAGCGATGGTCCGGCGGGTACGTGACCAAGTACCGAAGCATGGTATGACGGAGTGAAAGGTTGGCCTTCTGAAGTTCATTTTCTTGGCGGCCCTCAGCCTGCCGATCAAACACGGATAACACCGCGTTCCTGGTCCATTCCGTGTGATGATCCCACCAACTCGTGGGGCCCATGTACAGGATGGGCAGTACGATCCAAAAGACGGTCGCGAGCACTGTGTATGACGCCAACCGCCACTGCCGCTTCCAAAGAAACAGCACCACAAAGAGTGCGGGAGTGATTTTCAGTGTAATGGCGAAGCCAAGAATGGTCGCGCCGAGCCGTTCTCTGCCTGCCCAGATGGCGTAGATCGCGCAAGTGAGAATGCCCAAGAGAATCAGGTGCGGCCCACCGTCGTCGAGATCATTCAAGATGAATTGGAGCGTCAGCGCTCCCGCGCCCACGCCGACCAATAGCCGGCTCCACGCACTTGAGCTTGATGCGCCGCACAGCATGCGGTGGAACAGTATGATTGTGATGACCAGGCATCCGACCGCGACGGCATACCGTAGGGCCAAGCTCGGGTTTCTCTCCAGGACCAGCAAGGGAGCGAAATAGATCCCGGTGGTCGGCAAATACATGTAGCAATAGTCGTTGGCGTAGAGATATTCGCCGGAGAGAAAGCGCCTTCCGATCTCGCGATGGATATCGATGTCACGGAAGTGAAACGACCGTCCGAAAGAGATGATGTAGCCGTGCACCAGCGCCGCGATCACGAGGCCGGCCTTCACCAGCCGTGCAAAGAGAGCGGACCTGATGAATTCATTGACGCGGTGAATGATCGGCTTTGATTCCATGGCTCAGAGGCACACATACATGACGCTGTGAAAGTGCGTCAATCGTTTTGTGGTGCGAGGGGCGTGCAGCTCAGTGAAGCAGCGGGAGAGTCGTTGTCGGCATGGCACCTACCGATGAGGCAAGACCGGGATTTCTCTGCCGAGGGTCGAAGGCTGATCCGACTGAGGTTCCAGCGATTCCCAGCCGTTTGAAGGGACAGATGCTATCGTTTCGCCGTTGCTTTCCGATTCTTTTTCCTTAGCCAACAATTCCACTTCCTGAATCAGGGTATCCATCAATTCTTCCATCGGGACCTTTCGGACCAACTTGCCTTTCTTGAATAAAATACCCTTCCCCTCGCCGCCGGCGATTCCGATGTCGGCTTCTTTTCCTTCCCCAATCCCGTTCACCACACACCCGAGCACCGACACGTTCAACGGGGTCTTGATGTGGCCGAGCTTCTTTTCCAACTCGTTCGCCATCCGGACGACGTCGATCTCGACACGTCCACATGTCGGGCACGCGATGACATTAATGCCCCGATGGCGTAATTCGAGTGACTTGAGGATTTCAAACCCGACCTTGACTTCATCGACGGGGTCCGCCGCCAACGACACGCGCAACGTGTCCCCGATTCCCTGCGAAAGCAAGTACCCAAGGCCGATGGAAGACTTCACCGCCCCGGTCATGGCCGTCCCTGCTTCTGTAATCCCAATATGCAGAGGATAATCGGACTGATGGGCAAAGAGCCAATAGGCATCGATGGCATGATGCACGTCCGAGGCCTTGAGCGACACCTTCAGGTTGGTAAATCCGACGTCTTCAAGGGCACGCACGGCATTGAGCGCCGACTCTGCCAGCGCTTCTGGAGAAGGCCATCCGTACTTCTCCAACAACGGCCGCTCGAGCGACCCTCCATTGACCCCGACGCGAAGCGGAATCCCTCGCTCATTCACGGCCTTAATGACTTCTTCCACTTTCCACCAAGCACCGATATTGCCGGGATTGATACGGACACAGTCGACGACTTGCGCAGCCTTCAAGGCAAGCCGATGATCGAAGTGAATATCGGCAATCAGCGGCACCGTCATCGCCGCTTTGATTTGCGGGAGGACTTGGGCAGCCTCCTCGTCCGGAACGGCCACGCGGATGATTTCGCAGCCGGCGGCTTCAAGCTGGTGAATCTGCGCGACTGTCGCGGCCACATCGCGTGTGTCCGTCGAACACATGGATTGCACGGACACCGGAGCATCGCCCCCAACCTTCACCTTGCCGACCGTAATCTGCCGAGTTTTTCGCCTGGTTATATGCATCTGACGTAACTCTCTTACCCCTTACGCTTCCCGATCAGCTCCCCTGTTCGTCTCCATGTGGATGGCCGACCAGCGCCGCACCTGTAAACTGTGATTTTACGGCTGGTGCTTTGCCGATCAATTCCTTCACGCTTTGATAGATCCCTTCAGCCGTCAAACCATACCGTTCCCGCAACAAATCCTGTGGCCCCTGCTCGATGTACCAATCGGGCAAGCCCAGGACCTTCGTCCTCACGTCCGATACCCCGGCTTCCGAGAGGGTTTCCAGCACGGCGGAACCAAACCCGCCGATCTTGCATCCTTCTTCTACCGTCACAACATAGCGCACCCGCTTCGCCACATCGACAATCAGTTCGTGATCAAGTGGCTTGACGAATCGTCCATTCACGACCGCCGTGGAAACCCCTTCCTTACCGAGTCGTTCGGCGGCTTCGACGGCCTGCCATACCGAGACACCGATCGCGATGATGGCCACATCAGTCCCATCTTTGAGCAACTCACCTTTTCCCACCGGCAAGGCTTGGGGAACCGCATCCATCTTCACACCGAGACTCACCCCACGCGGATATCGCACCGAAATCGGCCCGTTGAATTCCAGGCAGGTTTTCACCATATGCTGCAGCTCATTTTCATCTTTGGGAGCCATGACGACCATATTGGGAACGTGCCGCAGATAGGCATAGTCGAAGGCCCCATGATGCGTCGTCCCGTCCTCCGCAACAAGCCCTCCGCGATCAATGCAGAAGGTCACCGGAAGATTCTGGGTGGCGACATCGTGCACGACTTGATCATAGGCGCGCTGCAGGAAGGTCGCATACATCGCCACGACCGGCTTCATGCCCTGCGCGGCGAGCCCTGCTGCAAACGTCACCGCATGCTGCTCGGCGATGCCGACATCGTAGAGACGATCCGGGAATTCTTTTTCGAATGTTGTCAGCCCCGTTCCTTCGCACATGGCTGCCGTGATGGCCACGACACGTTTATCTTCACGAGCCAACTTAACGAGGGCATCCATGGCGATCGCCGTGTAGGACGGGCGCGCGGCTTTTTTGGCCGGTGCGCCGGTCGACCGAACGAACGGAGGGCACGCATGGAACCATACCGGATTCTTCATGGCCGGTTCGTAGCCGAGCCCCTTCTTCGTGATGACATGAAGCAGAACCGGCCCCTTCATCTTCAGCACATTCTCAATCGTCGGAAGGAGATGCTCAAAGTTGTGGCCGTCGATGGGCCCGCTGTATTGAAATCCGAGTTCTTCAAAGAGCAATCCCGGTAAAATCACGCCTTTGGCGAGCTCTTCGGCCCGGCGGGCGAGCTTCTGCATGTCGGAACCGATGTGAGGAATCTTGCCCAAGAGCTGGCCGGTCTCTTCACGCATTTTCCCGTAGAACTCACCCGTGATGGTCCGACTCAGATAGGCGGAAATAGCCCCGACGTTTTTCGAGATCGACATTTGGTTGTCGTTCAAAATCACGAGAAAATCTTTTCCGAGCCCCCCGGCATGATGCAGTCCTTCCAGCGTCATCCCCGCCGTCATGGCGCCGTCACCGACGACACAGATTACTTTGTGTTTTTGCTTCAACTGCTCTCTGGCTTCGACCATGCCGAAGGCGGCCGACACACCGGTCCCCGCATGGCCGGCGTTGAAGGTATCGTATTCACTCTCTTCCCGCTTACAAAATCCACTCAATCCACCGTATTGCCGAAGCGTATGGAATTGCTCACGCCGACCGGTGAGGAGTTTGTGCGTGTACGATTGATTGCTGGTATCCCAGACGATTTTGTCGGTCGGTGTATCCAGGAGATATTGCAAGGCGACCGTGAGCTCAACGACGCCTAAATTCGAGGCCAAGTGTCCACCCACATTCGAAACGGCTCCGATAATCTGTTCACGAATCTCCCGGCACAATCCCGGAAATTTGTCGGGAGACAACCGCTTCAGATCAGCAGGATTATGGATCGTCTTGAGTATGGCCATAGATGGTCTCCTTCGTTCGCCCCCGTCAGTAATGTGACCTACACACAACCATCACCACCGTTCCTTCGGGTGCCAAATTTTGTGGAGTTTCACACAAGAACCATATGATGTCAAGCACTTATGAACATGTCCTGCTGGGATGCCTCTCTCTTGGCTTGTGATAAAGAGTCCAAGATTGTCCGATTGGCGTGGTCACTGGATGGTCGGTTAATAAGGAAAATCGAGCCCGGCAAAAATAGCTCCCCCTTCTTTACTGAACCCGTAATCGATCCGACCCACGACATTGGGCCGGATGATCCCTCTAAATCCAACGCCCGGTGTAATGCGATAGTCCTTGAAGCTCACATTCTTGAACGAGTTGAACACTTGTCCGGTATCGATGAACGGTGCAATCTCGAAGTCCGCTATGACCCCGGCCAGGCGCGTTCGCAGTATATGAATCCGTTCCTCAATACTGAAGGCAATCAGCTGCTTATCGATGTACCGATCGACGCCAAACCCGCGCAGATTGTTCTGTCCGCCCAACGAGCTCTGTTCATAAAACGGAACGTCCGAGCCGAGCGTGGCTTGCAGATCACCGCGAATCACCAAAATCGCCCGCTTGGATTCACTCGCGAACATCTTTTTGATCTCAAGGCCATACCTGGAATACAGGGGGTCGGCGCCTCGATGGAAATTGTAATTGAGCTCGGCATAGGCCGTGACCGCCATCCCATCCGTTGGGGTCACCAGGTTATTCCGTGTGTCATAGTGGAAGCTGATCCTCTGGCCCAAAACCGTCGCTCCTCCCACGCCCGGAGCATCGGGGAAAATATCCCCTGAAAAGGGAAGCTCCGTGGCGCCCTGTTGGATCGACTGCATGTGTAGCAATCGCTGGCTGACCGCAATTTGCGTAACCTCGTTCGCATAGACACCGAATTTCCAGTTCAACCTCGTCTCAGATGCCGTGTAGTTGCTTTCATTACCCTCGATAGTGGTCGGACCAAGCCCGAAAAAACGAACCGTGGCATTCTTAAAATGCATGGCGCTGAACCCAATGCTATACCGACCATTACTGAAACCCGGGTCGACATAGCTCAACAGGAATTTCCGCTCGATTCGTTCCGTCCAGGATGCGATGCCCCGCAGCTCCTTTCCACCGGGCTCATAGCGAAACAGATTGACGGTTCCACGGGTGCCTACGATCGAATTGTAGACCACCATCGGCGCGACCAAGTACTTGAGATCCCCATCCGGTCCGGTGATAAGAGCCGGTACGATCATCCCGACATCATTGCCGTCGTTCTTGCTGGAACTGACGGCGGGAATCGGGAACAACCGCACATCGGCGCGAGCGCAGCTGAGCGCAATGGGACACAGCCCCCAAAGCAGCAGGAGCGCGGCACTGACAGCAAGGCTACGCATACACGTACTCATGATTCCGCAAACGACGTTATGGCGCCTTGAGCTTGTCGGATTTTTTGCGGAGCTGATCGACGAGATCCGAATAGGAAGCGGCACTCAGAATCTTCTTAAACTGCCCGCGATAGTTGTTCACCAGACTGACCCCGTCCACGACGACGTCATAGACCCGCCAATCATCCGCCCTATTGATCAAGCGATAATCGAGTGGGATCTCCGTCTTTCCTGAAAGCACTTTGGTCCTGACTTCCGCATACTCTTTCTCCGTTCGTTCATTCAAATACTGCACCCCTTCACCGGAATAGGTTTCGATCTTGTCCGCATACGAATTTGTCAGTAACCTCCGAAAGAGGTCGACAAATTCCTGTTTCTGCTGATCCGTCAGCTGATTCCAGGGAGCCCCAAGCGCCCGCCTGGACATTTCCGCATAGTCAAATCGAGCCGCCACCACTTTCTCAAGCAGGAGTCGGCGCTCCTCGGCTTTTTCCGGTTGCTTGAGTTCCTTTTCCCGTACGATACGGAGCACTTCGTCGATCGTCGTCTTCATGGAGTCGGTAGGAGGTCCCGCGTACGCGGGTACCGCCGCCATTCCAATGCAGATGACTATCATGAGCACCGCGAACCACGAGCTGCCGGTTTTCCATCCATTCCAAGTATTTCTCATCGGTATCATCACGCCTCTCTCTCTACGTCAATCACACTGGTCTTCCCGTTACACGTGACAGATAGGTCCGGTTAGTTGACCTTCCCGTGGACGTACTGACTCACCAACTCCTCAAGGTCAAGGCCTGATTCCGTATCACGAATCGTGTCGCCCGGCTTCAAAGGGTCTCCCCCTCCCCCCGGCGAGAGCGCAAGATATTTTTCTCCGATGATCCCTCGAGTCTTGATCGAAGCGATGGTATCGGAAAAGAGCTTCGTCCCATTCTGAACCGCCAGCCTCACCATCGCCCGATCCTCTTTCAGATTGATTCTCTTAACTCGGCCCACTTCAACGCCGGCAACTTCCACAGCTGCACCGGCTTTCAGCCCTGTGGCTGAATTGAACAGAGCATCCACTTCGTAGACATCTCCACCGATCAGTTCCAACTTACCGAGTTTAATCGACAGATAGCCCAAACAGACTATCCCGACCAGCACGAACACGCCGACGATCAATTCGAGTTTGCTTTTCTCCATCCTGGACTCCTCTAGCCTCCGGTGGACGCGGCACGCAGCGGCTCCGTCCCGCCGACTGAGATGAATTCCCTGATTTCAGGATCGGTCGTCCGTTGTAATTCGGCCGGCTCCGCCATCGCGGCTATTTTTCCGCCTTTCAACATCGCGACATAATCCGAAATCCAGAATATCTCAGGAATTTGATGACTCACCATCACGGCGGTAAACCCGAACTTCCGCTGCATGCTCGTAATAAGGTCATGAATCGATTTAGCCATGAGCGGATCGAGACCCGTCGTGGGTTCATCGAAGAGAATAATTTCCGGTTGCATCACCAACGCACGTGCCAGACCGACGCGTTTCCGCATGCCCCCGCTGAGTTCCGCGGGGAACTTGTGTCCCATCCCGGCCAGGCCCACTTGATCCAACTTCTCCTCGACACGGTCGGTCACATCCGAGCCTTTCATTCTGAGTCTTTCTCTGAGCGGAAACGCCACGTTTTCAAAGACCGTCAGCGAGTCGAACAGCGCCGCCCCCTGAAACAACATCGCGAACCGCTTGCGCACTTCGTTGAGTGCACGGCCGTGGAGCCGGGATATTTCCACTCCATCGACCCACACTTGTCCGGAATCAGGTTGGAGGAGCCCGATCATATGCTTCAGCAGTACGCTCTTGCCTTCACCACTTCGACCGATGATCGTCGTGAGCTTCCCTTCAGGGACGACGAGATCAATGCCCCGCAAGACCGGCTGACCTCCCAACGTCTTCGTCACACCCACGAGCTTCAGCATGATTACAACAACAATGACGTCAGAAAATAGTCCCAGATGAGAATCAAGACCGATGACAACACGACCGCCTCCGTCGTGGCGGTGCCGAGCCCTTCGGCACTCATCTTGGTGTAAAAGCCCTTATAGCAACAGACCCAGCTCACGATCAGTCCAAAACTAATGGATTTGAGAATGCCGCCATAGACGTCTTTCCACTCGACTGCGGCCTCGATGGAATTCCAGTACGAACCGGCGTTGACGCCGAGGAGATCCACTCCGACAAGATGACCGCCGTAGATGCCTACCACGTCGAAGATAGCGACCAGCAGGGGAACGCCGATTAAACCCGCTACGAGTTTCGGCGCAATCAGGTATTGGAGCGGATTGACGGCCATGGTATCCAGCGCGTCGATCTGTTCCGTGATTCGCATGATGCCGATCTCCGCCGTGATAGCGGAACCGGCGCGCGCCGTTACCATGAGCGCAGCCAAGACCGGACCCAACTCGCGAATCATGCTGAGCGCCACTGCTGAACCTAACAGCCCTTCAGATCCGAATTTTCGCAGCGTATAGTAGCCTTGCAACGCCAGCACCATCCCGGTGAATGCAGCCGTCAGCACGACAACGAACGTCGACTTGTAGCCGATGAAGTGGAGTTGCTTGACGATTTGCATGCCCCGCAACGGCGGACGCGCCAGCCAGGCGAAGGACGACACCACGAAGATCAGCATCCGGCCCATTTCCGCCACATAGGTAAGAGCCCATCGGCCTATGAGTTGAAGTAGCGTCATCGTCAAGTCGGCGAGAGTTCTTTCTTCTGCGGATCGGTCGCCATCGCCGCCGCATAACTACGGAAAAAGGCCGTCAATGCCTCCGCTGCGACCAGACTCTGTCGGCGAAGCCGGCCCAAGCCTAAGAGGCATGAAGGGGCAGTCAAGACAGTACCGATCCCTTTGAGCCACCCAGTGGGCCTGAGAAATAGATTGAAGTCAAGCGGAAGATCTTCGTCCAGAAGATCCGAAACGGATCGGATGATCACAAAGGGAACCTGCGCCCGTTGCGCTTGGGCAGCCAAGGCTGAACTTTCCATGTCGAGGCCGATGGCCTGAGTGCTCAGCGCAAACCTTCGCTTCTCTGTAGCACTGCCGATCACGCGATCGGTCGAGACAAACCGCCCCATGTGCTCAGGCGGCACCAGAGTCTCGACAAACGTCAGGACGAGATCCCGCTCATCACCTGGGACATGGAAAACTTCCGACGGCTCGTCGTGCTCTCCTCGATACGCCACGTCGCGACCTACCAAGAGCGTTCCAATGTCCGCTGCGATGAGCGCACAGGCAAACCCTGTCGACACCATGAGGTTGAACGACTCGTTGTCCAGCAGTTGGGCGGCGCTTCGCCCTGCCTTTTCAAGACCAACGCCGGTTTGAGCAAGCCAATATTCTCTGTCGCCTACGGTGCGCACGAAAACGGTGAGGCTCCCGACTCGACGTTCAACGCCAGGAGGGAATGCCGACCGCACCGCACCCATTTCCCATGGAGTGGCGGCAAAAACGGCAATTCGTTTAGGCGGCACAGTACCAGGTGAGTGCTTAGAAAGAGAACCGGCGGGAGTCAATGCTCGGACCGATACACGTCAGTTCCTTGAATGTGATGACGAAGTTCGTCGGCCCGCATCTTCCCGCGGGAACGAAGGTTACGGTACATCGCCAGGGCCCACAGCGGGAAATACTGGCAATACCAGTGATACCGAAGATAAAACACGCGCGGAAATCCCGTCCCGGTATGACTAATTTCCTCCCACGCTCCGTCTTTCAGTTGTCGGCGAAGAAGAAATTGCACCCCCCGCGCGACGCTGAAGGAATCAGTCGCTCCGGCCGACATCAGAGCCATCAACGCCCATGCTGTCTGCGAGGGCATACTCTCCCCTTTACCGTGATGCTCCAAATCGTCCTTATAAGAGAGACAGGACTCACCCCACCCGCCGTCAGGATTCTGTTTCGATTCCAGCCAGGCAACCGCCCGGCGAATAGAAGGCGCCGAGAGATCTTCACCGATGGCTCTGAGCCCAGCTAAGACGGACCAGGTCCCATAGATGTAATTGACGCCCCAGCGTCCGTACCAACTGCCGTCTTCCTCCTGCTCTTTCTTCAGAAAGGCCAAGGCCGGTCCAGCGGCCGGATGAGTTTTGTCATATCCTAATGCGCCGAGCATCTCAAGGCATCGCCCGGCTAGATCGGAGGTACTGGGGTCCAAGAGCGCTTTATGATCGGCAAAGGGTATATAGTTGAAAACGATTCGATTGTTGTCCTTATCGTAGGCGCCCCAGCCACCATCGGATCCCTGCATCGCCAAGACCCATCGCATCCCGCGACGAATGGACTCGTTCAGCTCGCCCTCATGACCCGGGATCTTCAATTTGGAAAGCGCCATGATGACCACGGCGGAATCGTCAACATCCGGATACAATTCATTCTCAAACTGGAAGTACCATCCACCCGGTTCCGCATTCGGCGAAGAGACAATCCAGTCACCCACAGCCTTGGTTTGCCTAGACATGAGATACCGGCCCGCCTTTTGGAGCGCAGGATGATCCTGCGGCACCCCCGCCTCAACTAGAGCGTTCACGAGCAACGCGGTATCCCAAATGGGAGAAAAACAGGGCTGGAGATGGAGCGTGGAAACGATCTCACCGTCGATCATGGCGGAATCGTAGACTTCCAACTCTTCGATCTCGCGAAGTGCTTTGACGACGAGGGGATCATCGGCATCATACCCTAAGCATTCAAGCGCCATGATGGAGTTGGCCATGGCCGGATAGATGGCACCGAGCCCTCCGGACCCTTTGAGATGATCCACCATCCAACAGGCTGCTTTATGCAGGGCTTTTTCCCGCAACGCCCGCATGGGCATCCGGTCGTATAGTTTCAACATGGCATCCAATGCCACGAAAAAGTTATGCGGGGTGAACCACGCCTGATCCTTATTGAATGGAGGGTATTTCCAATAGCGAACCTCTTCGCGCGGGATCGGGTATAACTCGTCGATGCCTTGTTCACGTGGAATACGGCAGACGGGACGGTGCGCGAATACGATGAGCAAGGGAATGAGCACGGCCCGGGACCAATACGAGATCGCATAGATACTGAAGTAGAACTTCTTCGGCAACAACATCAGTTCGACGGGCATATGGGGCACGCCTTCCCAATCGTACTGATCGAACAAGGCCAGAGTGATTTTGGTAAACACGTTGGCTTGCAGGACACCGCCCATCGCCAAGATCCGTTCTTTGGCTCGAACCATAAACGGTTCGTCCGCCGACACGCCGCTTAATTTGAGTGCAAAATATGCCTTGACCGATGCGCTGATCTCCGTCGGACCACCGTAATAGATCGGCCATCCGCCGTCGGATAGTTGCGTCGCTTGGAGATATCGGACAGCCTTCGCCTCTCGATCGGGATCGACCCGATCGAGGAACCGACGCAGCATCAAGTATTCGGATGTCAGCGTGGTGTCTGCCTCCAGCTCAGCAACCCAGTACCCTTCGGCATGTTGACGGCTGAAAAACCACGATTGACTCCGCCTAATCGCGTCATCAACCGCATCGGGTTGGCTGACGGCATGGCCGATGGGCCGTCGAGCAGCGGAAGAATCCAATGAAGGCAGGACAACCGGTTTGTCCGAAACCAACCGAAGCGAAGCAATAGGGGTAAACTCCGTAGCTGAGTCGAGTCGCCCCTGACCGGTCGAGAGCAGGCTGTCAGAGAGGCGGTTGAATAACGCCTTTATAATGTTCATGAATGGTTAGGACTCAAAAGAGACAACTGCGGCAGGTGAAAGGCCGACATCTTAATAAAGGGTCTCCCTTCGTAAACCTTTCCAACACTCCCTTGAATACGGTAAGGCTTATAACAAACGATTGGAGTCGAGTCAAGCGAAGGTGCTGAGAAGTGCCTGAAGTATATAAATATTTTATCGGTGTATGTGATCGTGAACATCCGTTCAACAGTATCTATGACTGAGCGTCGTGACACCTTTTGCCTTGTCGATTGAAGTGGAGAACCGAGTGCCGTTGTCTTCTATGCAGATCCTTGGTTTCAAGACGACGATGTATTTAATTCATGGGCGGAGGATGGGAAAAGATGGAGTCGTGGAGCAGGTGAGTACGACACAGGATACAAGATAAGAAGGGAAAAGAGTAACTCAGACAGGAAACAGGTTACCGCATCAAAAGAACAACGAGAGCGATGAAGCTCCAGAGCGTGACCGACAGGCGCAGCCCATTGACAATACCCCTGGAAGGCCCCAACGGATCCTCATCCAGCTCCTTCTGCCGCTCGTCCCGCGTCACACGCAATCGTCCCTCTTCGGCTTTGCTGGTGGGCATGAGCAGTGCTTCCAAAGTCACTTGCGCAAGGACGAGATTAGCAATCGATTGTGGATGTGATTGTCTATCCGGGATTTGCGAAAGCGCCATGATCGCTCCTCATTCGTGTAGGTTGTGAAGCGGTCGTACACTCTTGTAGAGCAACTACGATACCGTGGGTCATTTGCTTCTCCTAGCAAATCCACCTTTCCGGACTGCATATTTCCAGATTGGGAGCAAATGGGACCAGGACACAAGTTATTGATGAATATCACTTCCTTTCTCTAGAAGCATCCGCACCCAACTAAGTGGCAAGCCGCCTGTCCCTATTACACACCACACAGCAACTCTTTCCAGATCGCTGGAGCATTTTTCGGCATGGAATTGGGCCACTTTTGCACAGTAGTGAATCAACCCATCTACTACACAAATTGGCACCGCGGAGGCAAAGAGGCTACTTCTGTGATCGAAAAGCTTAGTCCGTCAAACCCATTCCGAAACGGGTCTAACCAGGGTGGTAGAGAAAGGCGTGGGAACTCCCCATCATCACGTTGCTCAAGAGTGTGTAACGCTGGATAGAATCAAGCCAAAGCCTGGCTTGAAGACAGGCTTATGATCAAATTCTGAAGGCAGCCTACTAGGCCGGCTGTAGATCGCCGAGCCTGACCGACACCAGTTTGGATACCCCAGGCTCTTCCATCGTGACGCCAAAGAGGGAGTCGGCGATGCTCATCGTCCGCTTATTGTGCGTGATAACGAGGAATTGCGCGTTCTGCGCCAACTCCTTCAAGACTCCTGTAAACCGTCCGATGTTTTCCTCATCCAGCGGGGCGTCAATTTCATCCAACAGACAGAACGGCGTCGGCCTGATCAAAAAACTCGCAAACAACAGCGCCATCGCCGTGAGCGTCTTTTCTCCTCCCGATAGCATAGTGATGCTCTTCAGCCGTTTGCCGGGTGGTTGGGCCACAATTTCAATGCCTGGTTCCTGATTGCCGACTGGTTCGCCGTTATCCGGAAGCGGTTCATCGACCAACAGCAGCTCGGCCCGTCCGCCAGGGAAGAATTGGCCGAAGACCTCGGTGAATTTCCGCTGTAATTCCTCATACGTGGCCGCGAACATCTCCTTCGTCGTCCGGTGAATCCGCTGAATAATCTCCTTAAGCGACGCGATCGAGTTCGAGAGGTCCTGTTCCTGGGCAGTTAAGAATGTGTGGCGTTCCTCCAGCTCCTGGTGCTCGCTGATCGCGGCTAAGTTGATCGGCCCCATACGATCCAATCGGTCACGGAGTTTCTGCAACTGCTCTTTCAACTCGACGTCCGAACGGTGCTCGGTTTCCTGTACAGCCGCGGCGTCAGCCTCGCTCATCGGTTCGCTCGATGTCATCGGATTCTCGACCAGCGTGAGAGGATTCAACTGATAGGTCCCCGACAACGTTCCTTCTACAGTCCCCAATTGCGTGCGAATTTCCGCTCGGCGAACCTCAACCGTCATTCGAGCATCTCGAATGATAGACATTCCTCGTCGCAACTCCTCCAGACCGGATTCAAGCGTTTGGCTCACCATTATCTGTTGCGCCTGTCGCTCCTGAGCGGCGACTAATTCTCCCTTCACCCGCCCTGCGGTTACGCCAAGTTCTTGGCAGAGGACTTCCTGACGGGCTTGCTCTGCCTGGCTCTGTTCAATGAGCCCATTCAGACCGTTCAGATGCTCACCCAACGCACGACGCCGGTCTTCCGTCTCCTGAATCTGTTGTGTCACCCGAGCCCGATTCAGTTGCTCATGTTCCCGTTTGGCTCGCAACCCTTCCGCAATCAGCTTTGCCTCCGTCACGCGTTCCTGATGCGTTCTCATATTTTGATCGAGCAGCCCCAGTCGCTCGCGCACTCTCCCCAGCATCGTTTCCTGTCCGTTCTTCTCAGCGAACCACTGGCCCAATTGGGCCTGGACCGAGTGCGATTCTTGCTCCAACCGCTGACCTTCGCTGATACCTTCCTGGATCTCCGTCTCCATCCCGGTGAGTCGATGGTCAAGATCGTTCAGCACATGCTGAAGTTTTTCTTCATCCTTGCGCAGCGACAGATTCTGCATTTCAGCGTCACGAAGCGCATCTCCGAGCTCGCGGTCCCGCTGGGTGAGCGACTGAATCTGGGCAAACACCATGTCTCGTTGTTGCTTGCTCTGATCGAGCTCCGTCACAAGCGAGCGGCGTTTGGCTTCGAGATCGATCACCTCTCGTCGGCGTTCGAGCAAACCCGGCGTGCCTTGAACTTGACCACCCGTCACGATGCCGGATGCATCCACCACTTCGCCATCCAGAGTCACCAGGATGGGACCGTTCGGAGCGCTCCACGCATGTTGCTCCCACAACTGCATCGCCTGGTCCAATGATCGAACAATGACGACGCGATCGAACAGCGCATCGCGAGCCGCCGTTCGGGCGGCATCGGTTTGGACTAGATCCACAGCGAGCCCGACGACGCCCGGCTGCGCTGCTATCGACGGCCACCAGTCATGGGCACGTCCGCCTTCCCATCGCGGGCGCTGCGGAATAAAACTGCCCCGCCCCAGCGCCTCCTCTTGGAGAAAACGGATCAACCGCCGCCCGACGGACGGTTCATCCACAAACCACCCACGAACACGTTCCCCCAACACCGTCTCAACCGCCCGTTCCATCCCCGACGGAATCACCAGCCATTCGGCCACCGCATCCCGCACTCCATCACACGACTTCAAGGCGGGACCTTGCTGGGCCCCTTGCGGACCGTACCCCATCTCCTCACGAACCACACTCTGCAACGCCTCAAGACGCGAATCCACCCCGGCCAGCTCTTCCGAACGTCGTAAGATCACCTGATCCAACGACTGGAGACCGCCGGTAGCTTGGGCGGCCTCTTCTTGCACGGTTCGTCGTTCCGTCCGTAGTTGCGAGACAAGGCGATCCGCCTCTCCATATTCCTTGCGCAAGGTTTCATGGCGATCGATCGACGCTTCACGTTGACTCCGCAGTTCGTCTCGCTCCGACGACAAGCGAGTTCCACGGCCCGCAAGATCTTCCATTCGCTTGGCCAATTGCGAGATGCCTTGTTCGGTATTCGCGACGAGAACAGTCAGTTGCAGGACGTCTTGTCGCCCTCGTTCCTCCTCCGCGACGGCCGCAACCCGTTGGTGGAGCAAGCGCGTCATCTCCTCCTCGAGTTCCCCGAGAGCCCGATCCCGAATCGTCATCTCCTCCTCGATCGCCGTCAATGACGACTCGATGGTTTGAAGCGCGGCGGCCAGATTCTCTTGTGATCTGACCAGTTCTTCCAGTTCAGCCGATTCCTGTACCTGTTGTTGGCCGAACAAGAGCCCTCGGTTTCGTTCGACCTCCGCCGCCGTCAGCGCATGGGCCTGCTGTTGTTCGACCGCCGCCAGCTCCTCACGAATCTTCCCGATGGAATCGGCGGTCGCAATTGCATCAAGGCGAGCCTGTTCGAGATCGGTGGTGAGCCGAGCCTGTTCTGCTGTCTTCTCAGATTCTTGTTGATCCAGGTTCAAAACCTCAGTCTCCGCCTCCTGCAAGGCCTGTCGCAATACTCTGAATTCCCTGGTCAACAATGTCACTTCGATTCCACGCGCTTCCCCCTGCAACGTCTGAAAGGTGCGCGCCTGGCGAGCTTGGCGTTCCAACGAATTGAGCTGCTTCTTGACCTCCGCCACGATGTCTCGGACACGGAGAAGATTCTGCTGCGTTGCTTCCAGCTTCCGCAGCGCCTCAGCCTTTTGTTTCTTATACCGAACGATACCGGCGGTCTCCTCGATGAGCTCGCGCCGATCTTGCGGCGACGCATTCAAAATCTGATCGATCTGGCCCTGAGCGATGACGGTGTGCCCTTTACTCCCCGCCCGCGTGTCGAGCAACAAGCTACGAATATCTTTTAACCGGCACTGAATCTTGTTGATGAGATACTCGCTCTCGCCGTTGCGATACAAACGACGGGTAATCATCATCTCTTGTGCTTCAGTCAGCTCGTTCGGAAGTCCCGAGCCTCCATCCAGTTTCATCATCGCCGGATCAAGCCCGCCAATCACCAACGACACCTCGGCCATCCCTAAAGGCTTTCGGAGTTCGGTGCCGTTAAAAATGACATCCTCCATCTTTTCGCTTCTGAGCGTCTTGGTGCTTTGCTCGCCCAACACCCACAGGATGGCATCGACGACATTGCTCTTTCCGCTCCCATTCGGCCCGACGATCGCGGTGACTCCCTCGGGAAATTCGATCTTGGCCTCAGCGAACGACTTGAAACCCAACATGTTCAACGATTTCAAATGCATTAGGTCACCCTAAATTACGCACACACGCAGCGTTATCTCTGAGAATTACCAAACGATGGTCCTTGTACCACAAGGGTTTTGAGAAATCAAAAACAAACCACATTGTGTAGTGTAATAACTTATATGGCCCTACAATATATAGGGCCATTGATAGGGTCATTTGGGGAATATACGAGGATGGCAACGCCAGCTAGCCGGCGATGCTGCCGACCGGCTTCTTCGACGATTCTATCTGGACGAGTTCCTTTGGCAGGAGAAATTCAACGTCTTCCTCGATCACCGTGAGTTCTTCAACATCGGACGGTTCCGACGCCCTCAGAAATGCGACCACTTCCGTGACCAGAATTTCCGGAGCAGAAGCACCGGCGGCAATCCCGACTGCCTTGGCTCCTTGCAGCCACGCCGGATCGATGTCGGCGGCTGAATCGATGAGATAAGAAGGAATCCCGCACTGCTCTCCCAGTTCGCGTAGACGATTGGAATTGGAGCTGTTCGGCGACCCGATGACTAGAATGACATCTACCAAGCGGGACAATTCTTTGACGGCATTCTGTCGGTTTTGCGTCGCATAGCAGATATCTTCCTGATGCGGACCCTTGATATTCGGAAACCGCTGATGCAGCGCGCCGACGATGTCCCGACATTCATCCACGCTCAGCGTCGTCTGTGTGACATACGAAAGATTGACCGTGTTCTCCACTTTCAGCTCTTCGACATCTTTGACCGACGACACCAAGTGAAACTTGTCGGGGATCTGACCCAGCGTCCCGATCACTTCCGGGTGGCCGGCGTGACCGATGAGGATCAAATCGTATCCTTGTGTATAATCGCGGTTGACTTCGTTATGGACTTTGATCACCAGCGGGCAGGTCGCGTCGATCACATGGAGACGACGCTGATTCGCCTCTTCCCAGACCGACTTCGCCACGCCGTGTGCGCTGAAGATCACAACAGACCCTTCCGGGACTTCGTTCAACTCCTCCACGAAGACCGCGCCCTTTTGCCGGAGCGAATTCACGACATGGCGGCTATGGACGATCTCGTGACGAACATAAATGGGTGCGCCGTATTTCTTAAGAGACAAGTCCACGATATCGATCGCCCGATCGACACCGGCACAAAATCCACGGGGATTGGCAAGATAGATTTTCATAGTCGTCGTAGCTCCTTCGACCAGGCTCTACAAGGTCGTGCTGTCAGTGAGGCTCACGATACGTCAGATTAACCGACTCCGTCAACAGAATTGCCTCGTAGAAGTCCGAACATCGATCATTGATGTGAGGTTAAAAGGTCCGGTAACCAACGCCCGTCGTACAGAATGTGCTGGAGTTATCGTTCAATACTTCAATACAAGGATCGCCAAACCCAAAAAGACCAAATTGAAAAATTAGACGATCTGCCATCGGAGTCCTTGCTCGTCTGATACAGGCTTGTTATGTTGCGGGTCGGTCGGACGGTACAAATTCTTAGGAGGTCATTATGAAAAAGACATCTGCTGAAAAAGTTGCCGCTGCTGGAAAGCAGCTTGTGCGAAAGGGAAAGGCTCTTCGAGGCAAGGCAGGCGCAACGGCTCGTCAACTTAAGAAAACCGTTGCTGATACCGTGTCCACATCGCGCCGTCGGCTCAAGAAAGGGATCAAGACGGCGAAGTCCTCACCCACCAGTCGTCAGGCAAGGAAAGTCGGCAAAGCCGTCGGCACCTTTCTGGGCCAGGCCATCGGCCGTGCCGAACGGATAGTTACACGAGTGGTGAAGAAGAAATAGCCGGGAGCGGGGCATTTCCAGGAATCTGCCGAGGCTTCATATCCTAGTGGCAACTGAAACGCTTCGCTCTTTGTTTCCTTTGGTCAAAGGAGGTGCCACAGATGGCTCAGCGACCTTTTCAAACTGGAGCGGTCGTCAATCTGAGTGATGGAGAAAGTACCAAGGAAACCGTCATCGTGACCGTTCCCAGAAAGAAACGATTCCACACCCAATATCTCGGTATCAATGGTTTCGGACACCAGAATCAACCACTCTTCTACGCCGTTCACGTGATGACACGCTCCAGAGTCGGCATCTATCCCATTGCGCCCACCGGCATTTCTGGGATAGAGGAACCAGAATTCCCGGCGAGGTTTTTCGGAAGCCAGGTGGCAATTCTCTACGCAGATCCCCAGTCCGACCTCATCTTCTCGGTCGCGCGCAAGGATACGACGGGCAATGTACGGGTATTCATCGATGTCTGCGGGCTTCTCGTGGACGTTTGAGCGGGAGAAGTAAGCTGACTGCCGGATGAAAATCCCCAATGACCGGTAACCGCTGACAAGGACATTGTTTTTGTATGAACACAACGCCAAACCCCTCTTCCATTTTGCAGACCGCCTTTGGTTTTTGGGGCTCCAAGGTCTTGCTCACGGCCGTCGAGGTCGGCCTATTCACAAAACTTGCCGGTCGCCGTCTTACCGGGACTGAGTTGGGCAAGGAATTGCAATTCCACCCCCGCGCGAATCCCGACTTTTTTGACGCCCTCGTGGCGATGAAGTTTCTCGACCGCGATGGTGACGGCTCCCAGGCCAAGTATTTCAACACACCAGACGGCGCCATGTTCCTCGATGCGGAGAGTCCGCGATACATCGGGGGAATTTTGGTGATGCTCAATGCAAGGCTGTTCAAATTTTGGAACGATCTACCCGAAGCGTTGCGGACGGGGCGGCCGCAAAACGAGGTGACGCACGGACAGAAGGGGATGTTTGAGGAGCTCTATTCGGATCTCCCCAGGTTGGAACAATTTATGGGTGCGATGATCGGCGCCTCGCGCATCAATTTCGAAGCGTTCGCAGAGAAGTTTGACTTCTCGAACTTCCGGACCCTCTGCGACGTCGGCGGCGCGACCGGTCTGCTCAGCATTGAAGTCGCGAAACGGAACCCTCATCTCACGTGCACCAGCTTCGACCTGCCGGTCGTCGAACCGATCGCGAAGAAACATATCGTCGCCGCCGGCTTAGAGCGTCGCGTGAGCACGGCAGCCGGCGACTTCTTCAAGAACCGGCTACCGAAAGCCGATATCGTCACGATGGGCATGATCCTGCATGACTGGAATCTGGAGAAAAAGATGCACCTGATCCGATCAGCGTACGATGCGTTGCCGCCAGGCGGCGCACTGGTGGCCATCGAAGCGTTGATCGATGATGCCCGTCGTGAGAACGTGCAAGGGCTGCTGATGTCGCTCAACATGCTCATCGAATTCGGCGATGCGTTCGATTATTCCGGCGCCGACTTCCGCCGGTGGTGTGGCGAGGTCGGCTTCACACGATTCGAGACCATTCATCTGGCCGGGTCTTCAAGCGCGGCGGTGGCGTATAAATAACCTCTTGTCGTGGGAAACGGGGTTGGAAAACTTGTCCCGGTTCGGTTGACTCTCTCTCTCCTCCCCCGTACGCTGAAGTGCTATGGGCTTCACCAATAACAAGAAAATTCTCATCGTTGAAGACGAGCAGGATATTCTGCAACTCGTCAAGCACTATTTGGAGAAAGAGGGATTTCGACCTGTCACAGCGACAAGCGGACTCGAAGCCTTGAAGAAAGTCAAAGAGGACAAACCCGATCTGGTCGTCCTCGATCTGATGTTGCCTGAAATGGATGGGCTCGAAGTCTGCAAACGCCTCCGCTCCGTTTCCGAAACCGCCATGCTCCCCATCCTCATGCTGACGGCGAAAGCCGAAGAGTCGGACACGATTGTCGGTCTTGAGTTGGGCGCCGATGATTATGTGACCAAGCCGTTCAGCCCCAAGGCACTGGTCGCCCGCGTGAAAGCCCTGCTGCGTCGAGTCGAACGCGCACCTTCTTCTGAGCCTGATCTGTACCGGTATGGTACGCTCACGATGAATCTGGGCCGGCATGAGGTCAGCCTCGGTATACAAGAGGTGCCCTTGACGGCGAAGGAATTCGGTCTGCTTGAACACCTCCTTCGGCATCGCGGTCGCGTATTGACCAGAGAAGTTCTGCTCAATGCCGTGTGGGGCTACGATTACTACGGCACGACCAGAACGGTCGACGTGCACATCCGCCGGTTGAAACAGAAGCTGCCGCTTCTCGAAGAGGCCATCGTGTCTGTAAAATCATTGGGATATAAACTTAAAGATCTCGACGTGTCAGGATGACCTGGTCGATTCGTTGGAAAGTGGCGTTCGGTACGCTCGTGGCGGTCGCCTGTGGGTTGCTGATTGCCGGTGTGATGACGGTTCAATCCCTCGAACAGCGCTACCTCACGCAATTCGGTGATGCGCTGGAGGCAAAAACCAAGCTTGTCGAATACGGCTTTCAACCGCTGTTTCACTCATCTGCTTCACATCCGACCTCTTCCTCCTTGCAAGAGACGGCGCGCGACCTCGGCAACCGAGCCTCTGCCCGTGTGACGCTGGTTGCCGCGGACGGAACTGTGCTCGCGGATAGCGCCGTACGAGATGCCGACTTGTCCGCCGTTGAGAATCACAAGTCTCGGCCCGAAATCCAACAGACCCTTTCCGCAGGACATGGAGGGGACATCCGCCCTAGCCACACGACCGGTGAACGGACGGTGTATCGCGCCATCCTCATGCAGCCATCACAGGTTGCATCGCCGCTCGTGGTGCGCGTCGGCCTTCCGATGTTCGTCCTGGATCATGAGATCGCTGAACTGCAGCAACGGCTCTTTCTCGCGCTCGGAGTCGCCTTCCTCGTCGCCCTGACGCTGAGCGTCTGGCTGGCTCACAGCATCACCAAACCCCTTTCGGACATCGCGTCGGCCGCCCGCCAATTCAGTTCCGGCAACCAGACATTTCACGTCAGAACGACCGCGCAAGATGAAGTCGGCCTCCTGGCCTCGACGCTCAATCACATGGCGGAGCAGCTTCACGCCAAGATCGATGAACTCTCGGAAGACCGTGCCCAGCTGCTTGCCGTGCTGACCTCGATGGTCGAAGGCGTGATGGTGTTGGACTCTCGCGGCCACGTGTTGCAGATCAATCCCGCCTTGGAACGCATGTTCGGCATCTCCCGCGTGGAGGCTCGGGGACGACCCTGCGCCGAACTCTTCCGTCATCAACAGCTCAACGACCTGGTGACGGCCATTTTACGATCGTGCACACATCATCAGGATGAAATTGTGCTGCCGCTGAGCGGGCGATGCCTTCAGATTGAAGCCGCCCCTGCAGGAGGTGAACGGGACAACGAGGCCAGTGTGGTATTGGTATTCCACGATATTACCGAGTTGCGACGCCTGGAAAAGATACGGAAAGACTTCGTGGCGAACGTCTCTCATGAGCTTCGAACCCCACTCACTTCGATCAAGGGCTACGTCGAAGCGCTGCTTGACGGCGCCAAAGACGATCCCTCCGCCTCTATGAAATTCTTGGAAATCATCCTCAAGCAAAGCGATCGGCTGAATCTCATCATTGAAGATTTGCTCGAACTGTCGAAAATCGAATCAGGCGGTGTCTCGTTAAAGGAAGAACCGCTGGAACTGCGTTCCGTCATCGACCGGACGTTGTCGATGATCACACCGATCGCCGATAAAAATCGTCACCGGCTCGTCACAGTGGTCGATCCATCGCTCCCTCCGGTGGCGGGTGATGAAGACCGGCTCGTGCAAGTCTTGACCAATCTCCTCGATAACGCCATCAAATATACCCCGGCGGGGGGGACCATTACGGTCAGCGGCACGCTCGCTCCCCTGATCGAGCGTGCCGATCCGCCGATCAAAGCGATCGAGCTCAGCGTCGCCGATACCGGAATCGGTATTCCCGAAGAGGACCGGCCTCGTGTCTTCGAACGGTTTTACCGCGTCGACAAAGCCCGTTCACGAGAGTTGGGAGGGACAGGACTCGGACTGGCGATCGTAAAGCATATCGTTGAGGGGCACGGAGGACAGGTGTGGGTCGAAGCAAATCATCCTCAAGGGAGTCGATTCGTGGTCCGTCTTCCACTCAGTACCACAGCCCGAAGCCTCCATCACATGAACGAAGCAAGCAGGGCATAGACACCCGCTCCCAACAGCGCGGCGCCGGGTAATGTAAATACCCAAGCCGAGAAGATTTTGCTCGTCACTCCCCATCGAACCGCGGACAGACGCTTGGTCGATCCAACGCCTAAGATCGCTGAAGTGATGGTGTGGGTCGTGCTGACCGGAAGACCGAAGTGCGCGGTGAACAGCAAAACCGAAGCCGCTGCCGTCTCAGCGCAGAATCCATGAACCGGTTCAAGCTTCACCATCTTCATCCCCATGGTCCGGATAATCCGCCAACCGCCGACTGTTGTTCCGAGCCCCATCGCCAACGCGCAGGCCACGATTACCCACGTCGGCACTTCGGTCGACGTCAAGTGGCCGGACGCCACGAGGGCAAGTGTGATGACACCCATCACTTTCTGAGCATCGTTCGCCCCATGGCTGAATGCCATGAAGCTGGCCGAAATGATCTGAAGTCGACTGAATATCTTTGTCGCAACACCCCGATGAACCCGAAAAAAGGCCCAGCTGACCAGGACCATCAGGAGAAATCCTATCCCGAACCCCAAAAGGGGGGAAAGAATCATGGCTTCGAGAACCTTCCGCAGACCATTGAACTGAACCACTGCCCAGCCGCCGTGGGCCACCGCCGAGCCGACGAGTGCACCGATCAGCGCGTGAGACGAACTGGTCGGCAGTCCCAGCATCAGCGTGAGAAAATTCCAGAGAATCGCCCCGCCCATCGCTCCGGCGACCACCGTGTTCGTGATCACGTCGGGAAAGACGATGCCTCCACCGATCATTTTCGCCACGGCCGTCGAAAAGAAGGCTCCGGCGACATTCAACACTCCGGCCAACAGCACCGCGGCGATGGGGCTTAACACACGGGTGGAAACGACCGTCGCCACGGCATTGGCGCAATCATGCCACCCATTTGAAAAGTCGAACAGGAGCGCCAACACCACCGTCACAAGAAGTATGCCGCTGAGTTCAGTCATGGTTCGATTGAAATACTACTGGCCTATCTGACGACCATTCGCGCGGAGGGCTTGAGGAGACATAAACGTCGTGGCCGGGGGTCCATTCATGGACGACTAGGTCTGCTTGAGCACAATGCGCTCGATCACGTTGGCGACATCCTCACACCGATCGGTCCCTTCCTCGAAGGTTTCATAAATCTCTTTCCACTTGATGACGGCGATCGGATTCGTCTCGTTCTCAAACAACTCTGAAATGGCATCGCGCGACACACGATCAGCTTCGTTCTCCAGGCTATTCACCTGCACACTGTATTCCTTCACTTCCTCATGGGACATGGCGATATGATCGACCCCACGGCCCACCGCGACGGACGCTCGATAGAGAATATCGGCCAGCCGAATCGCGCTCTCGGTCGGCTGCGCGAGCTTGTAGATGGCGAACCGCTCCGCCACCGCTTCCACCGCGTCGAGAATATCATCCAATGCGCTGGCCAGATCGTGGATATCTTCACGGTCAAGAGGAGTCAGAAAGGTCTGATTGAGGCGCAAGGCGATGTCGTGCGTAATCCCGTCTCCGACATGTTCCACGTCCCTGATTCGCTGGATCTTCTGCTGAACGTTCGTATAATCCTCCATCAGCTCCTTGAGCAGACGGCTGCCCTCAATGACATTGTGGGCCGCTTGTTTGAACATCTCAAAAAACGCTTCTTCTTTGGGAAGCAGGCCGAAAATCATCTCTCACACTCCTGCTGCACATGCATGCGTCGATGATGAGCGACGGGACGAGCATCGCGTTCGATCCACGTCTTTACCATCGTACGAGCCCCGTTGCCCAAGTCAGTCCACCGCCGAAACTGCCGAGCAGAACCAGATCACCCGGTGAGATGTTCCCGCCGCGAACCGCGTCATCGAGCGCGATCGGAAGAGACGCTGAAGAGGTGTTGCCATAGCGTTCGATCACTGATGCCAATCTGCTTCGGTCGATACCCAAGCGATCGGCAACGTGAGACAAGATTCGACCGTTCGCTTGGTGGAGGACAACCTGTTTGAGATCTCCTGGACAGATGCCGAATTCTTTCACGATCTCCAGCACGGCCTGTTCAATCCGGCGAACGGCTATCCGAAAGAGCGAGGCTCCCTGCATGCGAAGCGTATGCTCCTGATTGCGCAATCCGTCGGATGACAAGGGCGTCCGTGATCCTCCGACCGGGACTCGAATGAGTCCATGGTGTGACCCATCGGCATACAACTTGATCCCAAGAATTCCTCGCCACTCAGGGCTTCGGTCCTCTTCCCCCCGTAGGATGACGGCTCCAGCCCCGTCACCGAACAACAGCGCCGTCGCTTCATCCTGAAGGTCGAGCGATCGAGACTTGACCTCAGAGGCCACAATAAGACAGGTCTTGGCCTGTCCGCTCTGAATCATGGCCTGTGCCATTGAAAGCCCGTATAAGAATCCCGAGCAGGAGGCAGACACATCGAATGCCCCCACTTGTCTACATCCCAATCCTCGTTGGACCGAGCAGGCTGTTGAAGGAAACGCCATGTCAGGAGAGGTCGTGGAAAGAATGATGGCATCGATGGAAGAAGCCGCGCAATCCGCGGCATCAAGTGCCCGGCGTCCCGCCACAATGGCCATATCGGAAGACGCCTCGTGATCTTCAGCCCAACGACGGGTTCGAATACCGGTCAGCCGTTGGATTCGCGCTGGGGACAGTCTCAATTTAGGAGCTATCTCTTCGTTGGGTACGACCCGGGAAGGGAGATAACTCCCTGTTCCAATGACCCTTACTCGAATCATGTCCCTAACCACATCATCTAGACGAACAAAATTGTGCGTACGCCCAACGTGGGCCGCGATTATAGGGAGCATGAGGGGGTAGGTCAACTAAAGTGCCCGCAAACCGCCGGTGTCATTGCTTTTTGCCCATATCCTTGCTATCTCTATATCCCAATGCATCCTCGATCCATTCGAATCAGTTCCAGTCCGTTATCAAGATCATCAGGCTTATGCCTGGCGACGTGGCTCGGCGTTGGCTCGTTGTTCATGGTTTCATGCTCTGGCGATTTCTCGCCCGGCGACGTGCGAAGCGGGATCAAGAAAGCTCTGAGTGGCACCGACGAGCAAATTTTTCTGGGAGATACGGTTGAAAACCACTACCACCCCAACGTCATCATGAAGCGGGGGGAGGCGTATTTTGAGAAAGAAGAGTATGCGGAGGCATTAGTCGAGTATAAACACTTCATGGAACTCCATCATAATCACGTTCTGGCCCCGTACGCGGCATTTAGGATCGGTGAAATTCATTTTAAGATGGCGAGAACCATCGATCGTGACCCTGAACCGATGCAAAAGGCCATTGCGGCATTTGAGCAGATGAGAAAAGAATTTTCCGGCAGCCGCTATGATAACCAAGCTCAGCAAAAACTCGAGGAATGCCACGATTGGATGGCTCAGATGCATCTCTTCGTGGGACAATTCTATTACCGACGAGGCTCCTACCTGGCTGCCACGCATCGGTTCCAGCAAATCTTAAAAAATTATCCTGATAAGCCCGCCGCCGCCGAAGCCTTGTACTCCCTCGCTAAGGCTCACCATGAAATGGGAGCCGACGATTGGGCAAGGGAGGATCTAATCGTATTGGCGGAAAAATATCCGAACAGTACGACCTCCGAGGCTGGAAAGAGCTTGCTGGAGAAAATCGGCGGGGCCCAACCAAATACGCTCCTTGCTCAGAAGTCGGAATCGGTCCCCCTTTCCGACGCCGGCCCAGGGATGGTCCGAAGCAATCGGCCGGCCGCTAGTCCATCGGCAATCGGAACGCTCGGCATTCCTCCGTCGCTCGAGTCATTCGGCGCTTCCGCTGCCACCACGCTGGGACAAGGCTTTACACCCTGCCGTCTTGGCGCTTGGTGCTAACCTCTCAATTAGCTGTCAGCACATAGACAGCCTAAAATTCCAAAAAATGGATTGAGGTGCTGGGTTTCAGCGCAATCTCGTTCGGCTGGAGGAGACTGGTTACTGAAAGTTTATTGTGGATGACCGTCTACTGGCCTAGATACCAGCCGATCCCGTATCGCTCTAAAAAACTTGTCACCATGGTGAGCGAATTGGCGTAAATCATCACGCCGACGAGGACCAGCATGACGCCACTCACGGTCGAAACGCCCCACAGATAGGCTCGCACTTCTTTGAAATAGGCGAGGAACCGATCGACGCCCAATGCCGTGAGGAACAGCGGCAGGCCCAACCCGAACGAATAAAATGCCAGCAACACGATTCCATTAAGAAGAGAGTCGGTCGTACTGGCATAGAGGAGAATGGACCCCAACACCGGCCCGACACAGGGAGTCCAACCGGCGGCGAACGCGACACCGATCAAGAACGACCCCAGATACCCTGCCGGCCTATTGCGAAACTGGAACCGATGCTCCATTTTTAAGAACTTTAGGTTCAGAATCCCGAGCAGATACAGCCCGAACACGATAATCAACACGCCACCAATGCGGCGAATCAGGTCTTGATGGGAGATCAGGAGCTGGCCGAAAAAGCTGGCCGAGGCGCCGAACGCAATGAAGACCGATGAAAATCCCAGAATAAACAACAACGAGTTCAAGACGATCGCCTTCTTGAACTTCACCCGTTCGGATGCGTCCGTCAGTTGCTCAACCGACAGGCCGGTAATGTAGGAAATATAGCTCGGCACCAACGGCAGCACGCATGGCGACACAAACGAAAGAAGCCCCGCCGAAAAGGCGGCAATGAGCGAAATCTGTGGGATGGATTGTGTCATGGCTACGACTTCATCAGTTCATGAATCAAGTCACGAGCCTCCGGTGAGTCCCAATCACGTGCACCGAAAATCTTTTGTCGCACGATACCCCGACGATCGACCATGAACGTGATCGGGATCGTTCGAGCGCCGTACGCCAAGCCCACGCGATATTCCGAGTCATGAAGAATGGGAAAGGTGAACCCCATTTCTCGCTGGAACGGACGGGTGACCGCCGCACCCTGTGGATCCGTCGACACCGCCAGGATCTCGAACTCCCTTCGCGGCAACGTTCTATACAGCTGTTCCATCGCCGGCATCTCGACACGGCACGGCCCGCACCAGGTCGCCCAGAAATTGAGTAGGACGACTTTCCCCCTAAGCTGAGACAAGGTCATGACATTGCCGGTCAGGTCGCGCAGCGTGAAATTCGGCGCTTCGTCACCGACTTGAACGACACCTCGTTCGAAACCCGGCCGCTTCTTTAATTGGGGTGATTCTGCTTCGGAGAAAGATGCCGTGCACAACGTCCCAACCACCATGAATAGACAAACCAAAGCCGCTCGATGAAGTTTCATGCCAATACACAGATGGACACAATCTTCGCCTGCCATCAAAATAGCCGGAGCCGCTACGATCCAGCTCTCTTATTCAGCTATCGACAGATGCCCTTGCAGCGAAGGATATGTTACAAGTCCGCAAAAACCTGAGTCAAGCAAACGGCGAGTGATAAATCTCTTCCCCCTACAATCGAAGTGATGGACAAAGCCGATTGATCTCTCTAGAATTGCCGAGGTTTGTGCGTGGTTTGTCAATCGGCACCACTCGTCACATCCACCATCAGCAGACATTGCAACGCTGGTATTCCATAACCTGAACCCACGAGGGGCATATGCGAGACAATTTCTTGTTTACTTCAGAGTCGGTCACTGAAGGACACCCGGATAAAATCGCCGATCAGATTTCCGACGGCATCTTGGACGCCATCATTGCTCAGGATAAATATTCCCGCGTCGCCTGCGAAACGATCCTGACCACCGGTATCGCTTTTGTGGCGGGAGAAATTTCCACCAAGGCCTATGTCGAAATACCGGACATTATCAGAGATGTCATCAAAGACGTCGGCTACTGCGATGCATCGTGGGGATTCGACTTTCATACCTGCTCGGTACTCACCGCCATTCACCAGCAGTCCGGCGATATCGCGATGGGGGTGGATTCCGGAGGTGCCGGCGATCAGGGCTTGATGTTCGGCTACGCCACCAATGAGACGGATGAGCTCATGCCGATGCCGCTCGTCTTGGCTCACCGGCTGACCAAGCGTCTGGCAGAGGTGCGCAAAAAGAACATTCTGAAGTGGGTGCGGCCGGACGGAAAATCCCAAGTGACGGTCGAATACAAAAACGGCAAGCCCGTGCGGATCGATACGATCGTCGTCTCCACGCAACACAGCCCTGAGGTGACCAACAAGCAGATTGAGCGCGACATCATGGAAAAAGTCATCAAGCCCGTGATGCCCAAGGGTCTCTATGATCCAACCGGCGTCAAACATCACATCAACCCGACGGGTCGATTCGTGGTCGGTGGTCCAATGGGCGACACAGGCCTCACAGGCCGCAAGATTATCGTCGACACCTATGGTGGCCATGGCAGCCACGGAGGCGGTGCCTTTTCGGGCAAGGATCCCACAAAGGTGGACCGATCCGCCTCCTATATGGCCCGCTATATTGCCAAAAATCTCGTGGCCGCCGACTTGGCCGACAAGTGCGAAGTGCAGCTGGCCTATGCGATCGGGGTCGCCGATCCCGTGTCCGTACTCGTCGACACCAAGGGCACAGAAAAAGTGTCGGTCGATATTCTCGACAAACTCGTGCGCAAGCATTTCCCTTTGACTCCCCGGGGCATCATCGATCATCTCAAGCTCCGGCGGCCGATTTTCCGCAAGACGGCGGCGTACGGACACTTCGGACGCAACGAGCCTGAGTTCACATGGGAAAAAACCGATAAGACGAAGGCCTTGCGCAAGGACGCCGGCCTGTAAGTGTCCGGAACGTAGAACGTCGGCAAAGGGGGACGGGTTCTCCACCCGTCCCCCTTTTCATGATGGCGCATGAGAACCATTAACCACTGACGGATGTCGATGAGCATTTCTTAGAAGGAGGGTGGCGTGGATTACGATGTCAGAGATATCAAGCTGGCGGACCAAGGCAGATCGAAGATCGAGTGGGCTGAAGCAACGATGCCCGTATTGCGGTTGATTCGGAAGCGCTTTAAACGACAACAGCCGCTGAAGGGCGTTCGCGTCACAGCCTGTTTGCATGTGACCACTGAAACGGCGAACCTGGCTATCACGCTGAAAGCCGGCGGTGCCGATGTCCGCCTCTGTGCCTCGAACCCTCTCAGCACCCAGGACGATGTTGCTGCGGCATTGGTACAACATGAAGGCATCCCGACCTTTGCGATCAAGGGCGAAGACAACGCCACGTATTATCGCCACATCGAGTCGGCTATCGCTCACCGCCCACATGTCACCATGGATGACGGAGCCGATGTTGTCTCGCACCTGCATTCCAAGCGAAAAGAACTGTTGCGGAACGTGATTGGGGGCACGGAAGAAACAACCACCGGTGTGATCCGGTTGCGCAGCATGGCCGAAAAGAAGGTCCTCAAGTTTCCAGTGATTTCCGTCAACGATGCCGATACCAAACATATGTTCGACAATCGCTACGGCACTGGACAATCCACCATGGACGGCATCGTGCGCGCCACGAACCGCCTGGTCTGCGGATCCGTCGTCGTTGTTGTCGGCTATGGCTGGTGCGGGCGCGGCATCGCCATGCGGGCCAAGGGCATGGGGGCCGACGTGATCGTGACCGAGATAGACCCGTTAAAAGGTCTTGAAGCCGTCATGGATGGCTTCCGGGTGATGCCGATGGAACAAGCCGCCCCGGTCGGTGATTTCTTCGTGACCGTCACCGGCAACATCCATGTCATCCGAGGCGAACACTTTGCCGCCATGAAGGACGGCGCCATCGTCTGCAACAGCGGGCACTTCAACGTGGAGCTTGATATTCCTGCCCTCGAAAAACTGGCCGGCACGCGCCGGGTGGTCCGTACGGGAGTCGAGCAATTTACGCTCAAGAAGAACGGTCATCGTGTCAGTTTGCTCGGCGAAGGCCGGCTCGTCAATCTCGCCACCGCCGAGGGGCATCCGTCCAGCGTCATGGACATGAGCTTTGCCAACCAAGCACTCAGCGCGGAGCATATCGTCAAGAATTACAAACAGCTCGAAAAGAAGGTCTATCCCGTGCCTCCGGCCATCGACAAAGAAATCGCTCGGCTCAAGCTGGCCGGCATGGGCATGTCGATCGACACATTGACGGCGGAACAGAAGAAGTATCTCGCATCCTGGGAAATGGGGACATAACGGCGGGCCTGAGACTCGCTGTCGCTCCCAAGCTCTCGGAATGACCCTTCCGGCTTTCTGCGATGCGAACCTTCTGGAATTCCTTCATCTGCGGTCGCTTCGACAGCGACCGCAGTCCTTCAGTCAGTTCCAGCTTTCACATCTCCGGCGGCTCGGTGGGTCCCCATTCCTTCGCTAAGGTCGCTCCAGAAAGTCTCAGGCCCACCTGGGAGAAGAGCGAAGAAAGAGACGGCACTTGCGCGCCGCACCTGCGGAGGAGAGAAAAAGAATAGGCCGCCTGAGAAGGCGGCCTTTTTGTTTTTGAGGCCGATTGCAATCCTGTCGAGGAATGGTAGAGTGTGGGCAAGGAGTCTCCGTGAAGTCCTCAATACCCCAGCCGTTGTCGCTTGAAGATTTTGACATCTCTCCTGAGCGAGGATTCCTGCCGTCGGATCCTTGCGAAACTCTGCCCGACTGTCCGGTGCTGAACCATCTGAGCCGTGAGATGCCGAAGCTGCTGAGCACGCGCCAGGTCCGGCAGTTTATCGACGAACAACCATCGTTGCTCCCATCCACTCCATCGAGTTGGCATGAGGCGGAATATCGAGCGGCAATGCGGATTCTTTCATTCGCCGGGCATGCCTACGTCTGGGAAACGCCGGGGCAACCGGCCGTCAAGCTCCCCTCCCACCTCGCAAGGCCTTGGTACGAGATAGCTCAGAAGCTCGGCCGTCCACCGGTACTTTCCTACGCCTCCTATGCGCTGGACAACTGGCGCAGGCTTGACGGAACAAAACACATTCAGCTCGACAACATCGTGCTGCTGCAAAATTTTCTCGGTGGGCTGGATGAAGAGTGGTTCGTCGTCGTTCACATCCAGATCGAGCGACAGGCTGGTCCTGGCTTGGAAGGCCTGCTGCGAGCGATTAACGGAGCCTCGAAAGGAAAGAACGATGCGGTTTTATTGGGGCTACAAGACTTGGCGTCAGCACAAACCACCATGCGGGACACGTTGCTCCGCATGAAGGAGCGCTGCGACCCCTATGTGTATTACACCCGCGTGCGACCCTACATTCACGGTTGGAAGAATAGTCCGTCCCTGCCCGACGGTCTCATCTATGACCACGTCGAAGCCTATGCGCTACAGCCGCAACAGTTTCGTGGCGAGACCGGGGCGCAGAGCTCAATTGTTCCTTGTCTGGACGCAGGACTAGGCATTCGTCATGCACCTGACCCTTTGACGGTGTACTTACAAGAAATGCGGGAGTATATGCCACCCCGCCACCGCGCCTTTCTTCAGGCATTAGAGAACCAGACTGATAGCCAAGGACGCGCCGTCCTTTCCGGCTATATCCATGATCGCAGGCAGAGTCACGCTGAACTATGGTCAGCCTATTGTGCTTGCGTTAGCCTGCTGGCACAGTTCCGGGAGATCCACATCGGCTATGCTGACAGCTACATCAATCGCCAGCATCAGACGAGTGCAACCAATCCCACGGCGGTAGGCACCGGCGGCACCCCATTCATGACATATCTACAAAAACATCTGGACGAAACAAAACAAGCCATTGCGGTCTAGCCCCACTCGCGCGTCTGTGTATCCCCATTCCCCCGCCAAGGTCGCTTCAGAATGCTTCAAGCCCACCTATGAAAAAGTGTACCCTAGCATGGTTGAGAGCACTGTAAGATGAAGAAATGGCCCTCTTCAGAGGTGCTCAACACCAAGTGCCCTGACAAGATTCTTCTTGTTTGATCTTCATTCCTCACCACGGTATCCTCAGCCTCGTTTCAATCCCGCGCAACGTCAAAAACTCGTGTTAGTTCATTGAGCTATGGCCAAGAAATCGAGAAAAGAGTCGGTTGATGCGATAGTTTTCTGTAAGGATGAGATCGACCGCATGCTTAAGAACTCTCAGACAAAAGCCATAATGCCAGTTATCACCAGTGGCTTGCTACGTGAGTTTCTAACCACAGGCAAGCAGCTATTCACTGATTCTGAAATCGAAGCGGCCTACAAGGCAGCTGTTAAAGAATTGAAAGAATTTCTTGGCCATGACGTATATATCGGCGGGAAATACTACGACGCTTATGGAAGTCGAATGTCTCGCTATGGTGTCCTGAAATCAGTCGGGCACCTAAGATACAAGCTATTGCCTCCTTACATAGATGTCGCAAAAACCATTCTTGATTGGATTCCGTTGCGAATTGAACAACACATAACAAGCCGTCTTGGAGTTGTTCCATCGCTTCATGATGTGGGAACTCGCACGGCACTGGCTGCTGACATGTCCCGATTTCTGAACTTAATTCGCGAGCAGATCAGCAAAACGCCGGCCAATTTTGAGATTTTTAGTTTCGCCGTGTTGAAAGTTCACTTGGAAAAATTTGCTTGCAAGATCTATCGAGATACACGCACTGCTGCCCATGATCAAGGAGTTGATCTCTCAACCAATTTTGGCGTGGTTTACCAAGTTAAAAAACTTCGTATCCACACCGAACTAGAAGCCGCACAGGTATATGGTGAACTAAAGCGCAACTTCGATAACGAGCGGATTCAGAACGGCAATGTCGTTCTGGTTATTGACGATGTCTCAAAAGAAATGAAGAAGTACCTAGTCGATATGAAGGTCCAACTCCTTAAGAAAGAGGATGTCGTAAAACTTGCCTTGAACTTTGATGATCAAGAAGACAGACAGAAGGTTTTACGAATTGTATACGAGGAATTCCGACGAGAGTATTCAAGCCGGATATTTTGTGAAGGGGATATCCAGCCAGCCATTGGGCATTAGGGAAGCTCTACCTGCCCCACCAAATTCTCGGCCTTGCGAATAGCCTTTTCTTCAGACGAAAATCGCTCTTCATACTTCGTGGTGAAGTCAATGGGGTAGTTTCCCTCGATCACGCTAGTTGTCGCGCCACCCATCCCGTCAGCCTCAACTACGACTATTTCATCTTCGAGTGAGCGAAGCGGTGACGAATAAACTACTGCACCCGGAGAACTGATCGCTAACTGACGGCGGATTGAGTCGATTTCACTCTGGAGACGACGGAGGCGCCGTAACTCTTGATATCGTTTCATTTTTGACCTCGACAATCTTGTTCAAGAAGATTATCCATGGCGTTATATCGCCCGTTAAAATCCTGCTCTGGATCATCTCATGCCAGCCTCATACGCGGGTGTGAGTCACAAGTCAATCCCTTGTAACAAGGGATTCGATGAGCCGTTATGAATCTTCTGGGATTTAAAAGCTGGTTCATCAACATGCTTTCTCTGGTCTGAGAATCCCGTCGATAAGGAAAAGTCCAATGGCCAAAAGTTGTCCCCTCGTCGTGGTAGGCACCGACCTCGCCGGATCACAGAAGCGAGCGACCAGTCTGTAGATGGGCAGAAGTTAGGGTAAAACGACCGCGATGATCCGCAGTGGGCCACCAGTCCCACCGGCGATTTTCATGGGCAGCGCGATGACGTCAAAGCCGCGGGCCGGCAGGTCATGCAGATTGGAGAGATTCTCGAACACCGGCACGTTATGTGATAGCAGCGCGACGTGTGTTTCGAACTTGGTCGATTGGCCATAGTCGATTGAGGCAGTATCGATCCCCACGGCTTTCACCCGCCGTTCACGCACCAGCCAAGCTGCCGCTTCCGGATGCAGCCCAGGAAAATGCAACGCGCGTACACCCTCCTGCCCTCTCACTTCTGTTCCCAAATAGTCCTTCCGACCTGGCCAGAATCTGGCATAGCCCGTACTCAACAGGACGATGGCGTGGTCCTGAATTCGGCCATGCTCGGATTCCCACCGTTCGAGATCAGAAGTAGTCACGCGGTAATCCCGATCGCGAGCGCACTGCTCAACGATATCGATTCTGACACCGGCTCCGGTTAGGCGCTCGATTGGAATCTGATCCACCGTCTGCTTTCCTTTTGAAAAGTGGATCGGCGCATCAATGTGCGTACCGCCATGCTCGGGCATCTCCACACGATTGGACGCATAGTAGTACCCACCCGGCGTATCCTCGGCATGCTGAACTGTAAGCTTAAAATCCTGTTCCGTGGGCCAAACAATCGTGTCTGATCCGAATGAATGAGTCAGATCAACGACCCGCGACTGTTCCCAAGCAAAAAGATTGCGCTGAGGACTAGCAGAAGAACACCCCACGGTCGCGATCAGGTACATGACCGTGATAAGCACCCCTATCGTGAGAGTCGGCGTCTTCATAAGAGATAACCCCGTTCTAAACATTTCCGATCCGATCTCGAAGACTGCAACGCAGTAGCATCGTTGCTCTTTTTCCATCACCCTCCTCAGTCTCGGATCGAACGGATGCGCGGTGAGGTTCGCGCCATAGCGGGAATTGCTAAATCTGCAGGCAAGAGATATTGGGTGCGACGGCATTGCGACGGGAGTCGCAGCATTACAGTCGCACCCAAGAGAAAAGAATGAAGTTCGTCACCCGTCTGGATTCAACGCATGATGGCGCAACCGAGTCGCGCACCGTTCGCCAGCCGAGACTCCCTCTACTTCCCGAATGCTTTTTTCAGCAGCGGTTCGATCTCGCCCTTGGCGGCCATCGGGTCGAGGATGTCGGTATCTCCGTAGAAGGTGCCGCCGATAAACACCTTAGGAAGCGTCGGCCAATTGGTCATCTTCGTGAGCGCTTCACGCTTCGCCGGCTGCGACAGAACATCGATGAGTTCGTAGGGGTACCCATACTTGTCGAAGAACTGCATGGTTTCCCTGGTGAACCCGCACATCGGCATGGTTTTCGTTCCCTTGCCGTAAATCAAAATTTTATGGGCCTTCACTTCCTTCTGGATTTCCTCTTCGATCTGGTCGGCCATGGTCTCCTCCTATGCCTCATCTCTGGTGCGCGCAGTTAGCTCGAGCGCGTGGATACGTCCGTCCTTCATCGGCACGTCTAAGGCTTGATAGATCATTCGATGCCGGTCTAAGGGGTTTTTCCCATGAAACCCGTCTGAGACGATCACCACCTTGAGGTGGTCCATCGTTCCCGTACGGTCACTCACCGTCACGACGGCGTCCGGCAGAAGCTTGCGAATATAGTCGGTCAGTACATCGGATGTAATCATGGGCTCCACTCTCCTAGCTTTTTCAATACCCTAGCCGAAATTCGCTCTGAAACGCAACGTGCATTCTATCGGTGGTTTTCAGCATAGTGGTGGTGCATTTGAGCCAGTACCTGCAGAAACGACCGACTCGGAGGGACCAAGCCATTGAAAATTTTCATGGTCACCTTCGTCCTGTTTCGGCATCGGCCTTGCCAATAGTAGATAGCAAAACATATCACCACCCTATTTACCAAGGAGGTCGCCATGAGCGAATTCAAGTCCGGATTTTTCGTTGGAGGTGAAAGCACCAATGGTCGAGTGCTGATCGTCGATGACGAACCCGACATTCGCAAGGTCGTCCGAATGACTTTGCAGAAAGCCGGTTACGATGTCCTTGAGGCAGAGAATGGAGAGAAAGCCATTGAAGTCATCAACTCGGGTGAAAATAGGCTGCTCCTTGACGTCATTATCTGCGACATCCGGATGCCGAAAGTGAACGGTATCGAAGCAATTGCCTACTTTCGCCAGCACTATCCGCGTGTGCCGTTGATCGTTCTGACCGGATTCCCGGACACAGACATGGCTACATCGTTACTGAGACAGGGAGTAGTGGACTATCTCGTCAAGCCGGTCGAAGGCGAAAAACTGAAAGCCTCTGTCGCTCGTGCCATGGAACAACGTGAATTGGCGCATCTATGATGGACTGGATGACATCACAGGGGAAGGGCATGGCGGCCACCTCTCCTACCAACGCCCACCCAGGGATCGAAATCGAGCAGACACCCACCCCGCGTCCAATGAGAGTGGCCATTGTCGGCGCGGGCCGGGGAGGCACCGCACTGCTCGATGTGCTCCATCAGATCGGCACCATTGAGATCGTCGGCATTACCGACAAGGATCCCTTGGCACCAGGACTCCACCGGGCTCGGGAAATCAACGTGACGATCTATGACCGAGTCGCCGATCTGATCAAGAGCCCAGGGCTCAATCTTGTGATGGATGTCACCGGTGATCCTGCGATGGTGCCGGTGCTCCATGAGCTGATTTCGGCAGACGCTGACATTATCAGTGGACAGGCTTGGCGATTTCTCTGGACACTCGTACAGCATGAATCGACATTGCAAAGCGAGTTGCTCCATGCGGAGAAACTCGCCGGAATCGGTTCGTTTGCGGCGGGTATCGCCCACGACATGAACAATCCGCTTCAGCTGATTCTCGGCTTGGCGGAAAATCTGACTGACGAAAAAGACCTCGATGCCGTACATGCTCAAGCGCGGGACATCATCGATGCCGTCAAGCGCACGTCAGCCATTTGTCGAGATCTCACCTCCTACTCACGCCGCACATCCTTACGGCAAGACTGCCTGGTCCACGTCAACGGCAAGCTGGATGAAGCCCTCAAGATCGCCCGCTACGCCGTGGCGCTTCAAGACATCGACGTTCGCAAGCTCTATCAGCCTGACGTCGCCGTGAAGGGAAACCCCGATGAACTCCTCCACGTGTTCGTCAATCTCATTACGAATGCCGTTCAGGCCATGGAGCACCACGGCACGTTGACGCTGGAAACCTCAGCTGAGGCCGGCACGACACAAGTCCGTGTTTCGGACACCGGCTGCGGCATGGCCCCGGAGGTGCAAAACCGGATTTTCGAACCCTTTTTCACCACGAAGCCCCCAGGAAAAGGAACGGGATTGGGCTTATACAACATCAAAAATGTCATCCATCGCATGAATGGCTCCATCGGGGTCGCCAGCCACATCGGTCGTGGCTCAACCTTCACTCTCACCTTTCACGATGAGTACGTGGCCGATGAAAGAACAACTCAATCATGACTGAACATCCGACATCCTCTCCGCTCGACACACGATGGGGACTCAAAACCAAAATCATCCTCTCCATGCTGCTCGTCGGTCTCATCCCGCTCGTCGTCGGCTTGGGCATGGCATTCTGGCAGGGGTCTCAAGAAATCCGTGAAGTCAGCGGCGAAAGCTTCGAAGCGCTGGCAACTGAAGCCGCCCGCAAACTCGATCTCCTGCTCGCTGAAGAAATCGCCCACACGGCACGCATCGCGAATGATCCGATGCTCATTCGAGAACTGGAACATCGGCGTGATACACGGGGTGTTGCCAAGGGTCCCATCACAGCCCCCTCGGACTTAGAACGGCGTTGGATGACACGAGACCGGACGGCGATCAAATCCGTCATGGAGAACCCATTCAGCGCCTTGCTCCACGAATACTTTACCGGCGTCCATAGCGCCCCGGGACAGTTGCTTCCGCACGTCGTTCGCTCTTCGACGAAGATGCTGTTCTTGACCGATGTACAGGGTACGCTGGTCGCGACCATGACCGAACATCCCGCTTTTCGCCACAACGAGACTCGGTGGTGGCAAAGCGCCTTCAACAAAGCGGTGGGCAGACTCTACATCGAAGATATTCGTTTCGATGACCAGGTGAACGCCTATGTATTCACCATTTCACTCCCCGTCATGGACAGCCTCCGGTATGAAGTCGTCGGGATACTTCACCGTGTGATCGACGCCAAAGAGTTCTTTTCGCCTTCGACCCACGTCATTCGATTCGGGAAAACCGGTCATGTCATGTTGATCGATGCCAACGGCATCGTCATCAGCTGCCCGCTTCTTCCGACCGGCGTCCCGTTGTCCGATCGGAATTTAATCCCGCTCGTTACGCCGCAGCATCCTGGGTGGGTGCAGGCATCGAGCGATGGTCATGGTGGACAGGACACCTCCGTGATCGGCTTCTCCCCTCTCCACGAGACAAGCCGAGCGACCACCGGCTCCGACGGTACTCGGTCATGGCACACGTTCGTGTGGCAATCGTCCGATGAACTCTTCGCGCCGATTCAGCATCTGTTCACCTGGGTCACGGTGTTCGGAGCCGTCGCCTTAGTCCTGCTGGCCTCGCTGGGATATCTCGCCGCCGGCCGCATCGTGACGCCCGTACGACAACTGCAACAGGCTGCGCAGGCCATCGCACGTGGTGAACTGCGGACACCGATTCAGATCAACACCGGTGACGAATTAGAAGACTTGGCGGAAGAGTTTAATCGGATGAACAGTCAACTGAAAGCTGCATTCGCCGGACTGACCGACCAAGTCAAGTTGAAGACCCAAGAGGTCCAGGTCCTCCAGCAGTCCACGGATCAGATCTTGGACGCCGTTCCCACCCCCATTCTCCTGATCGATGCTCATGAAGTCGTACGCTACATCAATCAGGCGGCCCGTGAATCCTTCAAGGTCCAGGAGCCGATGGCGGGAGCGTCGCTGTTCACGATTCTTCCTCTCGACCCAGCCGTTCAGAAACAGCTTCAATCAGAGTTCCGAACGAACGGCGATACGCCGTTCGCCGCAACCGATATCGAGCGTGAGACGGTACCGAGGGACCCCCTTATGCCTAGTGTAGATAAAGAATCGGCCGGTCATCGTGCCGAACTTCACATCGGATCCCGTATCTATCGGTACCAATGGTTCCGATTACCCGTGAGACCAGGGGAAGAAGACAGTATCGGACTGGTGCTTCGAGACTCTACTGACGAGAGCCGGCTGCAAGACCAACTGGTTCAAGCGGAGAAAACGGGCAGCCTCGGCGTGCTAACCGCCGGAATCGGCCACGAACTCAACAATCCCCTGTTCGGGATCATCGGACTGGGAGAAATGATTCAGGATGAACAGGACTTGGAGCATATCAAGAGCTGCGCCCGAGACATTGTGACTCATGGTCGTCGCATGGCGACCATCATTCGAGATTTTACCGGTGTGACCAACCGCGAGGCCTCCGACAAGCCGATGCCGGTGTATCTAGAGCAGGAACTGGATCAGGCGTTGGCCTCGGCACAAACCACCGTGGAGATGAAGAATATCGTGATCCACAAGACCTATGCGGGCAATACGCCCGTGTTGGCATTCCCGGATCAACTCCGGCAAGCGTTGGTGAATCTTGTGACCAATGCAGCCCAAGCCATGCAAGGTACCGGCACACTCACGCTGACGACGCTCGTGTCGGACCATACCGTGACCGCGACGATCGCTGATACCGGTCCCGGCATATCAAAACAATACTTAAGCAAGATATTTGACCCGTTTTTTACGACGAAGGGACAGGGGGAAGGTTCCGGTCTTGGACTCACGGTCGCGAGGCGGATTCTCCGAAAGTTCGGGGGCGATCTTCGGATCGAGAGCGTCGAGGGCCGCGGTACAGCTTGCATCGTCACTCTCCCGACCAATTCCCCCATGTCTTCTGAAGGAGGCCCATGGACAGCCGCCGCTGCGCATTCCGAGCCGCAACCATCGCATTCTTCTTAGGCGGACTCTGGATCGGGATTCCGTTTCCATCCGCCAAGGAAAGCCCAGGTCTTGTCGGCATTGCTCCGGAGAGAGTTGCCGACTATGTCCATGCCGTCCTTGAGGCCGATCGATCGATTTACACAACGCAGGTGGTCAATCGCATGCAGGAGAAAGGCATTGTCGCGGCGGCGGAACATTGGGAGCAGGATAACGCTCTCCCCCTTCCTGCCCAATTTCTTCAGCATTCCGGACGGTTGGTAGCCGAGAGTGGACGAGGCATCCGGTACAGATTGATCGGACTTTCCCCGATTTATCAACGCAACGCTCCCGCCACCGAATTCGAACGAAAGGCCCTGACCGAGCTACAACGGAAGCCGGATCGGCCGGTCACCGGAATTGTGTCGAGCGGCAAGAAGCAGTACTTCCAAGCCATCTATTCAGACCGGGCTGTCTCTTCAGCCTGCGTCGCCTGTCACAACAGTCATCCGTTGAGCCCGAAGCAGGATTTCAAGTTGAACGATGTGATGGGTGGGATCGCGATTACGATTCCTCTGGAGTAGCAGGACGCAATGCGTCACTGGACGTCTTGGATATCGAGACTGGCATGGAGGCAGACCATCAGCGATAAAGATATAGGTGAAATCTTGAAAGGACTGATTCATCCTTGTCTGGGTCTTGAGCGTACAGAGTTCGAAGCTATTGGCCGGGATACCACTCGGATGGGCGGGATCGGCATAGGTGCTGGAGGTCACCACGCCATTGCAATAGGTGAGGAGCGATCTACCATGTGACATCCCGATCAACGCCGGGGAAGATATGGTCGATGACGATGGGAATCGTCAAACCTTCTTAAAGTGCCTGGGAAAGGTCGTTCACCGTACAGCTAGAAAGAAGTTGCAGATATGCTGAGGGCTGCACGACGGCGACCGTCGTCAGCCGAGGAGTAAACAAGCCCTGATACAAGACCTGTCCCTGCTCACTCAATAATACGGGATTCATAGCAGTAGAAATCGGTGCTGTAGTCGAACTCCTTACCAGTGTACTTGTAGGGCACATCAACCGCCGGGGTCGTGAAACTCTGATTCGTGCGGGGACCGCCAAAGGGAGAATAGGTGAGCGCCTGGGCCTTGGCCCCCGTGCTGGTCGTGATCACACTGGCATTGCCCAGATGGGCCCCATGCCAGTAGTGCGTGGCGCCGTTACTGGCGACCGTGGCGACTCGAGTGTTGTCTCTCCAGATGAACCGGCTGCAACGAGTCGTGGATTCAGTTGAACTCAAAAAAGACTCCCGGTACGTTTTCCTATCGTAGTGCGGGATGATAGTGGCGGGCTAAGAATCAGACAGTTTGACGAATAGAGCCCACTCGCCATTCAGAACTGTCACATTAGCGGTCTGGCTCCTTCAGCACATTGCGTTCCTGGCCTTTCGCCAGTGCTCGATCCCTTCTGTCGTGCTGACAAACCAAACCACATCGCCAATGGTGGGTTCTTGCCCTAACTCGTTCCAGTCATGCTCAATTTCTTGACGATCTGGTCGGTGAGCAGATCCCAGGAGCCAAATCCCGAACCACCTCGTCTCGGGAATCCCGCCTGAATTAAGTTGTTTTCGAGCACAGCTTTTATTGTCTCTAGAGCAATATGCTGAACCTCCTTGGGAGAAGCATGCGCGTTCAAGTCTTCAACATCCCGAATCACCTCCCAAAGTCCTGTATAGTCGTCATTACAACTAAGCAGAATACTTCTCTCAAGATTTGTCAGGATTGACAATCCTTACCTGTGAATTACCTAAGTATCACGGCTTCCTAATTGCGGCAAGGATTCGACCATCGCTTGTGTCAATCATTTCACAGACAACATCATCGCCAGGTTCAAATTGCCAAGAATCGATTTCCCGATCATATGGCTGGCTAATGATATGGTAGACATTTGTATGCAAGTGTTGAGCGAGCACAGGACGCCAGACTTGGACTGCTTCATTGAGTAAGCCAACGTAGATCTGAATAGTTTGGCTCATGGCAGATCTCCACTACCCGGACCATACTTAAATCCCGGACCACCCACGTGGATCACTTCACGTGTTACGTTATCAATAACAACTGACTGACCAGTTGTTGGATTAACATACCGCGTGGCTGGATTACCAGTTGCCTTGTTTATAGCCGGAACTTGTCTGCCTGATTTTACTGCTTCTTTGATTGCCTTAGGAGTCCAACCACGAGGGCCCATTTGCTTGGCAATTTTGGGACTGATTTTTAATGATTTGTCCAGTTCCTTGATAGCCTCAAGGCTGACCTTTCCAGTCGGCCCAGCACCGAGTCCCCCCACGGGGTTGATGCCGAGCGAAAGCAGTAATGCTGGAAGAATCTCGCCTCGATAGAGCATGTTCGCCAGTTGTTGCTGAAACGCCAGATTCCTCGATCCGAACGGTCCAGGCACATATAATTCCGGGCCGAACGGTCCAATCGGATATCCTGGGGGTGGCGTCACGATAATAGGAGGCAGCTACACGTCAACGTCTGGCCCAGGCCAGGGGGGGGGAGGAGGCAGGGCGGCGGACAGCCATAAGTGCTCTTTCTCCTTCCAGGCATACCTGGGCGCGATCCGAAACCGGTCGGGTCGGTGTAGTTCGGCGGACTGTTCCGGACATAACTGCTTAGCGGTTGAGATCTTGTGGATTCGGCGGATCGGGCACGAGCGTATCCGTTGAAGCCGGCCGAACCACGGATCATAGTACGCGATTCATAGTAGTAGGAAGTCGGTGCTGTAGTCGAACTCCTTACCAGTGTACTTGTAGGGCACATCAACCGCCGGGGTCGTGAAACTCTGATTCGTGCGGGGACCGCCAAAGGGAGAATAGGTGAGCGCCTGGGCCTTGGCCCCCGTGCTGGTCGTGATCACACTGGAGCTGTCGAGATGATCCCCGTGCCAATAGTGCGTGGTCCCGTTTGTGGCGACCGTGGCAACTCGAGTGTTGTCTCCCCAGATGAACCGGCTGCAACTCGTCGTGGATCCGGTTGTATCACATTCATAGAACTTGTTGATGTAACGCGTCGTCGTGGTCCCCACGATCTTCTTCACGCGGCTGCCCTCGCCGTCATAGACGAAGGTGGAGTTGATGGTTGTACTGCCAAACGTGGTCACGGCGCTCGTCAAGCGATTGTCGACGTTAAACGTCGTACTGGAGCTGTAATCGCCGAGCGTACTCGTGATGCCGGTCTGATTGCCATTGTTGTCGTAGCTGTACTGATAGGGGCCGGCGACCTGAACGGCATGAGGCCGCACGACGCCTGCGCCGCTGGAGGGATAGGTAAAGGTGCCTCCCGTGAGTTGACTGTTCGCCAGGATATTGCCGATCTGGTTATAGCCATAGGTAATCGTGTCTGTCGCGCCTCCCGTCCCATAGGGACCCGTGGCCGTGGTCAAGCGATCCAGCGCATCGTAGCCGAAGTCTTGATTCCCGTTAATCGGATCAGCGATGAGATCTACATTCCCATCGGCGGTAAAGGTGTAGCTGAAATCTTGATAGAGGGGGTTCGTCCCCTTCTGGGTTTTGAGCGTACAGAGCTTGAAACTATTGGCCGGCACACAGGAGGGATGGGCCGGATCGGCAAAGGTGCTGGTGGTCACCACCCCATTGCCGAACGTGATGGTTTGGGCCTGGCCCTGGGAGGTGTAGTTGCCGTAGGTGGCATAGATCGTCGTGCCACTCCCCGCCTTATCTTGCACTTTGTCCAGGACCGGTCCCGTATAGAGATACTCAACGGTCTTGGTTGGCGAGGTCGGGTAGGTCACTTCTTTAAGCCGGCCTAAGCCGTCATAGGCACTGGTCGTGACATAGGTGGTGCCATCGAGCACACGGGTGCTCTTGCTGATCCGGCCCAGCGCATCGTATTCAAAGGTGACGTTCGTTGCGGCATCGATCGTCTGTTTGAGCCGGCCCTTCCGATTGAAGGTTGTGACCGTATCGTCATAGATGTACCGCACATCGCCACTGCCGGCAGCTTTCTGGGTCGTGTAGTCCTTCTGCGTGCGGCGATTCAATCCGTCGTACCGGAACCACAGGTGTTGGTTCTTCGCATCGGTTTGTCGAGTCAGATTCCCCGCCGCATCGTATTGGTAGTTCCAACAGGGCACCGCGTACCAGGGATAACTTCCGGCTGGACTGAGCGTGGTTAGATCCCCGCACGTACTGGTCCCATTGGTGCTCATATCGGGATCAGACATGGCGATCTTGCGGCTCAAGCTGTCGTACCGCATAGTCGTCCGATTGCCCAGCGTATCCACAACTTTAGTGAGGTTGTCTAAAAGATCGTACGTGTATGTGGTCGCGGCATAGGGGGTACCAATAGACGTGTCACAGATACTCGTGGTAGTGCTGTATTCCTCGATCTTCACCACTCGCCCATAGGCATCCTTGGTCTCGCGCTTGCGGGCGCCGCTCGGATCGAGTGTCACCGTGACGAACGGCGCGTAGCAGCTCTTCGAGGTGAGTTGCGTCCCGCTTAGGGTATCGGGATGGATCACTTGCGTGACACGGCCGAGCGCATCATAGGTCATGGTGCGCCAGCGGCCGGTGACCGATTCGGTCGTTTTGAAATACGGGAGACTCGTCCGGAACATCTGCCCCTTCACGTCGTACTGCGTCTCGGTGACGAGTGTCGTGCTATTCGGGCCGCTACCTTCTTCTTTAATCGTGCGGCCCAGCCCATCGAAGAAGATGCTGGACGTCAGGGCGGCGGGTAGGCTCGCTCCGCTCGTCGTCGTGCTGATCTTTTGGGTCCCGATCACGCCATACTCGGCCAAGGTCGGATAGGTCACAGTGGTGACCAGACCATCGGGGGCGGTGGTCTTGGTCTTCCGGCCCAGAGCATCATACTCATGACTGGTCACGCGTCCGTTCGGATCGGTGACGGTCTTGACCGTGCCGTAGAAACCTGTGGCGGGATCAATCGCCACGCCGTTCACGCCGGAATAGACGGTGGTGGTCACATGGCCCAGCTGGTTCGTGCTGGTGAGCACGAAGGTTTTCGTTGGGTCGTAGGTGAGCGTCGTTTTATTGCCGAGCGGGTCGCGGGAGCAGAGCAGAACTCCGGTCGTGGGATCGTATTCCATCCCGCTGATCGGATTGGTCCCGCCATTCAACCAGCGTTCGATCTTCGTGAGCTTGCCTTTGGTGACGGCGGTGTTGCTGCCGGTCGGCGTGGCAGTGCAGGCGCCAGTCCCGGTACCATCATAGTAGAAGAGGGTTTCGGCGAGTCGATCGGCTACCGCGACACTGATTCCTTTGTAAACGGTTTCGCGCTTCAGAGCGCTCACGACATGATCCGTGGTGTTTGGCGGGACAAACTCTCGTTGGATCGTCTTCTCATCGCCGGTGACGTTGACGTCGCCGTGATGGCTCTCTTTGAGCACGTTGCCGTAGGCATCATAGTCCGTTGGCGCAAACGTCACCCGCATAGTAGGAATTGTACATGGTGGAACGCCTTCACAGATGAAATTATCGACCTGCGCAGGTGGAGTGAACCAAGGGGCAGTGGTATTAGTGCCGATTTGATCAGCTAGATAGGTTGTTTCGGTTTTGGCATACAGGAAATTCGCGTCATTCTTCTTTCGCACTTCCACCCGATAGGGCTTGCCCTTCATGTAGCCGTTGGCCAGTCTCGGGTCCTCAGTATCGATTGGCGTAATTTCATTCCCCTGGTGGAACCAGGTCGTCGTCACGGTTTTGTCGGCATCCGTGGCCCCCGGACTGGTCACGATCGCTGTCTTGAAGCCCCGAAAGTCTCGCTCGGCGACATGACGAAATCCTCCGGAATAGGTATAGGTGATCGTAGAGATATTTCCATTGCCATCAGTGGTCGTCAGACTGCTGACGGTTTGCATTGAAGCGGGTAATAGCGTATTCGTGTACTGCGTGGACGGAGTGTATGTGATGGTCGTTGTGCTGCCGACGCCGTTGGTGATCGACACCAAGAGGTCAGGGAGTACGACTGTATTGCCGGAACGTGCGATTTGGACTTGTCCGCTGTTGACACAATACAGATCCTGCTTGGCATCTCCGTTGAAATCCCCCGCGCCGAAGTTTCCTGTTGCACACCAACCACTCATCCACACACCCTGATCCACAAACGAGATGCCGGTCGACAACGCAATCGACGTGGTGCCGTCGGTTGGATGGCAATAGACATCGGATTTCCCGTCGCCGTTGAAGTCAGCTACCCCAAACTTTCCACTGCTGCACCAGCTCGCTTGCCATGAGCTGGGAGTCGTGAACGCGCTGCCCGTGGACAGCGTCACCAGGGTGCTTCCATTGGTTGCATGGCAGGAGAGATCCGACTTGCCATCCCCATTAAAATCTCCTAAGTCCACAGTCCCATTGCTGCACCAATTTCCCAACGACGGTCCGGCGGTCACGCCGCTCCCCGTGGAGAGCAGCACGGTCGTGGAGGTATTGGGGATATGGCACCAGGCATCCTGCTTCGCATCTCCGTTGAACTCTCCTGCTCTTCGGGTCCCACCGGAACATGGAAGCACGACCAATGTCCCTGTTCCATCTATTGGGAATTCGGTTCCCGTGGAAGCCACCACGCTTGTACCGCCAGGGGTGGTGGGATGCGTGTTCCAGAGCAGCCATAAATCGTGTTTGCCATCGCCATTAAAGTCTAATGATGAGGAGATACCAGTTGTGCCATTCCACCACCCCCCAAGGCTCCCAGCTAACGAGCCACCCGGTCCATTCCCTGTCCAACGTGAGAATGTATAACTGCCGCCTGCCGTTGACGGAGCCACATGCCACCAAGACATGGGAGCGCCCTGGGCTCCCCAGTAACCAAGCTGCACGCACCAGAGATCTTGCCGCCCATCCCCGGTGAAATCAGCGGGCGGCAAGGGCGCATACGTGGAACAGGTAGCGGATGTCGCGGTAAACCCACCATTCCCATTTGAACGAGCCAGGGATTGTGTACTCCCGGACGGACACCAGAGATCCTGTATTCCATCCCCATTGAGATCGACGGGAAGATACGCCGCTCCTCCGATACACCAGCCGGTTACCCAAGCTGCTCCATCGGTAAAACTCGTTGGTCCACTTTGATAGCCAAGTGAGACGGCGGGTAAGGCCGTACCCCCGGTCACCGCACCCGTACCAGAGTCGACGGATGCGTTGTTACCAACTTGCTGAAGGGTGGTGAGTAACGAATGAGAAGTATTCGTATTTGCACTGTACCCCAGCTTATAGACTCGCACGAGCGCACCATTGCTGCGTTCCTCAATGGTCCTCAGACGCTTGCCGGTTGTGACAGCGAAGTGTGTGAGGTACATTGTCACCGCCGGAACATCCACCGGCGTTTCAAGATAAAATTTGATGATCGTGGTTGGAGCAATCGTGCTGCCACTTTCTAAACCATTGGTCGTATACCCGGCATAACGAATTTCCGACAGATACCCTTGCCCTTGGTCAATGACATACGCCATCTTCATGTAGTTGCCGTCTCGGTCTACGACCCAGTCCAAGCTCCATTTGAAGATTTTGTTGGCATCCGCGGGGTCGGCAATGCGTGAGGCCGCGGTTTGGCCAAATAAATACCGTTTACCCTCCTTGTCGGTCATTTCCCAGTAGGGTCTCCCATCTGCCGCCGTCAGCTTACGCAGACGTTGGAAACTGTTTTCTATTTTTGCGCGATATTCCCCGCCCCCCACGGACACGAGATCCATCGAGACTCCTGACAGGGTCACTGTATAGTCGTCAGCACTATAATCGATCCCGAAACGCCTCTGACGCTCGATCGTGCCCAGTTCCAATTTCCAACCCATGCCGAGCCAACCATTGCCGTTCCTGCTTGCATAGATGAGCTTTAAATCCGGCTGCATGGCATTCCGCCCGGGAGGGATTTCAATCGGAATACCACCGGTCAATGTCCCGGTAAACAGATCGGGTTGCAGTGACACCGGAACATGAGTGAGCGGTTATCCTCGTCGATTTCGTAGGCGTGGATGAAAGTGGGGAAGATCGGCAGAAGCGCGAGACCAACCGCAAGTAATGAAAACCACGGCCTGCACAGCAAGCGTCTCATCGCATCCTCCTCATCGAAGTAGCTGGAGTGGCGTTCGAGACGCTCGTTGTTGTCGTTCCGCTACAACATTTACGTCACTGGCTCCATGCAAATGTAGCAGGCAATATGAGGATGGCAAGTTTTCACTCCATCCAGTTCAAATCAGGAAGGTGTAGCTGAAAGGAGTCAGGAAGCAGTTGGAGACTTATCGGGAGGACTTGCGGGCACGATCGGTGGCTTGAGGTGGTACTCCTCTCGGTAGATCTGTACGGCGGTCATCAACAAACTGATGAGTATCGGACCGACGAAGAGACCGAGCAACCCATACAGCGCCAACCCACCCAACACACTCAGTACAAGGGGCAACACAGGAATCTGCACATCGTGGCCGATCAACCAAGGCCGCAGAAACTGATCCACCATCGAGACGACGCCGATGCCCCAGACCAGCATGGCAAGCGCTTTTCCGGTCGCCCCCATCCAGAACAGGTAGCAGACCACAGGCCCCCATACCAGCGCGGTCCCACTGAATGGGATCGGCGCCAATACGATCGTCAAAGCCGTGAGTCCCACCGGAAACGGCACATCGAGCGCCACGTAGGCCATCCCTGCCAGGAGACCTTGAACGATCGCCGTGACCAGCATCCCTTTCACCACAGCCCGAATGGTTTGAGCCAACCGAGTCATGATTTTGGACTTGTGTGACTCTTCCATTGGAATCAAATCGTATAAGACAGCGAGCCACTGTCGGCCATCCGTGAAGAGAAAAAACAGCACCAACAGCATAATGAAGAAATCCGTCACGAGCGCGAAGGTGTTCTTCAGCAAGTCTCCCATTCCGCCGACGAGAAATTGACTGAGTTCCTTCACGCCGGTCATCAACGACTGCTCCAAGGAAAGCGCAGGTGTGCTGGTACCGGACACCGCTGACTTCAACCAACCGGTCAACCAACCGCCGATGTAGGGAACCGCCGCCACTTGATCCGGCAGACGTTGGAGCCCGCCGGCTGAAATCCATAATCGGATTTCCTGTTCCGCTGCTTCGGCTTCCCGTATCAACATCATCCCCATCGCAACCAAGGGAACGACCACAATCCCCAACGCCCCGACGGTCAACAGGCCGGCAGAGAGTGCGTCTTTGCCACCGAACAGTTTCGTCAAACGAACATGGAGAGGAAATGCCCAATGGGCCAACAGGCCGGCCCACAAGGCTGAGAACAGGAACGGCTTGAACATCAGCCCAATTTGGTAAAGGAGCAACACCAGGAGGGAAAAGAACACGATGGAAAAGACCTGTTGTCGAGTCATGGAAGATCTCTGAATCTCTTGAAGAGGTATCGATTAAATAGCAGATCCGAGGGTGTCTGTCACGGCAGGAAAGAATGGTATGGAAGGAGCGAGATCTTCCCAGGTAGGATAAGACCGAGAGTAGAGGCGGGTTAGCTTACAAGTCGGGGTCTCTTCCGATCAGCGCAACCGCTTTCCCACGATGCGCATTCATGTCACGAACGTTATTTGGCAACCGAGACGCTTCTTCTGGCCAGGCCGTCACTCCCATGTCGCTCACACCCTGAAATTTGGCCCCCTCCTCCATCAACATCGTAGGACAATGCACTTCACCGATCAGAATCGCAGTTTTGAGGAGTTGGACTTTTCCGGTTGCCGTGACCGTGGCTTTGATACGTCCACTGCTGATCAGTGAGTCGGCATGGATGGCTCCCTTCACAACTCCGTCTTCCCCGACAATGACTTCTCCCTTCGTGTGCACATCACCTTCGAGACGCCCATCGATTCGCACGGTACCGTCGACTTTGATTTCACCTCTCAGTTCGACACCTTTCGCCAACAGCGTAATATTACCATCGTCTACATACCCGGTCTTTTTCATGGAGACTCCTCGATGCAGGCCAACCTTCCACCAGGTTACCTTAGGACCGGGGATACGCCTAACAGTTTGTAGAATCCAGCATCCCTGACTGACCTCCAACTTATTCTATTGCGGCAAACCAAACGTCTCCTTCAGCCGTTCCCAGAATCCCCCTCCGTGAACTTCGCAGTAGGCTGTCGGCTCAGTCCCTGCGATAAAGAACTCAAACGTTTTCTCCGGGCATTGCGAGGTCGCGAGTTGTCCGCTTTTGGGGTCGACCCTCCGCCGGGCAATCCCAACCGGCATGTCGAAATCCGGAGGATCCCGTGGGATGAGCCGAACCGCCAATTCACTCCATATTGGAAGGGCTGCCTGTGCGCCGGTCAATTTGATGGGGCGCTCATCATCAAAACCGACCCAAACACCGATCGCAATATTCGGGGTATATCCTATGAACCAGGCGTCTCGATACCCATCGGTCGTCCCAGTCTTGCCTGCCACCGGCCCTCGCACCCCTAACGCTCGAGCCCTGGACCCCGTGCCTCGATCCATCACCCCTTTCAACACCGATGTAATGAGAAACGCGCCTTGTGGGGTGGCGGCCTGACGCCGATCGAGGGGAGGACTCCAAATGGTCTCCCTTCCTTCACGTACCATGTTGGACAACGCGACCGGATGGATGGCGACGCCTCCATTGGCGAGCCCGGCATAAGCGGACGTAATCTGAAGCAATGAAACCGAGGAACTACCCAGCGCCAAGGACAAATTATCCGCCAACGGTGTGGTTATTCCGAACGCGTGCAGCAGACTCGTGAGCGCCGTAATTCCAGTTCGGTGTACGGTCCGAACCGCAGGAACGTTCAAGGACTGCTCAAGTGCCGTTCGGACCGTCACTTGCCCTCTGTACTGTCGATCGTAATTCTGAGGCGACCAGGATCCTGTGCCGGACTCTAATGTCACCGGCTCATCCATGAGTAATGTCGCCGGCGTCAGCCCGGTCATACCTTGGTCACGTGCCGCCTCAAATCCAACAAGGTACACAAACGGCTTGAAGAGAGACCCCGCCGATCGATGCGCTTGCACCGCACGGTTGAACTGACTTAGGCGATAGTTACGACCACCGACCATCGCCAGCACGTGGCCGGTCTTCACATCCAATACGACCGCGGCACCCTGAAGTGGCGGCTCGACTCCGGCCAGCGCCGGATAGCGCTTTTCAAGTTTCGTCAATCCTTCCTGTAGTACTTGAGCGACGATTCGCTGGACTCTGGGATCAAGGGTCGAATAAATTCGCGCGCCGTCCGGTATTTCCATTCCTATCCCCTGCTCGATTTCTCTGAGCAAGTGATCGACAAAGTACGGCGCATCGGTGAGGACATCTTGATTCAGCATGACTTTCACCGGCTGGTTCATGGCTCGAGCCACGGCGTCCTCCGTCAAAATTCCCTCATCCCCCAGACGTCGAAGCACCACATTTCGACGCCTCGTTGCATACTCAACGTCTTTTACAGGGGAATAGGTATTGGGCCCCTTGATTAATCCGACGATCAGCGCGATTTCATCGATCGACAGTTCGTCAAGATTCTTACTGAAGTAGCGATGAGCGGCTTCTCCCACACCGTAGATCGAAACTGGTCCGGCTTGGCCGAGATAGATCTCGTTCAAATAGCTTTCTAGGATTTCTTCTTTCCGGTACTTGAACTCGAGCGCCATCGCAGCCATTAATTCCCTGAGTTTCCGCCCGATAGTTCGCTTCGGAGAATAGTAGAGGTTCTTGGCCAATTGCTGGGTGATCGTGCTGCCTCCCTGTACGACTCCGCCACGAGTCATGTTGATCCAAAGTGCTCGGCCGATTGCGATAGGGTCAACCCCGAAATGAGAGAAAAATCGACGATCCTCGATAGTCAGCAGCGTCTTGATCAGAGAGGGAGGCACATGGTCCAGTGGAATCCATTCCCGAACCTGCCTGGAGCCGGAGCGCATCCCGCTGATCAACACCGGTTCCAGAGAGACCAAGGAAAGCGGTTGTCCATCGGACACTGACAACACTTCGGTGATGATGCCGTTCACCAGGATCAACCGGACTGATCGTGCTGGAAGTCGGTTCTCCTCCTGAGCATGCAGAAAGATCTCAATGGAGTCCTTTGTGGCGAAATACTCGCCTGCCACCCGCGGTGCCGCAGCGACCGGCCTGTACTCCAACCGCTGCAGATGGTCGAGCAATCCCGAATCTACAGCATGGAGCCCCGGCGCGAGAAAAAACGAGGCGCCATAGATCAGCAGTGGTGGATGCTCGTCGCTTTTTGGCAGAGCCAAACTGGTTGAAAGAAAGGCTCCATACCCGCCCACTAGAGCTAACGTCACTCCAAATACTATAAGGAACGGAATGAGGAGGCGCCTCGCTAATGAGGTGGCCCGAGGTGACGTTTGAGCCGACATGGTCTCAGCTTACCCTGTATCTTCAGACAAAGGAACTGTGCGAAATGTATCTCTAGGAAATGCGCATCCCAGGGGATCTGTTCAGGCTGTCGCCGTGTTAACAGAAGTAGTAATCGAATGCAGCCCGGAACAAAGAGATTGGCGGTCAACATGACAGGTTAACGAGCACCGTGGTCAGGATTTTTATATAGATTCACCTTCGAAGTACGGGTTGCGGCTTTAGGCAGGGCTTCGTTTGTTTTAGGCGGAGCCTTTACGCTCCGATTCATCTTGCAACGAACGCCTATCGTCCTCGCTCGAGAGTTCAGACTTCGCATCCGACGAAGTTCCTTCAGCATGACCGCGAGGTCGCCTAATGTTAGCAATCATCTTTTCTTTGTTCCCAACAGCTCCCTGTAGGGCAACCCCTGCTAACCCTATCGTGATTGCTGCGCTGATGGCACTCTCACTTGTACGGTCTGGCTGTTGGAAATCTAGGTGATCCGATGCAAGCGAAGTGGAGTCTCCATGATCTTGCGCTGTAATCTTTCCTTTGGTCCTATTCTCACTGACGGTAGCAGGTAACAACTCCTTTTCTTCCGCAGTTGACTCCGCTATCTCAAGGACTTCTTCTCGAACGACTGCTAGACGATTTTCTCCAGGGTTGGCTGTATCCATGAGCGGGCGAGTGTCAGTCGTTATTTCAATTCCCTTCCGAAGATCTTCTGGCAGTAGGAATTCAGCCTTGCCGGTCTCGCTCGATACATCCGGTAAGGAAGACAAGGCCGTGCCATTCTCATTGGTGCCAATCGAATGATTTGTCCCAGAAGAGCCGAACATGTTTGGCAGCAGCTCATTCGCATCGGTGAGAGTGATAGTAAAAGATTTGTCGTAGGTCAACCCACCTGCATCCATGACCCTGACAGTGATCATATGGCTCGTCGCCGCTTCGTAGTTCAGCAAGCTGCCGTTCGCCACGGTGAGGACGCCGGTGGTGCGGTTGATCGCAAACCGCCCGCCCGCTGTATTGGTCAAGGTGTAGGTCTGCCGGTCACCTCGGTCCGGGTCGGTCCCGGTCACTCTCCCCACCACGGTCCCATTCGCCGCGTGCTCCGCCACGGTATTGGCCGATAAACTCAGGTCCGTCGGGGTTTCATTCGTATTGGTTACTCTCACGGAAATGGACTGGGTATCGGTGCCGCCCTGCCCATCGGAGGCCTGAACTGTCACGTCATATCTGTTATTGCCGCCGGTGTCGGTCGGGGCTTCATAGTTCGGGGCCGATACGAAGTTTAATTGCCCAGTGCTGTCGTTGATCGTGAATTTGGCGGCGTCGGCTCCGCCGACGATCGAATAGGTAAGTGTCTGTCCCGCATCCGCGTCAGTGGATGCAACGGTGGTGACCGTCGTGCTGTTTTCCGCCACGTTGATCGAAGCAGTAGCGCCACCTCCATTGCTCCTGATAATGGGGGCACTATTCGGGATGCTATAGCTGACCTGTACATTGTCGATGTACAAGCGATCGCTGCCTCCTCTCCCAGTCACTATGAATTGAATGCGCGTATTCGCGGAGGCATGTCCGGAAATGTCAAAACTGGCACTCCCGTTTCCTGTATTTAATACATTTGAGAATACTCCTCCGGCGAGTGTGACGTAGGTGGCCCCTCCATCATCGGAAACTCGGACTTCGATGCGATCGGCACCGGTGAGCGTATTGTTGTAACTAAAGGTCAGTGCTGCACTGGTGGCATCGCTTAGATCGACACCCCGACTGGCTGCATTACCCACGGTATTGGTGTCGATCCGCAATTGGTTCGAAATCACTCGGACATCCCCGCCGCTCGTCCCTCCGCCACCGGCATCCGTTTCAGTCCAACTGCTGGACCATGATTGGGTCCCATCGTTGTTTCCATATGAACGAGCAGAGAATTCGTCGCGGACCGTTTCTGTTCCCAGAAACCCGGCCCAGTTCATCTGAATATTCTCGGTGAGTGCCAAATTCGTTTCGATAGCACCGGTCTGCACTTCGAACTCCCAATCTCCCCCGAGTGAGATATGCCCGGTTACATCGGTACTGGCCTGGACATCGGCTCCGGTCAGGTCGGCAAGGTATTGCACCGCATCCAGTCCTGTCTGTCCTTCCGCAAAATTGCATCCATAGACCAAGAGATCCGCATGATCAGACAAGGCGTCGCGAATCGTAGCTAATTCGTCGGCATACTCCGTAGACATCGACTCCGCGGTGAGCCTGCCGGTGCCCAGCTGCAATTCACCGGAACTGCCATGCGAGATGAGATGGATGGCGTCGATACCACTGCGTCCGGTCAGTGACTCGGCGATTTGTCCGATTCCATCTCGTGTGGCATCGAGTACCACTACTTCCACATTGTGCCCGATACCGGCTAGCAGCGCTTTATAGTCCGGCACGGTAGGATCAACGAAAACCACCTCGGTTGTGGACTCACCTGGGCTATAAGTCTCAATGGCCTTGAGAAGGTCTTGCGACTCACGTTGCTCGGTCGTCTGCTCATCACCTACGGCTTCCGACGAGACGGCAGCTTCGGCCTGTTCCTGAGCGACTTGCTCTTGATTTACTTCGGCCGCCGTTGCTGCAGCTGCGGCATCGAACATCAGTCGGGGTTCTAGCGAGAGCAGGGATGGTTTTGTCCTCGTGGTCTGAGGCGCCTTCCGAGGCGGCTCGACCTGCCTGCCCGTGGAAGTCTGTTTTGATTTCCTTCGCAAGAACATATCTACTCCTTAAATAATTGAAATAATGCGTCAAGTCTTCATCGGCTGGATGGTGCCAATGCTGAAGATCTTACGAAGCAAGACCCGGTCCAGCCATGATCACAGTCCTGCAAGAACTGATGGCAATGGGAAGGAACCATCCCTGAAACGCATGTAGCAGCGCCGGGTGTGGTCCACTGACGGACAGTTCTTCTATTTCGGGGTATTGGACCAACCTCACGAAGCCAGTCCGAAGCTGGTGTCCAGCCGGTTGCTCAGAATCCGCTTTCTCTAATCAGCACTGCCACGATGTGATCCCATACTCGTTTCGACAAGCTGGATGGACCTCCATCGATCTGGACGTGACCGGAAATGGCTTGATCGGCATCCAAGATTGCCTCGCGAGGCCTCAATCGAACCCGATACACTGAGACCTCCGCCTTGAGTTTGCCTCTGTCGTCCTTCCGTACGGCCACATCGCCCCCAAAAATCGAGGCCAAGTAAGGTATGGCCAATTCTCGCTCATCGACTTCGGCGATCTCTGTGATCTCAGCCTCAAGGGATGATCTGGTTAGATCGTCAGGAATAAACCGTCCTACATGTCCGACAGAAATGTAGGCAAGCTCGTCGACCGAGACCAGACTTTCGATCTCAGCCTGACTTGTATCGATGAGATAGGCGACAGGAAGCTTCTGATCGATCCATCTGCCAGGGGTGAGTGAATCTGCACGATCGCGTATGATTCCAGTCATGGGAGCCTTGAGAATCAGATTCTGCCGTTTAGATTCGAGTCCGGTCAATTCCACCAGCCCTGCCTTCAACGATTCGGCGATCACTTGACGTTGCGCTCGGTCCGGATCATGACCGGCCTGGCGGCCGAGACGATAGTCCCACATCGCCACTTTGGTTTCCGCCAGCCGCACTTCTTTCTCCAGCAAGGGATTCTCCAGTACCGCGATCTGCTCACCGGCTGTGACACGTTGTCCATCTCCTGCCGACACCTGGCTGATCCGCCCCGGCGTCGGTGCATAGATCGTGGCGTAAGATACCGCCTGAAGGACCGCGGGAGCGGAGACACTCGTGCGGAAAGGAATACACGCGAGCGAGAGGAGGATACCGAGGACGATGGCCGTGCCCAAGGCTCTCGATGAAGCCGCATAGAGGTTACGGTCGGCCCACCAGCTTTTGATCTCACGAACGATGGGCACGGCAATGAACCAGCCAATCTCGATCAGAAACAGAACGATGCCGAGCGCTTTGAAAAAGTAGTGATACACCATGACGGCGATGCCCGTAAACAGCACGAGTCGGTAGAACCAGATCGCCCATGCATAGGCGACCATTGTGCGGCGCATGCCGATCGACACTATCTCCGGCGGTTGGCTCTGGTGACCAAAAAGCACCGTGCGCAGCCGCCATTGTCCAAACGCAAACGCCCGGTCCTGAAGATTGGGAATACGCAATGCATCCGCCAGCACATAGTAGCCGTCGAAGCGCATGAGGGGGTTCAGATTGACCGCGAGGCTCATGATCAAGCTGGTCGTGGCGACGATGAAAGCGATGCTTCGCGCGGTACCTTCAGGCAGAAAACCCCAGGCGAAGAATGCAACAGCGGCCAACCCTAACTCAGCAATGACTCCGCCTGCTGCGATCAACAGACGCTTTCGCTTCGATGTCAGACGATAGGAATCAGATACGTCGGAATAGAGGACCGGCATCATGACCATGAAGGCAATACCCATCGTCGGGACTCGGCATCCAAATCTCGTGGCGGTGTAAGCGTGCCCCAGCTCGTGGACAATCTTTACCACCCCAAGCGAGAGGGTGTAGAGGATCGCGCCACGCCAGTTGAAGAAATAGAGAAAGGTCGAAACAAATGCGTCCCATTGGCGGCCGACGAGGATCAATCCGATCAACCCCATCAAGCCGAACATCCATCCGGCCGCCACCGTGTAGAAGGGTGCAACGTACGGAAGCGTTGCCTTCAAAAAGTTGTGAGGATGCACAAGCGGGATCTTGACGAACAGATAGTGATGGACTACCCACATCAACCAATTCTGTTCTCCAGCTTGGGCCTGTGTCTGATAATCGGTATGCTTGCCACCGGCGGATCGTTCGGTCAAATTGTTCGCATAGAGAAATTTCACAAAGTCTTCCACGTCCTCGACCGTCATCCGGCAGGTCGTCTCACGCGCCATCACCGCATGGAGTTTCTCAATCGTTCCAGCGTTCCAGTGTTTGATCATCTGATAGACCGACCACTCAATCTGGAAATACCGGTTGCAAATGAGATCGACAATAGTCCACGTCGGCACGCCATCGGGTGTCGGAGTACCGCGATTAAACTGGAGGTTCGTGCGAAGCGGTGGGAGCTTGCGTTCACGCGGTTTGGCGTCTGGTGATCCCGGGATGGACATGATCTACCACCCCACCCATTGTCGAACCGCCGTCAAGGGACGCCGTAGTAATAGATATGCGAGAGGTCCTTGTTCACCATAGACCTTTGCCGTGCCTTGCCAACCAGTGCGGACACGCGGATCCGGTTGTGCCAGTCGAGCCGTCACGCGGTAGGCCAAGACATCCCCCGGCAGAACCTCGGCATGGTAACTCGTATGGATCACGGTTGCCGCAAAGGACTCCAATGGAAGAGCGTTGAGAAAGACGACGGCTTCGGCTCCTTCTTTGAGGACGATGGCGTCGGCCACCGGCAAGTCGATCCGCAGCTCGATCTGCTTGGGATCCGCGATTTCCATGATGCGTTCACCGACGGTCACCGGCCGTCCGACCCAATCGGACTTGTCTGAATAGAGGAGCAAACCGGATTTCGACGCCCTGACCTCGATCTGGTCGAGCAGCTCTTTCGCATAGTCGAGCTCGATCCGATGGAGATCTGCTTCGACTTCCTTCAAGCGGGCATCGGCCTTGCGTCGCGGATCGCTAAAGCTGGCTTGGACAGCCTGGCTATGCTCTGCTCGGGCAACTGCCAACTGTTTTTCCGCGACACGGAATTGATTCCGCAGATTGGTGTCTTCATACCGGAACAACACGGCGCCACGTTGCACCATTTGGTTTGGCGGCACCAGCACATCCGCGATGACGCCGTCCATGGGTGCGCTGACCACCACCGGATCTTTCGGCATGACTTTGACCGGCGCCACGGCGGAAATACGGATCGGTAAACAAAGTACGCCCAACGTGGCAACCAACAGAAGCCACCAGGCAGGTTTCGTGATCTTCCGAGGCCAGCCCTGTTCCTTTTTCGAAAGAGCCTTCCACGCATACGCAAAACTTCCGGCCAGCCGATGGACGATCGCCACATCGTTTTCCTGCCAGGCGAAATCTCGCTCGAACCACCAAGCCCCGAGTACCGCTTCATCCGGATGTTGCAATGGGCACCACAGCACCTGCCCTTTCACAAACTCCCGCCAGCCGTTGCGAAGCGTATCGGGCAGCAATTCTTCAGTGACTACCATCGGCTGTTCACTGGTATTACCAGCTCGACGCAGCGCCTGAACCGCCTGCTCGATCCACACGATCATAGGCGCATCACGATCAACGACGGCGATGCTTGACGCGTTAAGCACGCGATACATTTCCTTCGCTGAACCGGGTGGACCCAGCAGAAAGGCCTGGTCGTAGGGAATCAGTCGTCTAGTTTCGTTGACGGAGAGAAACTGCAACTCTTGGATTGTCTTAGCCGCACGAATTTGTCCTTCCAGATGGGTAAGAGCCGCTAGATGAATCAGAGTCGGAAGCTGTTGTGCAGTCGGCTCGGCAGTCGTTGCCATGTTTAAGGTTGCTCCGGAAATTGGGCGGACCCGCTCATGCCGGCCAAGATTTCAGACGGCAATTTCTCGAAAGCCCCTGTCACTTTGATCGTCTGGCTCGCAGGATCGATTGAGGCGCCGATTTCCCTGATCCTTGCCGGATAGCTTTTTCTGGTTTCATCTACGACAAAGGTAAATGACGACTTGCGTCGGAGCCAGGACAGCGAAGAAGAGGACAGCACGAGCTCGATCTCAAGAGTGCTGTCGTCCAGCAGGCTGATTAATTTGTCGTTGGGAAATATGTTCTCATGCTCGTTGACCATGACGCTGACCACGCGCCCGCCGAAGGGAGCAATGATTTGGCATCCCTTTACGTTGACCTCGGCGACCCGAATAGCTGCAAATGCCTTCTTGGCCTCCGCCTCTGATGTTTCTAGATCGAGTTTGCTCACGGCATTGAGTTTGCCGAGCTCAATGTTATTCTTATAGATTTTGTCTTTCGCCTCATGTTCCGCGATGGTGACCGCTAATTCTGCACGATACTTGTCACAGTCGAGTTGGACCAATGTGTGCCCCTTTTCGAAGCGCTGTCCTTCCTTGTATGGAAGTTGACTGACACGGCCTTGGACCTGGGCATAGAGGATCGCCTGTGCCGACGGCTTCACGATTCCACGCGCGATGCCGAACTCCTGCCTTGTGACATGAACTGATCGGTCTCCTTTGGACCCCCCTGTCGCAGAAACACTCACCGCCATGACGGTGAAGAGCACCAGGACCAGCACGCTACTGTGCCACCGGTATCGCATGGGCTTCCGATCTCCTTTCTGCTCCCGACATCGGGAAACCACTCGATTCCCAATACTGTCTAATTGAATCGGCGAGTTGAGCCACATTTTGTTCGCCCATGCTGGCGGGAACCGCTTCCTCTCCAAGAGATGCCATCAAGGTGGCATAGGCCGTTTCCAGTCCAGATCGTGCGGTATCCAGTCTCACATCCGCCGCGACATCGTTGACTTGTTCTCGGATCAACGCGAGATCATTCGTACTTTGCGTCGTCCACAAGTTTCTAGTGTGCTCCGCGATCGCTGCCTGCGCTCGCTGATAATTCCACGCGTCCTGATATTCCTCCTTGGCATGAACGAACTGAGTGGCGCCCACATGCACCTCCGTCAGGATGGACAAGCTCAATGCCAAGCTTTGGGCATCCAACATTTGCCCGTGTGCTTCGATCGCTTTGAGCTTTGCCGGTGTTCGAAATACCGACAATAGGTTCCAACTCACCTGGGCGGCATAAGTCAGCCAGTTTTGATAGAAGAGTAAACTGTTGCTGTTATAGTACCCGCCGAATGAAACCTTCAGACTGGGAAAGAGCTCCAAGAATACGGCCTTTACTTCCTTGGCATTAATTCGCTTCTTATAGTCAATGGCTCGCAGCTCCGGTCTGAGCAATAGCGCCTGTTCTTCCATCTTCTGACTATCCAAATTGATCGCCGGCACCGAAGTCGCACTCGGTGGCATGACCAGATCGAACGACGTTCCAGGTGGCACCCCCATCATCGAAGCCAATTGTGTCTTGGCCGTACTGAATTCACGGAAGAGACGTCGAACTTCCCGCTGTATATTGAGCAAATCCCGCTGATAGTTGAGGGGGGTCAGCGGAGCCTGAAGTTTTCGGTCGACGATTCGCTGAGTGCTAACCAGCGCCGTCGAGACCGATTCATTCAGCAACTGAATCCTCGGGAGCACCCGTTCCGCGCTCACGGCGCGCCAGTACGCGCTTCGAACTTCCTGTACGAGCCGGACCGCGATACGCCGCTTTTCCTCCTCTGCAATCATCACATTGTCGGCTGCCTGTTGTGCACGCACGAACGACAACCCGAAATCCAGGACATCCCAACTCAAGGCGAGATTGCCGTACGTGATGTTCTTGTCTGCTGAAGTGAACGGTTCAATTGCTTGACGTCCGGTGATGATCGATTGCCCTACACCACCGCTGAAATTATTGCGTCCATCGAAACCGGCGTTGGCGGAAACTTGGGGAAGCAATGAATAGTGCGCGATATTGAGCTGCTGATGAGCCAGTTGAATTTGCATCGTTTTGACCTTCGCATCCAAGTTGTACTTCAAGGCACGTGCAATGGCTTCATAGAGGTCGATTGGTCCCGTGATTGGCTCCTCAATCGACGAAATGGCTTCAAAATCTTTCACCGCCCGAGCCTTCACCTCTTCCTTGTTCAGTGCGTGCGGTCTGACAAGACACCCTGTGAGTGAGAGCAGAACGACCAAAATAACGGCAGTCCGCAACACAGTGTGAACCCAGTTTTGGGCATGCTGAAGAGTACTCAGCACCATCATGGCGATCCCGCCCCCTAAGATTTTCTCCCGTTATGCTATCGGTCAAGTTGAGGAAGAACTTGACTCAATGGAGGGGAACAGAGCCGAACTATGCTGAGCCATTAAGGAAGCGACTCATGGGGTTCATAAGCCACTTAGGTCGAACTTTCGCTCCCACGTCGGGAATGATCAGGTCTTTGCCTCGGGAGGCGTCGGTGTTGGCTTCGTGAAGCATCAAGGTTTTCACCTATCAGATGTCGATCGGCGCGGGGGTTCCCAGCTCAGGCTTCCCCCCTTTCGAGTTACCTCATTCGAATCTATCTCACTCCCAAGTCATCGGCTATCTTTCTCACAACAAGCACGAAGCCCTGACCTTTACCAAGGAGACTAAACATGAATTGCTCACGCTGCCACGGACTCATGGTGAGGGAACATTTCCTAGACTTTGAGGGTACTTACGGACATATGTGGGCCCACGGATACCGCTGCATGAATTGCGGGAATGTTCATGACCCGGTCATCGAACAACACCGGCTTGCCAAGGCACAATCGACGTTAGTACTCGCACAGGGTGAAGCGGATCACAGGGAAGACGAACTCCACACAGAAGCACATTCAGTCGTCATGCGTGCGGCTTGACACTGAATCAAAACCAGGCTGCTACACAGACCCACACGTACACAGTTCTGGCTTGGGAGGAGAGGGCATGGCCAGTATATTGATCGTCGACGATGATGCACCGATCAGAGCGGTATTGCGCGACATCCTTGAAGAAGACGGTCATCAGATTCGTGAGGCCGCCAACGGCCAAATCGGCCTCATGCTCTATCGCGAGGCACCAGCCGACCTCGTTATTACTGACATCCTGATGCCGGAGCGCGATGGAATGGAGGTCACGCTCGCGCTGACGCAGGAATTTCTGGATGCCAGAGTCATTGCTATGACCGGCGCTGCCGACGATCAGAATTTTCTGAACGTTGCCAAGCTGTTCGGCGCCAGACGTGTAATTCAGAAACCCTTCACCCCCGACGTCATTCGTCGGGTCGTGCGTTTCACGCTTGATCATTAGCCAAACCAACAAGGTGTAGGACAGACCGGACCGGCTTCGCCTCCGAAGATAAACAGGATGTTACGCTAACCCGTCCTTCACTCGTTCAGGAGGTCTCTGAGGCTCGCACAGCTGGGTAGGCCACAACGACCCTGCAAGCATGCCGATTCCCGCCATTACGAACCCGACGAGCTGTGGAGGCCAGACATCAGTCGGCTGGCTTACTAGCTCCAATGCCAGCCAACTCGTAAGCCCGGCGACAATGGCCCACAGCGCGCCCTGTGTCGTCGCCCGCTTCCAGTAAAGTCCTGCAAATAATGGGAAAAAGGCCGCCACCAGGGTAACCTTGTACGTGCTCACAACCAGCCTATAGATCGTCGCATCCGACCACAGCGCAAGAACCAATACCCCCGAGGCAAACCCCACCAGGACCATACGCATGAGGCGTAGAAATTCCGAATCGTTCAGGTGTGGAATCATCGGCCTGATGACATTCTCGCTTAGCGCAACCGATGGTGCGAGCAGGGTCGCACTGGAGCAACTCATCACTGCAGAAAGAACTGCGCCGAAGAAAATGACCTGCGCTGCGACCGGAGTATGTTGCAGCACCAGGGTCGGCAGGACCAGCTGCGAATCTTGCTCCAGCAATGTTCCGAACTTGGCAGGATCAATCAAAGTTGCGGCATAGGCGAGAAACATCGGTACAAAACAGAAGGCAAAATAGAGCGCGGCCTTGGCAGTGAACCCCGCACAGCTGTAGGCTCGTCGCTACTGCCGACGTGATCCGCTGGAACACATCTTGTTGGGGGATAGAACCAAGCATCATGGTCATCCAAGCCCCGACGAATGGAACCCAAGCCGTCATCGTGGCCGGTGGGAACAAGTCCAGTTTGCCGGCCTCGGCCGCATGGTTGATGACCGTACGCACGCCGCCCGCCAGGTCACCGACGATCGACGCAATATACAAAAGTCCCCCCATGATCACGGAGATCTGAATGAAATCGAGAATCGCTACAGAAAACATTCCGCCGAACGTCGTATAAGTCAGAACAATCGCGGCGCCGATCACGATTCCGACCGACTGGCTGACACTTCCCTCCGTCACGACATTGAGCACCAAGCCCAGCACTTTGAATTGGGCCGCGACCCAGCCCAAGTAGGAGCCTACAATGCAGAGCGTGCACAACACTTCTACGGTACGGTTATAGCGGTACCGATAGTAATCCCCCACCGTCAGCATATTGAGCCGGTACAGGCGTGGCGCAAAAAAGAGTCCCGCGAGCATCAAACACATACTGGACCCGAATGGATCGGCGACAACCCCGCGGAGTCCCTCTTTGACGAAGGTAGCCGAGATGCCTAATACCGCTTCGGCACCAAACCATGTCGCAAACACGGTGGCTACCACAACGGCTAACGGTAGGCTCCTGCCGGCAACGGCAAAGTCCTTGGAGTTCTGCACACGTGTCGCGGCGAAAAGTCCGATGCCGACAGAAAGGAGAAGATAGAGGATGACGAACCAGAAGACCACGCGCGCAGGATAAGGCCATCCTGGCTTGCAATCAATCGATATTCACGAAACCTTCCGGCATAAAGGCGGACCGTTCAAACAGTTCGATTGTTTCAGAAGCGAAAGCAATTCTTTCCTGAAAGACCCGGAGCTAGAAATCGGAAGGGGTCCATTGACCTCTACCACCGTAGCCGACCGATCTTGGAAACGTGGATTCTGCTGGAGATCCCAATGGCTTGCAACTGTAACCTTTGATCCATCACGACGCACGTGGATGAGCTGCCCTTCCCATCGTCCCTTCGTGCGAAGCTCTTCCTCGATCACCTCCAGCGGAACAGGGAAAACTGTCTTAAGAAGTTGATGGGAAGTTGTTCCCAGTGCATCTCGCGGTTCCCATCCGTACAATTTCTGCGCTCCTTTGCTCCAGTATCGAATGGTCCCATCGAGATTACGAACCATAATAGCCTCTGTAGATAGGATACCGTCTTCCATCGGCTTTTCTGGATCGGGCGACGGATTTTCCGCATATATTCTCGTTCCATCTGCAAGAGCATGGGACAATATCTCTGCGACCACTTGATGCCCCTCGCCTGACCAGTGTGTATCATCAGGCAAGAAAACCAAGACGTTCTTTCTCGCGGCGGATTTGAGTGCAGGCGTCAGATCGAGATATTCGATGTCCGGAGAGATTTCAGAAATCATCTTGCGGAGACGATCCGAGAGGTCGTTTAACTCCCATCGGGTAATATCTTCTTCGGCTTCCTTGAAATTTGCGATGTCGTAATAAACTCTGAACGCGGTTGGAGCGAATGCAACCACAAACCGAGCTCCTTCATTTTTAACCAGTCGATAGGCTTCTTCGATCACTGCCACAGATGCCTTGAGAGTATCGAGTTCCCCTTTTGTAAGACTCGCAGATTGTGAACGACCCTTGATATACAACCAGTGTTTTCTCCCTTCGGTGTCCATTACAGTGGCATGGGCGGTTCGTTCCCTCGCAGCTTCGACGGGAACGCACCCACGAACGGCTTTCGTCAACGAAAACAGCGCGTTCCTGGTAAATGAGCGATTCCATGCCGTATCTATGGTGTTCCAGTTGGACTTAAGGAAAGACACCATGCCGGTATATTCGTCGGCATCCAAGAGATCGTTTCCCTCGAAGAATACCCAGACGACTGCCTTAGGATGGAGAGGCAGCCCATATCGTTTGAGAACCGCAAGTTCCTGTTGCGGACCATACCCCGATTGTCCAAGATTGACGACCGTTCTTTGCGTGAGTTCTGCCAATCGTGTGGTCGCCAACATCGAGCTCGGAAGCATGGGTGATTCAACATAAGAGTCACCGATCACCGCAATTTCGGCATTCGCGAGATCGCTATCATTGCGAAATCCGTTCCTATCGTATTTCAGCTCGAACGGTTCGGCTTGACGGGGTGGGAGACAGAGAGTCGTCCCAATGTTCCCCAGATTAAACAGCATTTTGACCGAATGATACGGCTCGGGCTTCGCCAAGAGTTCAGGATCAGGAAGATAGCCAGGCTGTTCCCATGGCAAACTACTCGAGATGGAGAATGTCTTCCGATAATCGACCAGCTTCAGCCAGGCGGGAACTTCAACCAACAGCAACGCCAATCCAAGTGAGAACGTCACCAGAAGGAACTGGCTTCGAATCTCGGCTCGAGGGACAGACGAAGTCAGGGCATAGCCACCCCACAGGACGAGATAGGAGGCGATCAGCAGGTTGAACAGATGCCGTGCATCTGAAACACCTGCCAAGACAATTAGGGAATAGTTCGCGACGAATAGAAATAGGGTCAGACCGATGACAATTCGATTTGTACTTTGATTGGACTCTCTCTTCATAACCTCCGTACCAATTCCTCGCGGCTGTCAGATTGATCAAAAAAGCGTCTTTCATGCTATCCTATGCCACGTTCATTCATCGATCCACGATTTGTAGCAAACCGTAAAATATAGGTTTAACTAGGTCTTACCCTAGATTTAATCAGTCCGTGTTTTCAAGAGCCTATAGCTTTATCATATCGTGTACGGGACGCACCAGCGTCCCCCACTCAACCAATGCTTTTACGAGAGTTGCACGCACGATGAGGCCAATTGAGAGTTCTTTGCGCTTCTTGAAGGGTTCTACGGTCCCCAATGGCCCATCAAAATCTTGACGGTCTGAATCCGTTGGTGTTTGAGAGTCAGATGGGGATCTTGAACTGGTGTCCACGAACCCGAGCCAGCTTACTTACAATTCAAGCTGTGCTTGAATGTACTGCCGAACCGTGATTTCGCTGATGCCAGTCGTGAGGCAAAAAACATCGTTCCCAGATCCCTCACACAGTCCCATTACACTTTCACCGGAATATCTGGGAATTTCTCTCTGAGCCCCCGACTTATCACGTGCTTCAGCATCTTCCACTACCTTTGACATTCAGTACTTCGGCAGAATCACCATATGCAGACCGATACCGCGTTTCCCATAGAGAATTCTGTGCCTTAGAGATCACATTCGCTTATAGATGGAGTTTCTTCGACGGCCCCCATAGCGCCAGGCAAGCGTCAAAACGTTTCCTAACTGAAGGATGAAGGAGTCCTTTTTGGACTAGGCGGATCCTGATAGGCAATGGTATGTGAGAAGCTAGAATGCCCAGTATCGAGATGCTCCGAATACCAGGCGACACCCCACTAGAAACAGTTCACCGTGAGATTCAACAGGTACTATTTTCGTCCACTGCACCTCATACAAATTCAGGGAATATTCCCATCGCGTTTCAGCAATATGGAGTTCCAGCAGTTGCCGCTTTCGAGGCCGACCACCCATCAACACGAGGATTCCATGCTCACTCCTGTTGATGGAGTACATCTCACCTTGCTCAATAGTCACTTGCTCTCCATCGAACGATTCGCATAGGCTATAGGTGCATACCTTTTGTTCGTTCATCCGCACCTCTCGTCGCCGCGAAAGATATGCCTCCACGTCCCTACGGACACCGACTCCGGCAGCTTCGGCCTTCAGATTCCCCACGCGACACACAGGAGATTCATGGATGACCTCCTTTGTTCCAATATTCATGATGCCTCCACATATAAATCAAACGATACCTACAGAAAGAAACGGAGCAAGTGCCATACCCGCAGAGTGTTTATGATCGCACGGAATTGCTGATGAATCCCCCTTAAACTCCTGTTTAAGAACGTATCGAAACTAAACAGCGAAGGGATATGGATTCATCATTCCGATGTATTATGATGATAGCTTATTGATTCTAAATACAATTCCATCGTGAATGGAAAAGCATACACAACAGAAGACCTGTCCTTCACCGGAAGGTAGGGCCACAAGGAGCGTGGAATTCCAATCCATTGAGAATAGTCGGCCAACTTCTTGTTTTGTCCAAAACCCTGTGCGGAAATATACCTATCCGGTTTAGGTAAAGAGCCGATCGAGCAACCCAACATGGTTCATCTCACAGCTCAGTTTCTCCACTCGAAGGCCGAGCAAGCGGATGAGTTTTCGATGTGGGTTTTCACGTCGATCGAGAAAGGGCAGCATCAGCTTCATGGCCTCCCGTCTCAATATCGCCGGCTCATCGGTCGCCATAGCCAATGTATGGGCGCGTGACTTGGTCACAAAATCCGCAAACCGAACAGTCAGCACGACGGTTCGAAACGAATGAAACCCCTCGTGATGCAGCCGATCAATCACGCCTCGCACAAGCCCATCGAGTTGATTGAGAAGCGTATGACTGTCGAGCGTGTCGGATTCGAACGTTTCCTGCTCCCCGATGGATTTCGGCTCCGAATATTCCTCAACCGGTGAGTCATCTCGTGCACGAACCTTCTCGTAGAGATCCACGCCGCGTTTCCCCAACATGACCTCGAGCTGGTTCGCGGTCAGCGCTCTCAGATCCGTGATGATCTTGATACCCTTGGCCTTAAGGAGGCCTTCCGTTTTCGGTCCGATACCAGGGATGACCCGGATCGAGAGTGGAGCCAGAAACGCTTCGGCCTCCTCCTCGCGCACGATCGTGAGTCCGTTAGGCTTGCGCCATCCTGAAGCGATTTTGGCGATCAACTTATTCGGCCCAATACCGATCGAGGCCGTCAGTTGTTCTTCCGAGTGGATCTCCGTTTTCAGACGACGACAGACGCGTTCTGCTTCTTCATACGATCCTGTCCAACTCACGTCGCCGTACACTTCATCTATACTGGCCTGTTCCACACCAGGAATGAAGCACCGTACAATCTGCATCACTTTCTCTGAAACTCGTGCATACTTTTGCATGTCGACCGATACAAAAGTCACCGGTGGCTTCCCTGCCCGACGAGCGGCCTCAGACAAGCGCCATGCAGTTGAGATCGGCGTCGCTGAGTGAATTCCGTACGCACGCGCCAGATAGTTCGACGTGGCGGCTACACCGCGGCCTTTTCCGCCCAGCGGGTCTGCGCCAACGACGAGAGGGACCCCACGAAAAGCTGGGGTATCGCGTTCTTCAATCGCCGCGAAGAATGCATCCATGTCTAAGTGTGCGATAATCCTAAGCACTTTTTATCTTATACCGCCTTGGGTCACCGCCAAACAGCTACGCGCTCACGGATCAGGAAGGTGCTTCATGGGAGGTGCTGTCATTTTCACCGTAGCTTTTCGCGCCAGGGATGACGTACAATTGCCCCCAGTTGAGGGAAGACAGTTCATTGACACCATTCGTTGCTCACAAGTTGGAGACATCAACGAGAGGAGGCCTTTCGTGGGTTTTCGTTGGTTCAATATTATAGGATTTGTGATGCTGCTCTTTGCTCTCTTTTTAAACGAAGTCGTGTACTTGAACGTATGGTACGACTTCAACTTGTCCGTGATTGTTCCGGCTATCCTATACCTCGGTGTTGGAATTTGGCTCTCACTGTGGGGAGGGCCGCGCCGTCAGGCCGCATGATGTCGTTTACCCAATAACTTTTCAAGGTCTATGACTTAGTTCTCGGGCGTGACGTAGAGTGCCGACACAGTTGAAGAGAACAATTCATCTAAGTGTTCATCGAACGCGGGCAAAGGCCATAACTGGAAAGGAGACAATCCATGGGATTCAGCTTTGTCAATTGGATTGGATTCGCTATGTTGGTGCTGGCGTTCCTTCTCAATGAAGCTTTCCTTGGGATAAACGCCTGGTACGATCTCAACATAATGGCGGTCCTTACGGGTGTAGTGTGGCTGGTCGTTGCAGCCGCATTATCAATATGGCCAAGCCACAGAGATCAGAACGCCTGATCGATTCTCTTCTAACCTTGCCAACAGATCGAGCGCAGAGGTCAGGTGTGTCCTCTGCGCTCTCGGATCGTGAATCTCGCTGAATTTTCTAAAAAGCATTACGGCAGGGTGATATTGTCAGGAGGACTCCCTGCCAAGAAAACAATCACTTGTGTGATCATTCACCAGCCCGACTGCCTGCATATAGGCATAGACGATCGTACTGCCCACAAATCGGAAGCCGCGCTTTTTCAGGTCTTTTGACAAGGCCTCGCTTTCACTCGTTAGAGCAGGAACCTGGCTCAAGCTCTTCCAACCATTGATTCTTGGCTTCCCACCGACAAATTGCCAGATATACCGGTCAAATGATCCAAACTCCTTCTGCACGGCCAGAAATGCCTGCGCATTCGCTACAGCCGCCTCGATCTTCAATTGATTGCGGATAATACCGACATTTTTCATCAACGAGGCCTTCTTCCGTGGTGTAAACCGGGCGATGACAGCAGGGTCAAACCCGGCAAAGGCCTTCCGGTATCCTTCGCGACGCAACAGAATCGTCTCCCATGTCAGGCCCGCTTGAGCGCCTTCAAGTAAGAGCATCTCAAAATGCGTACGGTCATCATGCACCGGCACACCCCACTCCTCATCATGGTACCGAATGAGGTGCGGTTTCATGCCGACCCAGCCGCACCGAATCTTCGTGTCAGTTGCGATCAGCACCTGCACCCCCGCATTTATTGGAACACAGGGGCAGGATTGTAGAATCGATCCGGACGGAAGTCCAACGGGCGTGGTCACACCCTCTGGTTCTTGAACAACTCCGTCAGGGTCTGAATCTTGTCGGCCAAAAGCCGGCTCAATATCTTTCGCCTTTACGCTCAAAACATGGCGCAAGGAATAGTGGAAACAAGGTTTGCTCCTCGGGCAATTTGAAGGTTGATCTGTTGCGTACAAATCCACTACGATTCTCTTATTCAGCCGACGCAGGAGGCGATTGATCGCTTTTGCTCCACATGCCTCGACACTTTCGAGAATAGAGGTACGACCATCACCAACCCATCCCTTAACAAGAGGAGGAAGTCATGGCAGACAAACAGTACAAGCAGCTGGGATGTCTGGATGTACAACCGTCGGGCGGCTGCGGATTCCAGGTGCGAGCGGAGACGGAGGCGGAACTGATGCAGCTCGTCGCGACCCACGCCAAGCAGTGTCATAAGCTGGACTCGATTCCGCCGGAGATGGCTGCCAAAGTGAAGTCAGCCGTCAAGACAGTGATGGTCACAGTCTAGCGATCTCCATAAGGAGAGGGCCTTTCCCGCATACGGTCTCATAGCGGGAAGGCTCCCGTATCAACTCCATGTCGTTATCAAGGAGGACTTATGGGCTGGAAATCAGTGTTCCCAATTGCCATCCTGCTGCTACTGAGTACCAGCGGCTGTAGTTACTTGTTCTATCCCCACGCAAAAGAATTTACTGCAAAGGCCAAGGGAGCAACCGGCGTCGATACGCTCGTCAATCTGACCAATATGGCGGAAGCCTCGGCCAAATCCGCCAAAGGAGGCAAGGGAGTCGATCAACCATTCGACGATCTGCACAACCAGTTCCATGCGATCGGCGACAGCATCTGCTGCGTCGAGAAATCAGTGAAAGAACAGCCGGCCTATGCACTGGCCGTCACACACAACAAAGAACTTAAGACGATCTTCAAGCGGCTGTGGAAGTTCAAAGACGATCAGCCACAGCGGGATCAACACTTGGACCTCTTTGTGTCCGAACTCCAAGAGATGCGCCAAACGTTACAAACCTTACGGTAGACCTGATGGCATTACCATCGCCCGAGCAAGTCATTACCAGTCAGCGCCAAGATTGGAACCGCGTTGCCGGCGGCTGGGAGAAGTGGGATCGCTTCTTCGACGAACAGATGGCATTCCTGAACCACCGACTCGTGGCCGATGCCAGGCTGCACAGCGGTCTTCGCGTGTTGGATCTGGGATCAGGCACGGGCTATCCGGCACTTCTCGCCGCCCAGGCAGTCGGAGCGAACGGCAGCGTGGTCGGTATCGACCTCGCCGAACACATGCTCACCGTCGCGGAGAAAAAGGCAAAGCAATTGGGCTTGCACAACGTGCTGTTCAAGGTCGGTGATGTCACCACTTTGCCGTTCGAATCCGCTTCCTTCGACGCTGTCACCAGCCGCTTCTGTCTCATGTTTCTCCCTGAAATTCCAAAAACTGCTTTGGAAATCGCACGTATCCTGAAGCCGGGACGCTGGGTCGCGGTAGCCGTCTGGTCCGTTCCGGAAAAAAATCCCTCCATCAGCCTCTCAATGGCAGCCGTCAAGCAAGTAATCGATCTGCCACCGACGGATCCCACGGCACCAGGCATCTTCCGTCTCGCCAAACCCGGCGACTTCGCCGACATGTTGGAGAGAGCCGGCCTTGCGGACATCACGGACCAGGAGTTTCTTGGGGAATGGTCCTACGGCTCGGCCGATGAATATTATACGAGCCTGATGGAGATCGCCGCCCCGGTCCAAAATCTCATGGCGACGCTGTCCGAGGCGCAACGGTTAGAGGTGAAACACCTTATCATCAAAGCTGCTTCGCAGTTCCAGCGCGGTGCTCGCATCACATTCCCGATCGCCGTGCGGATGGTCGCAGGACGCAAGCCCGGATGAGGCATGTCGCCGAAAAACGACGGCTTCAAAGACTTCATCTTGGATCAGTTGGCGGAGCTGAACGGGGTAACCGCACGGGTCATGTTCGGCGGCCACGGTCTCTATCAGAGCGCCAAGTTTTTCGGCATCATTCATAAAGACCGCCTGTATTTCAAAGTCACAACAGCGACCGCGCCTCGTTACAAGGAACAGGGCATGAAGCCGTTTCGACCCAACGCCAAACAGACACTCAAATCCTTCTTTGAAGTGCCGATTGATGTGATTGAAGATGCGGAAGCTTTGACCCTGTGGGCGACCCAAGCAGTCAAGAGACGATGAGAGCATGCCCCATATTCTCTGGACCATCGGCCATTCGACCAGACCAATCAATGAATTCGTATCGCTTCTGAAAGCGCATGGCGTCCAGCGGCTCGTCGACGTGCGGACTGTTCCACGCTCACGCCATAACCCGCAATTCAACACCGAGACGTTGGCTCAGAGCTTGGCCCGCGCGGACATTCATTATCGACATTCGGGCAATCTCGGTGGGTTGCGCAAACCAAAGAAGGATTCCATCAACATGGGCTGGCGCAACGAAAGTTTTCGCGGCTATGCGGATTACATGCAGACGGAGGAGTTCAGGAGAGCGTTAGACGAGTTGATGGCCGAGAGTCGATTGCAGCACGCGGCCATCATGTGCGCGGAAGCCGTGCCCTGGCGATGTCATCGATCCTTGATCGCCGACGCCTTAGTGACGAGGGACTGGGAAGTCCGACATATCATGTCGGAAGCGAAGTCAGACCAACACCGGCTCACTCCCTTCGCCGCTGTGGAAAATGGGTTGTTGTGTTATCGGAGCTGAGGCCATGGCCGCGCCTCCTAGGATCATGTGCAGTACCCAACCGGTGTGGGTGCCCGCAGAAGCAACTCGGCAATTGCTTGATCGATGGCTTGACCGGTATGCGTCTGGAAATACGTGAATCCTGGAGACGGATTGACTTCAAAGCAATACCACTGATCGTCCGGCGTCCGACGGAGATCGACGCCGGCCACCACAAGATCCATTGCCTGACACAGCTCCAGACATCTGTTCGCGCAGTCTGACGGCAAATCACAGGACCGCATCTGCACGGGCAGCCCCTGCCGTCCCGCATAACGATAGTCATCGGCATCCGAGAGAATCTCGCAGGCAAAAAGACGATCTCCCACGAGATGCACCCGCACATCGGTCCCCGAGACATATTGCTGAAACTGTGTCGGACACCAAGCAATATCGCCGAGCCTCCTCATGTGCGCTGGAGATAAGCGGGAAACGATGCTGCGCACGCCGCTCAGCGACTTATAGACCACCTTGCCGTGATGTTCCCAAAAGGTCCGTGCCGTCCTCGGATCGGTGGTCACCAGCGTTTCGGGAATTCGAAATCCCATCGACTGAATCTGCGCCGACTGGAAGGGTTTGGAATTGTTTCCGGCCATCGCGCGCATTGGATTCACGACATACGCAGGCGTCACCTCGCACCAGGCACGCAGACACGCATCGAACTCCAACGCATGTCTATAGGCGGAGGACCGTGGATCGGCTGCGCGACCACGGAGCAACGTAGTGGAGTCGTATGGACGAATGTAGGCCGCGGAGATCTGTTCAAGCCGGACCTCTTGGGATCCGACGCGCAATACCCCTTCCACCTCCTTCGCAACGCGTAACCGGAGTGATGAATTCAGCACCTCGTATTGATCGACTAGGATCGCCGGTGCTCCGCTCCGTTGAAGCACCCGAAAGACCGCTTCCAGCGGATCATCCTCCGGCAGACCCCACAAGAGAATCATGCCGACACCGCTTCTCTCCGGACCGACGGACATTGCCGCATCACATGCCGCATGGCCGCCGCCCCAATCGTTCGATCCGCAAGGTTCGGCCAGAGACCGGCATCGAGGAACTGCGCATCATCGTTGGGAGACGAAAAGCGGACCGTCACAAAATCGAGTTCTGCCGCTTGCGCGAGCCTACTCGCATACTGCACGACGCGCGGGACGGCATTGCCGATGATCTGCGATCCCACAACCGTGATGTCGGCAGTGGAAGACTCTCCCCTGACCTGCTGTATCGCCTTCGTGCGCCGGCCTTGTACGACCCACCATTCACTTCTTGCCACCGGGATGCCCAACCGACAGGCCCTGTGCATCCACATTTGAGGAGACCACCACTCACCGGCCAAACATACCGGAGTGGGCCGATTCATCACAGGACAGGGCAGCATGTGAAGCCACGCCGATAGAAAGGCTTGCATTTCTTGGGCGACATAGGCTCGGTCGGCTGGTTCAATATGCGGCAAATCCTCCGGTGTCACCGAGGCAAGTCGAGTGATGACCCCTGCAAGCCGCGTTTCCCGGCACACACGTCCCCCCACCACTGCCTGGGACGGTCCGACATGGTCACCAAGCTCATACCTCCAGCCAGACCGCGAAAGATCACCTGGCCGGAGCAACCGGGCACCCTGTCGCGCATACCGCCGGACAAAGGCACTCGCGACTGCATCACCGGCATTCGCGACCACAAGCACCATGCGCGCCGGTCGCATTCGTCACCCGGTTTTTCCCGACTTGGGGGTACGTTTCGTATTCCGGCTCCTCGGCTTCCGTGCCCGTCGCTGCGGCTCTCCCACCGGAGGACGCTCCTCCGGTTTGATGAACGCCTTACCGTGGCTCCCTCCGGTAGCAGTGGTTGTGCTGCGTCGCCCAGACTCACCGCCGGCTCTGTCATCAGCTTCCACGCCCGATGGCGCTCCTCCGAGCCCACGAGGCAGATCGGTCACCTTCGTATCTCGCACCTTGTCCCGAATCTTCTCCACAGAATCTCGAATCAGCTTGGGGTTCTCGACCTGCTCCTTAACAAGCTCTTTTCCTTCTTTGTTGTCTTTCCGTTTCGCCACTACCGTGATCGTCGCCGTAAAATTCCGCGACGGATCCGCCACGCTGGTCGCCACAACGTGAAAGACGCCGGCGAGAGCCGGTGCGGTATACGTCGCCGTATTCGTGCTCGTTTGCGCCAACGCCCCACCTCGTGCCCCCTCGGCAATCGCAAAGTTGACTGCCGTCTGTGTGCTCCCGGTAACCAAAGCCGTCACTTGCACGCTGCCGTTGACCAGAAGCGATATCGACGAAGGCGAGATCGTAACCGCAACAACCTGGACGTTGAATTGAACCACGGCTTCCGTATCCCGTAATGTCGCCTTCACCGACAACGCGGCAGCCACATTCGGCAACGTTTGAACCGTGATTGTTGCACCGGCTTGTCCTTCCGGAATCGTCACCGGCGCCAATGACGGGATCGGATCACTGCCGGACTGCAAGGTCTTCGTCAGCGTGACCACCACGCCGCCGGACGGAGCCTGGCGATCAAGAGTCACGGTCAGACTTACCGCTTGCCCGGCTTGCACAGCAGTGGGTGTCACCGTCAGACCGACTAATCTCGGCGGTGGAGACACCATCTGGGCCGGTAGATAGAACCAGCTTTCAAAATCGCTGGCGCGCATGCCTATCCCGGAAGGAAAGAGCAGATCGGTTCGCGGCGTCCGCCCATCACTCTGCACACCCGGCTTGGCGAAAACCTGGCCATCCAAATACACGAGCTGCCCACCTTCCACCGACCAGATCTTGTGTCCCTTGAGTGTCACTCGCACAAACCGCAACGAAGGCGGTCCTTCCAGCAGCTTCAGGAAGGATGCGACATCCCGGTCCGGCTTCCAGACAAGACTGTTGCCGGACGCCGTCAGAGTACCGCTTAGAATCGTCTCGACACGAGGCGGCATCGCGTTCGCATCCGTCGATGCAACCGTCGGCGTTTCGAGCGTCACAATGAATGTGCCGGGGTTGACAGCCGGTGGCGCATCCGGTGCTTCTCTCGAAGGTTGAGAGGGGATTGTATCCAGCGTGACCTGCAAGCCGGTGTCCAGGATGGACTGAACGGTCATGACTTCGTCGTGACGCCAGCTCGTGCCGACGACGTGCATCGCCCCCACTCCCGTCAAGGGAGGAAACAGTCTGCGGGCGTCGACCGAGTTCAGTGTATTGGTCTGAGGATTCCGCTGAAGAAGGGCGAGGCGACTATAATGATGAACGATCCCCTGGGGCAGTTGCGGAACCGTGAAGGGCCATTCAATCGTCCCGGTTTCCCCATTGATTGCGGTACGCGCAGGAATCAGCCAGTAGTCTCCCGTCACGAACGTCCCGTTTGTGAACTTGACCTCGAGGCCGTTCTCCAACGGAAGAAATCCCTCGTTCGTGGCTGGAACAGACATAGTGATGTCCTTGACGCTGTCCCACCGCCTGAGCTTGGGATGTGCCGGCAGATCGGTAGACTGGCTCGGCGCGGTCATCAGCTTGATCACACGAGTGGCAGGATTGACACTCTCGATTTGAATGAGTTGGCCCGGAAGCCGATTCAGCTCGGTCGCATCGTCGATGATTTCGACCCACTGCCCGCCGACAAACCCAAGGACCTCGTCCGGCCCCAAGTCCCGGACGGTCAGTTCCTGACCGCTCAACCGTTCAATGGCCGTGACCACGGTACCGTTATCGCGGGACCATTTGAACGTCGGCGCCTTGGCCGGATCTCCCAACACCCCACCCTTATGAATCTCCACTCGATATAACTGGTTCTCAAGGCCTCGATAGCCGGCGCTCGGCGGAATAATGCAGGGGTTGTTGTTCCCTATAACCGGCTTCGCCCGAGCCGAAAGCGCTCCGGTGGGCGGCGTGAGTAACTGAGTCCACTCCTCGAAAACGGTTTCCGGACCGACCACACCAGAAGCCGGTGTCTTTACGGGCAGGACCTTCACCTGCCACACGATCTTGAGCCGTGTGGTACTATCTGGCCCTCCCAGTGCGGATTCGCGCATCGCGGCATCGTCTAACGCCGTGAGATGTCGCTTCCACACCTCCAGATACACCAAACCGAATACGGCGTTGCTTTTCTGCAAAACATCGCGCGCCCCCTCAGCCCCAGGCAGATCCGCTTGGGTCATATAACTGATATCCGCGTCGTTCTCACAGAGCAGCCCGTCGACATAGTAGCGACCCTGCCCAATCAGCAGACCGACCCCGTCTCGATCTACTTGGATCAGAAAACCGGGGTCGATGGTCGGTGCGCCGGAAACGCCGATCACGTCTCGGGCCATCGTCTCGCTGCGATACTCATGGATCGCTTGTGATTCGTTCCAATCTGCATCGAGCTGAACCCGTCCCTGCTGCAGCAGGACGGCGCTATAATGTTTGCCTCGCGCGAATGTCCGCCGACTGAAATCGCCTTTCATGACCGATCTCCTATCGTTGTCTGCGTTCGACCCTGCCCGACCGCTCTGTAATCCGTCACTGCAGCCGAGGCCCTACGTCACGTAAAAGATGCCGCTCTCCAGTCCAAAGCGAAGATACTCCTCTAGACGCACTCGAACATTCGCCTCGCACTGCGCCTGTCCCAGGCTGTGAAAGATTCCCATCTCCGACCCATTCTCGGCACCGGTCCGAATCTCAACCGGGCAGGATGTGTGAAGTTGCAGATAGGCCGGTTGGCCGAATCGGGTAGTTGTGAACACCGGGCGCAGCGAGGATCGAATCCGTATCTCAAGTTGCGTGAGGGCATCGGAAGCGACGAACGGATCCCGTTGTTGCGCCGCACCCCTGGCTTGCTGCACGGCCCACTCGGGTTGGCAACGATACCGGCGCGGAACTCGAGAATCGGACGGGAGGCAGGAAAAGCGGACACAGCCCTGCTGTTGTTGCTCACTGACGACCGGGCCGGTCATAAGTGCATGCTCGGCCAATTCGAGAGCCCGAACATGGATAGTTCCGATGACCGTCGTCCGGACCAACTGCAGCGTCCCCGCCGCGACTTTCCCGTCGTCAGCCGCTGCCAAGGCTACTCCTGTATCGGCAAGCGCATCGATCGCACTGTCGAGCAGCCTCACGGACACATCGGCGCTCGTCATGAGGCGGCCGCTGAGCGTGTGATCGATCACCAACGTCCCGTGACTTCCTACATCAACCCATCGTACCGACGGTTCCGGCCGAGGTTTCATCGAAAGATCCTGCGCAAGTTCGACCGGCGCCAGCGTACAATGCCGGATCGTGAGCGTCGTCTCGGCCGTGCCGGTCATCTGTACTGATTTTCCCAGCATCAGATTGTGCAAGCTCAGCTCCGCATTCTTCGCGCTGATAATCGTGACTTTCCCCGTCAACACAGGTCGTGTGCCTTCATTGCCTTGAATGGTCAGGTCCTGGTCGGCACCCAACGTGATCGTGAGATCTCCATCAATCGTCGCGCTGTCGTCGAGTTGAATCACGGCATCCGCAGTTCCCACGGCCGCCAACGCTTGTGCGAGTGTGGTCCCTCCCGTCACAACTCGCTGTGTTACGGGAGCACGAAGCGTATCAGAGGGATACGGCCCTCCTCCGAAGGCTCCGCTGAACCCGAAGGAATAGGTCACCTGTACTTGTGCTCCGGTCACATTGCTGTCGGCCGGGAACGCGAGGCGTCCCAGCACAGGATCCACAGCGATTTGGATCGGCAGTTGCGGATCCGGGCTGTTGTCCCCAGGCCGCTTGTCGCGAGGACGGTACGTCAACCGGCTCGGCGGACGCTGCCAGTCTGTCAGATCGCAGATGAGGACCTGCTGCGCCGGCACGGCGGTGCCGTTCTTGAACACCTGAAACACCGGCCGCGCGGCATCGAACCACAACAATCTTCGAACGGCCACTGACTCCGCGCGACCATCCGCTAGACTCTGCCGCAATTCCTCGACTTCGTCGAATAGGGGACGTCGCCGGAGAGGATCGGGCACGTTCACCGGATCCGCCGACCTGGTCAGGCTCTCTTCTCCCTGACCAGGATTGAAGAGCGGCATGTCGAACCCCAGCGGATGAAAGGTGAAGCAGCCGTCTTTGATGAGCTTGGCCGTGCCTTTGGCGACGCGATGGGGCTGCAGTCGCCACAAGAACAGGCCGACATTTGGAAGGTTGTAGCGGCCGCGGCCGCTCGCGATCCATCGCACATCAACGACATGAGGCATGGGATTGAACGGGGTCTGAGACCACATGACTTGCCGTTGCCGTCGCAAATCTGCCACCGCGTGATGGGTCGGCCGCATATGGTTGAGATACTGCGTCACGCAGACCTGCTGGAAATACTCCACCGCCCGCGCCTTCCATCCCGTCACATCCGTGGCCAACTGCTCGACGATCGACACAGTTCCCTTGCGGCGTCGGTAGGCGATCGTATTGGCTACTTCGGCCCGTGACGAAGCGTTCGTAGCAGCCGTATCCCGATATCCGATCAGCCCGCCGAGGTAGGGCACCACCCACTCCGCGCAGGTTTCAATAAACTGATCGTCATAGATTTGGGCCAGGTCTTCCTGCAGCACCTCCGCCTGTTCCGCCAGCACAGTCAAGAAAGCTTTGAGCGGCGCTCCCTCCTCTTGATCGCGAATGCGATAGATCGATGGGAGCAAGGCGTACAGCTTGTCGGCATCCAATGTCATGACGCCACTCCGATCTCCACCAGTGGACTCGCATCGAGCATCAACAATTCCGCACCCAGATTCCCAGCCCCGCTGCCGGGCTGCGGCGCCATGGCCGAAAGCTCGATTTGGAGCGAAGGCACAGTCGGATCATCCACTCGATACAGCTGGGTGAGTTGCGCCGCCTGTACCCCGGGAACCCGATGAATGACGGATAGGACACCGCTGAGCGTGACCGGTTGGCCGAACTCTCGAGACGGGAATGAGAACGCTTCTCGCAGGTGGTCCTGTACGTCGGGAAGGACGAGTTCCGCCGAATAGCCGGATGCCGGAGTGATCTTCGCCCCCACCTTGAAAAACGCCGGCCGGTAGCTCGCGACCTGAACCGGAACCAGCGGATCCCCCGCCTTCTGAATGGCGCGCACGAGATTCATGTAGACAGATCCGTTCTCCTCGACGACCTCCCCATCGGTCCCCGCCACGGTGAGCAGGACACCCCGTCGACGCCCCGTCCATGTGGAGGTGGCCAGAGCTTTGCTCACCCCCGAAAAAGCGGACGCAAAATCCTCGTAGTCCTGCAAGGACACGATACGGTCCAATGTCCGGAGCGTGAGCGCGGCGTTGCGCCGAATATCTTCGAGCCTCTCGGGGTCTGCGGCGCCGGCCGTATCAACGGGGTTCGTGACCTCGCGGAGGCCGGCAGGCTTCGTCATGAGCAAGCTGAGTTGACTCGCTTTCACCAGACCCGCCGCGCCGATCCCCTGGCGGTAAGCGGCGCGCACATTCTGCTGGCCGGTCGGAAGACGCGCGCCGGTCACGCCGTCGCCGAACTGAATCGTGGTCTTTCCGTCGTCGTCCCTGCGGGTGATATAGATGTGTTCGGTAGGCCCGTGCCCGTAGAGCGTCGCGACCTCCTCCCACAATTGATCGTTCACCAGAATTTCGAGTGTGGACTCCCCGCCGCTGGGCGTCGGGGCGCTGGTGTAGGTCAACGGCGGTTGACGCAACGCAAATTGCTGGAAGGGCACACGGCCGTCTCCCGAGCCGAGCAACTCCGATCGTGACTCCCCATGCGTCGCCGCCGCAACATTGCCGTTGATCCGCACCGTGGCACGCACATAGGGGTGGGCCAGCGCCGACTGGAAGGTGAGCGTCGTCAGCCCTTCTTCCAGGGTGACCTCGGCCAGCCGGTGCACTTCACTGGTTTGGACACCGGAGAGATCATCACGCTCACCGGTCACCGCGACCCATCGCCCCGCTTCCAGGCCCAGGTAGGCCCCGTTGAGCGTGACTTCGTTTCCTTCCACCACATCCGGAATGGGAATGGGCACCAGGTCGAGCCGCTCGCTGACGACCAAGACCGTCGTACCTCGCAGGGTGAAATCCTCGAAGTGCTCCGAACTGCCGACTCGAATGCGCGTCACCTTGGCGGTCAGGGTAAAGTCGGCCCGGGTGAGCTCGACTGCTTCGTGGACCTGATAGATCCGCGCCGCTGTTGTCTGGCTCATCAACACGATCCAGCCGCCCTTCACGATACCCGGATACGTCCGGTCCAAATCGATGTAACTTTCTCCTGAAAGAGGCTGTTCATCTTGAAGCGTTCTGCCTTCCCAGTCGGAAGAGTACACACCGGCTGTCTCCCGCTGTTTCTCCGGGAGCGATGCCCATTTCGGCGCATTGTGACCGAACAATGCCGCGCGTTCACGGAATGCGAACACTCCGGGGTCAGTGGGCAATGGCTTCAATGGTGGGAGATTGATTCTCGCCTGCAGTGCCACTCGGGACCATCGATAGGTTTTGGCCATCGAGAGGAGCACGCGTTGATTCCAGCGTGTGCCTCCGAGCAATCCTGTCTTCACAAAGGCGTTGTTGAGTTTGGGCGCCGTCAGAATGAAAGGCCTGTACGTCAAGATCGGCCTGATCCAACGCACGGGTGTCGGAGTCATCCCCACGTCGAACGTCGTCGTGTTGTTCTTCGGTTCAGACGTCACCCTGAGGACCTGTTTCACCTTCTCGTCTGCCGGATCGCCCCCTGCCACAATGAGCACGATATCTCCGGCCTTCACGAAGGACGCTAACCCCGGCACCGTGACCTGCTCCAGATCCGTACGAACGGGATGAGGCTGGGTCAGCCGTGGTTGCAGACTGTTCCAATCCCAATGCGTCGTCAGGTCCTCGATGGTCTCGTACATCTGTGCGGTCTCGCCAGGTCCGGGAACGCTCTGCACTCTGGTTCCCTTCGGCACCAGAATCTCACGCGGACTAGATGGCGTCGGTGAGAGCGGTGCCCCAGGTAAGGAAGCCACGCCCGTATCCTCGACGGTAAAAGCGAGAAACGTACTCGCGGCCACGCCGGGCCGCAGCTCATACCCGATCAACCTCGCCTGTTCGAGCAGAGATCGCCGCTCGGTGGCGGTCAGCAGATAGGATTCGTTGGCCAGACGCTCCTGGTAGAAGGTGAGAATATCCAAGACCGTCGCCCAAGCATCGATCAACCCGATGGAGAAATCGTCGTCACGGCGCGTCCGGAGGGCCTGCATGGCCGACGGTCCCGATGTCGACAATCGAGCCAACATGCTGGCTTTGAATGATCCGTGCGTGCCGACTCGATATCCTATCGTCGAGAGACCGGGGCGATTCGTAACCTCGATCGGAGTCATGACGGTAAGTCCCTCGCAACGTCCGCATGGGTTCAGATCCTGTTCAAGTTGCCCGCTCATACACCACCCTCCAGCACCAACCGAAAGACGCCTCGGTCCGGGAAGTTCGGATCGTTATCGCACCGCGCAATCTCCAAGCGACCCAGGGGGAGAAACCCTTGTGCCAGGGCGTCTCCGCCGGGATCGTCCAGACGCTGAAACTGTGTGATGACGACCGAGCGTACCCCTGCCACCTCCTGCGCTGCGGCATACAACGGGCTGAGGTACACAGGCTGGCCGAACGAAAAGTTGTCCGGATGGAAGAGGCCGCGTCGCCCGTCCGGCAAGATTCGATTGCTGAACCGCGCGTGCAGCGCGCGCTGCACGTCGCTTCGGAAATAGTCCGGCTCCACCGAAACCCGCATGTCGATTTCAAGCGCCACCAATCTCGGGTTGTCTATTTCGATATCCTGGCCGGCCAAGCGATAGGACTCCAGTCTGTTCCGTAGATCCGTTTCGTGGGCAGGATCGACTCGGGCTCCACCCAACCGATCGACGGTTACGAAGACGGTATGCCAGCTCCCCGTCCACCTGAGCGTGGCGGCAGCCTGCTGCACGCGCTGGTCCCGCTCGGTCATCTCCGCATAATCATCCATGGTCACCGCACGATCCTGGGTGCGAAAAGCCACGGGCGCGTTTCGTCGGATTTCTTCGAGACTCTCCGGTTCCCTCCCGCCGAACGCGGGTAATGGATTCGTCACACCGGCGACATGAGGATTGTCCGTTACGACGTGCCCCAACGTGTCGGCGCCGATGTTCCCTCGGCCTCCGTTTCCGATGCGATAGACGATCTGAAACAAGCTGCCCGGCTCCGGCCGACGCCCGTACCGGCCGTCCCCGAATCGTAGTGAGGCCGTCCCATCCTGCTCCATTTCCACGACATAGTCCGGCCGGCCGAGACTGTCCGTGAGGAGATCTCGGGTGACTGTCCATTCCGTCTGCACCGAGTTGAAGGTGCTCACCAGCGATCCGATCGCCGGACGAACGGTTTCCCGCTCATAGGCCATGGCTGCTTGTGCGGAACGAGGTCGGTCCGTCTCGTCAAGATACGGGAAAGGGGCGGCGTGCGTGAGCGGACGACCATGCAGGATCGGTTGATAGCGAGGCGGGATGAGTTGTCGGCCATCGGAAGCTGGCGCCCTTGCGCCCTCCGATAATTCCGTCGGCAAAGCCCTTGCCTCGGCCGGCACGCGGGTCAGTCGCGGCATCGGCACCGGATCGAGCTTCTCCGGCACCTCCACCGTCCTCCCGTGATCCGCCAGCACGATATTCCCCAATGCCACACTGATGTCCGGTTCATCATCCTCGCCGTGCTCCCGATCCTTTTTAGACGACAAACACAACGGGAACGGCAGCGCATCCTCGGGATGCCATTCAATCTCGGAAATCGGTTCCTGGGTGAGCGGATCTACCCCGATGACCGCATCCGCAATCAACCGCGCGACATGGCGACGAGCGGGATCTGCATCTTCCTTCAAACCGGTCAACGGGCCTTTGACCTCTTGGAAGATCAGCACGCTCCCTTTGCGGAGATTCGGGAGGTGCATGCGAAGGGTGGCCCTCGTAGCGCCGGCCGGCAGACAACATTGCTTGTTGCCCCACGTATAGAACTTCATCTCCGCATGGTCTTTGAAGAGTTGAATATCTT
>JAHBWU010000040.1 GCA_019636835.1 Nitrospira sp.
GTGTTAATTGCTTTCTCCTCGATATCAACCGCGTAGACCGTTCCTCTTGCCCCGACCGCCTTGGCCAGATGCCAAGTAAAGTAGCCTTCGCCAGCTCCCAAGTCTGCAACGCGCGATCCTCGCGCGATGGACAGTTTTTCAACGACTCCCTGTGGTTTCTGCCAGACGTCACGCGAGGAGTCGTCCACGCGTTGATAAGTCAATTCGGTACAACCGCTGAGAGAGAGCACGACAACCAACAACGCGCCCAAAAACTTGCGTGGCAACCTATAGTACATAGCTTTTCTCTTTCTCTAGACCGGTGTTTTGCGTCAGTCACAGTGGATACTGCATGAGGAGATGAGTTGGTTTGTGGAAGGATCGCTCCCTCGGAGGTCTCAGCTCACGCACGCACAAGGAGAATCACGGTCTAGTCGGTGGTAGTTTTGAATTAGAGTTTACGCCCTCGCTCCTGCAAAAGTCAGCCCCTAACGAGGTCACCAGCACTGAATGTGTGATGAACACGTCGGTGAACGATGTTCGGATGGTGTTCTGTAACATGATGATTGATTTATGGTGTCCCAGCCTCGTGATTCCCTTTTGAGGTATTCTCGACAGCTTCCGCGATCGCGATGAGGATGCCTTCGCGGAGCTTAAAGGAGCCCACCGCGGCAATTTGCTCGCCGGCCGTCAGGCCGGCATGGACAATAATCTCGTCACCGAACATGGGGCCGCTTTCAACCTGGCGGATATGGACTCGGTTGCGGCCGTCCTTGTCCGGCGCGATGACGAATACTTGATCGCCTCCAGGCCCCTTGCGCAAGGCACTGATCGGTATGGCGACGACTGTACGTTGAGGGCCGACCGGAATCCGGACTCGTACCGAAGCTCCGGGTGCCGGAACATTGCTGGTGCCTTCGATTCTGGCACGTATCATGGCATTCCGGGTCGTCGGATCGACGCGCGCGTCGAGGGCCACGATTTTGGCCATGACAGTCGGGGAATCACCGGCCGCGAGCACGTCGACCGCTTCACCGACCCGCAAGCCGGCGGCGACTTGCTGCGCGACCGTGAAGTCAACATGCACTGCTTCGCCGACGCCCTGAAGCGTCGTGAGCAACGTCCCTTCATCCAGGTACTGGCCGGGATGAACATCTGCCATGCCGACTCGCGCACGGAAGGGGGCCCGGATGGTTTTCTTGGCGATGATAGCCTTGGTGCGGACAATCTGGGCCTGTGCCACGTCCAAATCGGCGCGCGCGCGATCCACTTCTTCCTGCGTGGTGGCGAGTTCTTGGCTGAGATGTTGTCTGCGAGTGAGTACCGACTTGGTGAGCGCGGCCTGGGCCTCTTGTGCCCGAAGTTCGGCTTCCTCAACCGAGACATCGAGTGCGACCAACAGTGTGCCTGCTTCGACAATCTGTCCGGGTATGAGTCGGACCTCACGAACCGTCCCTGCCAGTTCGTTTTTCAAGGTGATCGAACGCAAAGCCAGAACCGTTCCGATCGAGGTCGTGGTCTGGCGATGGTCAACCGTTCGCGCGACGGCGATGGTGACCGACTCCATCGGTTCCGGCTGATTGGTCGAGGCCGCCTGTTGGTTCTGTATCGATTCGTACTTCCATGCGGCCAAGCCGATGCCTACGAGCAGCACAATCGAAACAAGCAAGACCGATCCGAGCCAATTGGGACGATTCATGAGGAGCCTCTACGGCACCGGGGATTTCGTTACTATGCGAGGTAGACCTGTTTCCGTACTCCGGCCATCATACCAAATCAATGATATCGAAATTTGTTTCTTCTGGCGCTTCGTCAAAACCGCATTGACTCAAGAGAATGATCCTGCCTTGCCGGCTTAAGGGTACTTCGGCATATATGTGTGGGCACCGATGACATGAAGAGCAAAAAAGGCACGCAAGCAATTTCAGCGGCTAGAGCTCAGCCAGCCGCTTTTCCAAAAACCGCCGTTCCGGTTCTTGCTTCGTGAGCGCCAAAGCCCGCTCATAGGAAGCCCGGGCCTCTGACAATTTGCCCAATCGGCGGCAAAGATCGGCTCGTGCCGCATGCACCAGGTGATAGTTGGCCAACTCACCACTCTCCAGAAGCTCATCGACTAACTCCAGTCCTTTGGTTGGTCCGTCACGCATGGCAACCGCCACAGCCCGGTTGAGCGCGATGATAGGCGATGGGTCTGCTCGCAGAAGCAGATCGTACAATGCGACAATTTGGGCCCAATCGGTTTCAGGAGTGCTGGGGGCCTCGGCATGGACTGCTGCAATGGCGGCCTGCAAGGTGTAGGGACCGAAACGCCGTGAAGCCAGCGCTCGTTCGATCAGCTCCACCCCTTCCTTGATGTGGCTCTGATCCCATAGAGAGCGGTCCTGGTGTTCCAATAATACGAGCTCTCTGGTTTCAGACGTGCGTGCGGCACGCCGTGATTCGTGCAGCAACATCAAGGCAAGAAGACCCATGACCTCCGGTTCCGGCAAGAGCGCTAAGAGGAGTCGGCCAAGGCGAATCGCTTCGCCGGAAAGATCGGCTCTAGTGAGCGACGCGCCGAACGATGCCGAATATCCCTCGTTGAACAGAAGATAGACGACGTGCAGTACCGTATCCAATCGGTCCGGCAACTCGGCTGGAGGCGGCACTTCGTAAGGGATGCGCGCATCGCGGATCTTCGCTTTGGCGCGCACAATCCGTTGTGCAATCGTGGCTGGTTTGGTGAGAAACGCATGTGCGATTTCTTCCGTGGTGAGATTGCAGACCTCTCGCAGAGTCATGGGCACTCGCGCGTCCGGTGAAAGGGCCGGATGGCAACAGGTGAAAATCAATCGCAAACGATCATCCTCAATGTGCTGATCTTCCTGCTCCATTGGATCGCTCGTCGCCGTTTCGATCTGTTTGGCGAGCTCTCCTAAGGACGCGTCGTAGCGGGCGCGTCTCCTCATGCCGTCGATCGCCTTGAAGCGGCCGGTGGAGACCAGCCAGGCGAGAGGATTGGCCGGTACGCCGTCCCGTGGCCATTGCTCCGTCGCCGCCGCGAAAGCTTCGTGCACCGCTTCCTCAGCTGCGTCGAAATCGCCGAGGAGACGAATCAACGTGGCCAGCACATGGCGCGACTCGGAACGATAGACTTCTTCCACCCTCTCCCGAGCCTGTTTCAGCGATTCGTCGCTCATGTTGAACTCGGTTAGGCGCAGCCGTGTTCTTTAAGCGGACGGACTTCAACACTGCCGAAGCGGGCGGCCGGAAAATGAGCCGCCACCCGGATGGCATCGTTCAAGTCCGGCACGTCGATCATGAGGAATCCGCCGAGTTGCTCTTTGGTCTCGGCGAATGGCCCGTCGGTGGTCGACGTCTTGCCGTCTCGGACCCGCACCGTGGTCGCCGTGTCCACCGGATGGAGCGGGGAGGCGGCGAGCAATCGGCCGGCTTTCTGCAATTTGTCACAGTAGGCCATGGATTCATCGGAGATCGCGAGGCGCTCGTGGCTTGGAAATGCATTCAGCACTTTTTCCTCGACATAGACCAGGCAGAGGTATTTCATGGGGTACTCCTCGTCAGAGGTTAGAGAACATTGTTCACATGATAGTCGTCGCAGTAATCATAAATCGACAACGGGTTTCTGCCGGGTCACAAATTGATGATAGAAGCTGCGCGGTCTTGTTCGTCGACAGTACGATAGGGGGGAATCATCGGCTACCTAGCTGATTTTGAAAAGCTTACCAATGCTTGCCGCTTCAATATGAATGGCAAGATCTGAAACCCTCGTTACCGCTCTTATCTGTACCGCACTCGATAGCTCCTCCACGTCAATATCGGCCTTGTTCAGGGCTTGCCGAACATCCCCATCGATTTCTTCAAGATTTTTGTGGATGATCAGATCATTTAGTACGCGCCCAAGAGTCCTAGCTACCACCCGTAGTTTACACACGCTCTTAAAGACCGCAGCGGGTTCTACATCTCTGATATCGAGAACTTTCATGAGAAATTGCAAATGTTCCAGTCGAAGGGGTGCCATCGTAGAACCGAAGATCCACGACCTAACAGTAATCGGCTCAAAACTTCTGCCTGCCTTGTTCAATTGTTTCACGACCTCTGGAATCTTTATATGATTCGAGAGAACATGGGATCTCACTCGTTCCTTCCACTTTTTCACAAGAGCAGCATCATCTTTATGGTCACCAGATCGCTCTAACTGATCCATCAATATATCGAACATGGAACTTCGTTCGGAATCCTTAAACAATAGTATTGAGGCACCAGGTCTGATGTTCGTGACGACCATGGGAATGATATCCCCTTCGCCCTCCTCATCGCTGATAACCTGCAACTCGGCGTCCTGCCTAACGAACATTCCAAATTCACCCTCAAATGTTATTTCCCGACATTCATAACTGGTGGTACCCGTGCGCGCTAGGAGCTGTTCTCGATTCAAATCGGTATCAAGAAGAGAGCCGGTATCGTTGCTATCCCACCATGACATTTCCATGATTTCTGGAACGCCTGCGGGAGGTTCAGGAGACAAATTCACTAGATGATTGGAAAACGCCTTATCGAGATAGTTAGCTAGGTCTAGGACAGGGTCCGCATAGCGAACGCCGGCTCCCTGAACGATTCCAGCGGATCTAGATTGCTCACGCCACCTTTCGGACTGCTCCCAAGCCTTCATCGTTGTGTCTGAGCGAATCATCGCCTCCCATGCTGACATCATAACTGTGTCGCGTGGACGCAGATATGCGATGAGATTCAAATCCACGAGGCGATCGATCCTCGACAAGACCACTTTTCTTTGAGGATCACGAAGTCCAGGCGCCATCCATCTGTTCGCCATCCTGACCTCCATATCCAGCCCTAGAGTCCGCTTTGAGTCGTTGAGTAGTGCCTTGTCGTCATCCTTTGTCACCCAAATCTCAATCTTCTCCTTGCGACTCATTTCTTGAAGGTGGGTAAGTTTGGTCATGAAGGTTCCAGCTTTCAGTCTCTTTTGAATTTCAACCAGTATCGCCCAACCAGGGGAGTGATCGGCTAGATTCAGTATCTTAGCGAGACCTAGCATTCGTTCGATTTCGTAACCGAATGATCCCTCATCTGTTTTGGGCTGAGGGTTCAATCCAACGAGGAGTCGGCTCAGAATAAATTTCAACTCATTTAAGGCTGGCCGATTGTAATCGCCGCTCTTCCAAACTTTGATGAGTTCCCGATTCAACACAAACGCTTCGCCAGTGTCGATGACCTGATTGATAATTCTGAAGTTAATTCCCCTTCGTTCCTGCGTTAAATGTGGAGGAGCCATCGTCTCCGTCGCAAAGGCTATCCCCGTCACCTTTAGTTTCTGTTCAAGCCGACGAGACCAATAGTCAAATGGACTCTGAACGATGATAAGTTTATGGTGGGCCGAGAATGACTCGATCTTTCTTAGAAGCAAGTCAAGATCAGCATCAGTTTGCTCGGTAAGACGGGAATGAAAATAAGGGCAATAAATCAAAAGGTCATATGGTTTGTTCGTGTCGGAGAACAGGTCAAGATGCTCGCTCTCTATTGAGCAAACGCAGGGTAAATATGGATCGCTAGCACCCAGATAACCTCTGGGTGACAAATCGATGCACTCCTTTCCCAGTGGCGTGTCCAAACCCGCTGGCATCGAAATACCCAATGAAAGTTGACCTCCTGCACCCCCGAGTGATCCTTAATTCTTTTCCGAATTGTCTCAAAGGACCCGACCGAATCAGCATATGCGCCGGATGCTCTGGCTTTTTTAATCGCCTTCCAAATGTCTTCAAGCCGGAATTGGATGTCCTTTATTTGACTGACGAAATGTAATCCTGGGAAAAGCGCGATTCTGCAATGGGGATGCGGAGGTTGTTTAAGAGATGGAAGAAAATAAAATGAAGCCGCTATCGCAGCACCCGCGGGAGTAACACCTGATGGGAGCATCGACATTACTGGGCGATCGGAGACCTGCAAGTGCTTAAATAGCCTAAGGAGATAACCGTGAGCCTCCGGCGTCCATAAGTTGGCGAACAGAGAGTCCCCGAACTGCGTGTCGAGGTGCCATTTGCTAGTTTCCATCTTTCATTCGCTGAGTCAACACACCTTCTCTTTGGCCGTTTATTATCAACTTGTCACACGCCGCAGCCAGCGAACCAACCTCTGGCCCCTCAAGCTGAACCGCGATTTCATGATTTGCGACCATGCCATTCCTGGAAAAATTGGCCGAACCCACAATGGCTCTCGCCCTATCCGCCACCACCATTTTGGCATGGAGCGCGCAGTTGACAGGACCTGAGATGTCCCGAAAGTCCCACAAAGAAAACGTCTCGAAGTCGTTAAGGAGACGTGTGAGATATTTGTCCTCCAATGCCACGGCTTCGCCACTGGCATCACGGACGACGCGAATCAGACAGCCCCTTGAAAGGGCTGATTCAAGTGATCGAGTAAGTTCTGGAACCGCTCTGGTAAGGCGATACGCCACGATGATTATTTCTTGTTTTGCTGAATCAATGAGATCGACAAGTGAATTCCCTACGCTGCGAGCGCCATTGGCTCCTAACCACAGCCTCCCCGTCACGAGCACTTGCGGAGACTGATTCCGACCCTCCCTTCTCATGGGCGATTTTCCAAAAGTAATCCACGATGGAGGTATCCGTTGTAATGCTCGCAAGAGGTCTCGGAAACCATCTCACAGGAGTAGCACGCCGCGCCCAATTTTGAGACCATGTCGATTTCCGCGTGCTCGCAAAGTGGGTCATTGCTACATCTATCCACTCCGTTAAACGCAAGCTCCAAGATGTGCTCAAAATCGGGAACAAGGGAGGTAAGTCCGCCCATCGTTCCGTCTCCACCAGGCTGCGTTGTATATAATAGAATTCCGCCTCTGGATTCCCCCTGATCGGTTGCGCTCAAGTAAACGCGCTCGCGAATTGCTGTTGAGGAATAACCAGAATGCAACGACATCGCATTTATCAGTCGGTGAGAAAATGAATGCCACCAAACGGAAAGCGCATTCCATGTGATAAGTTCATTTGGACCTTCCGAGGAAGGAACGGTTTCATTCCACTTTCTGGCTTGTGGCCCCTGAGGGTACCAGTTCGACTGGCCGCCCGCTTCCGGATTGAGATCGACGTAAATGCCCTCTCCAAACTGCTCAACCCCAGGAATCCAATATTCATCAGGATTGGAGGGATGTGCTCCACGAGCAGGCGTCAAATGAGAGCTCGGCCCCACGTATTCAACGCGTCTGTGCCCTACCTGGACAATCACGACCCTTAGCCTCTCAATTGGCATCACCCTGAAAATGAGTTTGCCGTTGGGACCGCGCACGTTCTTCCTGATTTGTGTTGCCTCAACCTGAAAGCTAATCGGCTCTCCCGGACGCCTATCGTTGTCATGTGGATACGGAGGAAAGCCTGTATCAACAACTCCAACTAGGGAATCGTGTTCCTGTCGAAGGTATTCGGCTCGACTCTTTTTTGTCGATGCACGCTCAATAGCGGATAGGGCATCAACGATTTCGTTCCACGGTGTTTGCTTGAGCTGCTCCTCAAGTTGCGCGGCCAGCTTTCGGGACTTTACATCGACCTGGACCAGGCGTCGGAACGATATCTCATTGAATTGATCCAGGGCGCGAAGATGGTTCACGAGAGTGAGAATGTCATCTCTCTGAAGAGTCCTATGAATCGGACTGACCAACGGAGGTATCGTAAGGGAGGTGATTACTTCTGGCAATCGTAATTGGAATGAGCCCCGTTGAACCACGATCGCTTCAGCCTGGCAGTCCTCAAAGGGCGCGGTTGGGACCTCAGGCCTATTCCCTCGACATCGTAGACGCGATGAATAGATCTCCCCAAAGGGTTGCTCCGCTGAGCAAATCGGGCACCGCACTCTAATCGCCGATAGAGAAGATCCAGAACCCAGCCAGTGGAAATGGTCGCCAGGGCAGTTCTGTGTCTGTTGTTCGCCCCGACGCATATGGATCAGATAGTTCCAATTGACGTCGTCAAGATGACCATTCGCGCATGCAATTAGAAAACGAATGGCGTATTTATTCTTTTTGGATTCCCTTCGATTAGCCTCCGTCCTACACTCTGGACAACCCTGACTCGCCTGGTGAATTACATTAAACTCTTGATGTTGGACACATAGATTCCAATGGGGAAACCTTCTCGTTGGATAAGTAAATCTCTCCCAATTCTGTGAATCCGGAATCTTAAATATGCGATCTCCATCAAGGAGACCCCTTTGCAGGCGGATGTCACGAATCGCAAGTTGTTCCATGTCAATCGGTATGCCGTGGATTCTATTCAAAACCTCGGTGGTCCCCATGAGAATATGAGGCCCTGCTGGAGTTTCGACAAGAGCGCCAGGTCCAAAGGTGGTTATATATTGTGATGGTCGCAAACCCTGAGGCATTATTCTCGCTCTGTGTACAGATTAATCATGGGTTCAACCTCCCTGAGAGATTGGGAAACATTCGGAAATACGCATGCGCCACCTTCTCCATGCCCAAGAACAACCACATTTCCTTTGGTATATTGGAGCTCCTGCAAGTCCTCCCTCTGCCTACGCGCGTATTCCTGCCATCGTTCCATTTGCGACTGGACAAGTCTCAAAAAAAGTTCCCGATCGTTACGCCTTCTCAGAGGCTGGGCTTCCCATTTCTTTTTGAAGACATCCAGGATCTCCGCCAACATTTCTGGACTGAGATCAGAGATCAGCGTGCCGCCTTCTTCTTGGTCGATGCCAACTGGAACTGAAGGGTTCGTTTGCCGCCAGTTTCGAATGAGGATGGAAAGAATAGAGCCCATGGCCCGATCCACTGCTTTTGGCGCGAGAGGTTTAACTGCGATTGGCTCAACTGATACCGATAACTTACGATGGTAGCCGGTGAAATACTCGTAATGGTTCAAGTCACGTGGCTTTGACACTCTGAAGAACACAGTGGCCAAGCCCGCCTGATATCTCCCGATTCTCCCGACTGCCTGAATGTATTGAGAGGCGGACTTGGGTTGTCCGTGAACAATCATTAATGAGAGTCGGGTGACGTCAACACCAGTACCAAACATTGAGGTTGAGGCGACAACGTCAAGCGCGTCCCCATCACCCAAACTTCGCTCCATTTTCGCCAAGATTCCAGGGAGCTCACTAGAGCCGGTTTGACTCGAAAGATTACGAAACCCTTCGCGTAATCCTTGCCGACGATTTGTGCCAGCGTTTTGTCGGTGGAGCTTGTCAATAAATTGTGGAATGTCTTGCCGGATCAGTGTTTCTCCCTGGGCCAACTCCCGAACGGCATTGAAATATCCCACCAGAGTCCAAAAGTGATCCAAGTGTCTCATTCGATCTTCGCGTTCCGCTCCCGCAGGCATCGCGCGAATCTGGTCTAGGAGATTTTGTGCGGTTTGCAACAATCTGCCCCAAAGCCGCAACATTGGCGTCTGCGGCGCGCGTCCCGGAAAGGCAAGTCCTAGAAATAAACGACCCGGTGCGCTTTCATCCAGTGGGTGCACTTCCTCCGACTTAAGAAAGAATCCCTTGGATATGTCGAGTCCTACGGGAGGAAACACCGCACTGGTTCGCCCCATCAGACAGGCGATTTGCTCCAATGAGTTCCTAATAGTCGCTGAGGACGCGATATACTTAGGAAACCCGCAAAGCTTCCCAATGGCGGTTTCGAAAAGCCCAAACGTTGAGCCAAGAGGCCCATCCAACAAGTGCAATTCATCTTGGATGATTAGCGATGGAGGCTCAAAAGGAGATACGGCGGGCCGATTCCTTCCAGGCTCTTCCTGAGAGAATCCACCATTAACTCCGCAGTCGTAAGATCGAACTCGCCCAAATAGTGATGCCGCAGAGTTGGTAAAGGCAAGTCTAGCCAACTTGTCCACCGTTGAAATAAGCATTGACGGTGGTTTCGCGTAAAGCATCTCATCGACGGTGAGGGCGGAAATTCTAATTCCTGATGTCGCGCATGGGTCGTGGCGTGAAACAAAACATGGGTGACCCTCGACAAAGGCCCACTGTCCATCTCGATTTGGTAGCTTGTGTTTGAATAGCAAGGAATTCAGTTCACATTGAGGCTCAGGGCAGCGGATCTCGTAATCGTTCAATCCTCCTCTGCGCCCTCCTGCTACGGGAATGTAACCTGGTCTCGCCGCCCCAAAAGAATTTAACTTTACGTTTAAAGCTCCCTCCGCCGTCTCAGTCCACCATCGATGTATATCTTGTCCCGTGACAGGCGAACTCAAGATAAGATCGAGCCTTAGATAGTTCGATCTATCTGATGGATGGGGAGAATTAGTTAGCGAAGTGACTTTAAATTTATTTGTAGAGGCCGCCTTTAGGCTATTTTCATCAGAGCGGGCTAATGCAGAAGCGTGCACCTTAAGCGCGAGTGGACCAGCGGGAATATCATCGAGGGGAAACGAGAGTACGCTTCCACAGCAAGGGCAATTCAAAATTTGGGCTGGGTCAGACTCATCACTTTGCGCGGGCCTTGTCAGTAGGTTGATGGCGCCAGGTCCGAAATCTTTGTAACCAGCGCCTCTCATTTGGTTTGGCGTAACAGCGCCTCCAACCCATAGCCCGAGGGAGAATGGCGAGTGACCCCACATATGACCTGGTTCTCGCGGCCATCCTGGAGGTAGCCAGCCCGCTTCGTTTTGCTGAGTAGCCGTACACCGAAGAACCTCACAAGCAACAACCATTTTAAGCGCTCTTCGAAATTGCTGGATAGTGAGTAGTCTGAGCGTGTATCTACTTATGACAGCGGTGCCATCGCCAGAACGTGAACCGTCGGAATCCGTCGGAGAGATTCTTCGCCGGTACGCGAGGCAAAATGCCGCTAGTCCCAAATAGGCTTCAGTCTTACCTCCACCAGTCGGAAACCAAATAGTGTCGCAAATTTCTCTTTCCTTTGTAGGTTTCGCCGTGGATTCAAGGCTCATGAGGATGAACGCGAGCTGGAAAGGACGCCATTTCATGACAGAATCAGAGGGGTTTCGACCCCAGGCATACTGTTTTGCCATCGCCTTATTCATGAAGAGGAATGAGAGAAGGGCGTTCTTATCTTCTCGAAGAAATACAAGGCCCTGGCGAATTCTTCGGAGGGCTTCCTTGTGTCGGTTCATGATCGTCTCATCAAACGGGCGAGTCGAAGATTGTGGCTGAAGACCTCCTGCCCAGTCCTCATATGCTTTGACTAAGGGCTCGATATACTTTGACAACTCTTCATAGTTCGAACAGTTTGCTATTTCTTCTGCGCTAAGAGCCACTCCAATACGAACGCCTGCTCCAGAGGCTGGGGCCGGATACATCGGTATGAAATCAGTGCGCAGGTGAGGTGCCAGAAAATCGACAACTTGGCTATTGCTCTGGAAAAAATGATTCCCATCGATCCATTTGAACGGAACATCTGGATCGGGAAACACGGACTTTTCAAATATTCTTTGAGGATCAATCTCGTCCCAATAAACTCCGCACAGGTGACCTCTGGCGTAAATCTTCAGCTTGTCATATTGCCGGGTCGAGACTCGCCACTCTTCGTCTTCGGAAGTGAAACTTAAATCACCCAACTCGCATAGGGCATTTCTATCCCTGAGACGAATTCGAATTTCTGGCTGAAAAATGATTTCTTCATTTGTAGGCCGACCTGAACCATCACCCCCAAGAAGGGAACTCAGGTAGATTGATACTTTGAAGCCGCCAGTCTTTAATGATGAAATTTTATAAGTCAGTTGAAGAGACGAGTCGGGTGACCGCTCGCCACTTTCGATGGCAGCTTTGCTCGCCGTCGTAATCCATAGATTTGAACTTCTCACCCATCCGCGTCCCTTAATAAGTTGGTATCTGCCCCAAGTAACACAAACGCGAATATCGCCAGCCAGCGGTTCCTCTGAGAGAACAAATGACAAGCCCATCGATGATGGGACTCGTCTGAAATTTTGTCCAGCGTCTATGAATGCTTGGTTAACGAAACTCGTCGAATTCTCTTCCGAGTCTTCCTCGCCCCCCGATGCATTGGCCGCCAAGGTGTCCTCGGCGTCTGGGTTTCGCTCCATTCCAGTGGATTGAGGAAAGAGTTGGCCTGTCGAATATTCATGTCTAGGCTCGTCTGCTTCGGGGAACTCCTCTACCGCCCCTCCCCTGGGCCCTAAAAGCTCCTTGACGACGTCCGATATAAAAACATGTCTCATCGTGCCCACCGAACATTTGAATTGTTTTCGAAGTATTTTGACTTCGGCAGGGTCGGAGGTTTGATGCAATGCCTCTTACGTTTCATGAGTTGAGGCCAAAGTACTTGGGCCAGGGAATTAGCCACCGCGAAAGCAAAGTCCACAGGCACCGCGTTTCCAATTTGTCTCACCGACGCGCACCACGCTCCGGAAAAAACATAATCGTCGGGAAACGTTTGCAGGCGGGCGCATTCTCGAATCGTAAAATATCGAACACTCCCATCAGGAAGAGCCAGCATGTTTTCTCCACCAGGCACGCCATGGTTTCCAGCCTTCAATGTCTTCGCGGGTAGGTCAAAAGTGCTCCCTGTATGACCTGGGTAGGGTCGAGCACCGGGATATAACTGGTGATTTGGAATAGAGCTGGCCGTTGAAAGTCGGTGCGGAGAAGGTAACCCGATAAACGCATCTCTGACGGTCCGCCAGGCAATTGTTGATGGTTCGCCAGATCTAGCTAGGCGCTCAATGCGCGGCGCGAGGATACCGGGTGGTTCCGGAATCCTTCTTTTTGAGAAACCGTGGCGCGCCCAATATTCTCCTGTCACCCATTGGTCCCAAATTAACCTGTCGATGGAGTGAGTTGGGGATGGAAATTTCCAGCTCAAATTCAGGTCGTGTCGAGTTCCGACAATAAAAAGGCGGTGGCGATTTTGAGGGACACCATAGTCCGTAGCATTCAGCACTGTGTGCTGAACTTCATAGGTGGCTCCATAAATCCCGCCTTTCTTCTGACAAGCCCTCAGCCGTCGAAAGTGATCTTTCCAGCTTTCGCCTGAAGACTGGGCAACGAAAGGTAAACTCAGGCTAAGAAGTATGTAATTGAAGTAGTCCGAAAATGCTTCTCGAACCAAGCCTCTCACGTTCTCAATCAAAATGACCTTTGGTTCTAGATGTCGTACTGCTCTTAAGACTTCTGGAAACATGTCTCTTTCATCTCGATATCCGCGGTGCTTGCCAGCTTGGGAGAAAGGTTGGCATGGTGGACCGCCGGCCAACAAGATGATTGACCGCCCAAAGGACTCATAGCTGAAATCGCGAACATCCATTCTATGAAGTTTTGAATGCTTTGGGATGTTGTTGTTCCCTCCTTGGTTGATAAGAAGGGTATTCATCGCATCGTGATTCTTTTCAATAATGGCCTCAGGGCTAAAACCCGCTTTTGAAATTCCTAGTGTCAGTCCGCCTGCTCCGGAAAAAAGTTCTATCGCCTTCACTTGCTCTCCAGGAAACGAGTGATTCTTCCTGTCAGATCAGAGGGGTGTTTCATTTTGCACTCCCAGATTGTCATGTACCGCCAACCCTGTTTATTTACGAGTCGACGATTTCTACGATCTCGTTGAATGTTTCTTTCCAGCTTAGCGATCCAAAACCCCTTTCGAGACTTTGGCAGGCGAACGCCATTGAAACAGGTATGACGGTGCCAGAAACATCCATGGACAAAAATTACTTTCTTTCGCTTCCGGAAAACAAAATCTGGATTGCCTGGTAGGGCCCGATCATGCGTCGTGAAATGATAGCCGAGAGCGCGGAGAACCAAACGGACCAGTTGTTCCGGCTTTGTATTTCTGGAACGAACCAACGACATGCGCTTGCTACGTTCGGATTTTGATAACGTATCCATCGGCTTACTTCTGTCAGCACGGAGGATCGATTCTTGCGCCTTTTCTCCCCCCAGGATATTGGTATCAGCGCCACGCCCCCGCTCATCAATCTCTGGCTTTTGGAACTTCCACAGCTTCCCAGCTTGTTAGCTGGAATTCTTTTGGCTACAAGCCACCGGATATAGGTCCTTGCGCGAGTCGAGTGGGCAATTTCCTCGCATTCAACCAGCTGGCAACGCAATGCAGCAAAGTAAATGGACCACTATTTGCGATTTACCGTCGTGCATTATTAGAGATAACCTCTGATAAGTAAAGACAATGTGGGTAGGAAATATCGAGGCTACCGTTAACCACGCTGAGAATTACCCGTAACTCGACGAGTGAAATACAAGCGGTGTGATCGACAATCGTGACCTATCTCATCGGCTGCAGGTTGGGAATCGAGCTGTCCGGAAGGCTGGTTCAAATGAGAAAGGGGTAGTTTCTAGTCGCTCGGCTCTTCTATCTCATCTGACTCTGCAAACAGGCACTCGAAGGACTGAGAATCGTCGAACAGCCAGGAGGAATGCGAAGTACGGATGCAAGCGTTTCAATCGTACTCAATCTGTTCTAAGTCTTCACGTCCGCTTCCCACGATACCCTGGCGGGGCACCATTGCCACACGCCGAGAGTGATGATGCGAGTCAATCCGGCCGGGATACAGCCGGTGCGGTTGACCTCGACTTTCCGGTTGATCAATTTGGTCGGATCGCCGCAGCGCTTCAGATAGTCATCGGCCTTGATCTCGTGAAGATTCGCGTGAGGAACGACGAAGGCGACCACTGGAACGGGTAGCACGGCGATGGAAGAATCGTCGACTCCCTCAGAGCCTGAACAATGGGCACCGGTTTTCGGGTACGTGACGTCATCATGGACAAGAGCCGTGGTGCAGCCTCCTAAGAGGAGAGACGCACTCATAACGATTGCCCAACACCCCCGGAGACGCGGCTGCTGGATCATGAAATACCTCCCTTTTGACCGGCGTATCTCTTAGACGGAGGCTACCCACAAAGGGAAACACCGTCAAGAAAATGCATTGATCGAGGAATACTGCTTGACGGCGGGTCGGAACGACGGTATCCCAGTGGCCATGAGTCAGCCTTCCACCACCGTAGCCTATGGGTCGGTCGTGCTCGCGGCAGTTCTGTGGGGTGGTTCGATCGTGGCGCAGAAGATGGCCCTCGGCTCGTTCTCCGCTGTCGAAGCCTCGGTTCTTCGCGATGTCGGAGGGTTGGCGATTCTTCTAGCAACGTGGTGGTCGAAAGAACGCGGCGCGATCAAAATCAGTCGCGCCGACATTTGGTTGCTCGGCCTTCTGGGGCTTGGGGTCTTGGGAAACCATCTGCTCATTCTCATGGGCCTCAACTATGTCAGCGGGGCGGTCGGCGGCGTGATCATTGGATCGAGCCCCGTCGTGACCATGCTGCTCTCGGCCATGTTGATTCGGGATGTGCCGTTGCGTGCAGTTTGGGCCGGCTCCCTGCTGTCGTTCGCAGGTGTCGGACTGGTCTCCGTGGCAGGCTTTCAAGCGGCCGGTGAGCGGCCGTTGCTGGGTAGCACGCTGGTCTTTCTCGGGGTCGTGAGTTGGGCGCTCTATAGTATCGGCAGCCGCACCATCATGGAGCGAATTTCGGCATTGACCGTGAATTGGGCCACTCTGATGGTTGCGACAGTCCTTCAAATTCCATTGCTGTGGACGGATCAAAAAATGATACATGCCGGAGTCGGATCGGTGACGACGTCCGATTGGCTCGCGCTCGGCTACCTCATCGTTTTTGCGACGGCGGTGGCGCAACAGGCCTGGTTGTTCGGCGTCAAAGGCATTGGTCCCTCCCGGGCGTCGGTCTTGGGCAACCTGACGCCGGTCGCAGCCATCGGGTTATCGGCCTTGATCCTGGGAGAATCCGTCGGACTCATTGAAATTATAGGCATCGGTCTCATCTTGGGCGGGGTGTGGGTGGTCAATCGTCAAACGGCAAGGTTGAGTACCTAGGCCGTCGGGCAACTCCCACCCATCCATTCTCGATCCTGATCCTTATTTGGAGTATCATACAGGGCCGGACGGTAGAGGTAGCTGTTGCTTCGTGGGGCCGCTGTCATCGAATGACAGACGGCCATATTCCTCAGATCGCTGACTGCAATGAACAGTAACTATGCCAGAGTACTGATTCCGCTGATCCTGGCTGGGACGTTCATAATCGACGTGTTCATGCCGTGGGGTTATGCAGTCTGGGTTATTGGAGATGTCTTTGCCGTATTATTGGCCCTCTGGATTGAGTGGCCGATTGCCCCGTATATCGTTGCCGCCGTTGGGACCGTTCTTGTGCAAGTGGGACATGTATTGTCTTTTCCGGGCATCCCAATAGACATTGCCGTCTTCAATCGAATTGTGGGTACAGCCCTCCTCTGGGTTGCCGCCTGCCTCGTGGCGCGAGCGAGAAAGGCGAAGCTCGACGATGCCACCAGGCGACTGGGTGCCATCGTGGAGAGCAGCAGCGATGCCATTCTGAGCGTGACACCTGATGGATTCGTGACCACGTGGAATGCCGGTGCGGAGCGTATCTTCGGGTATTCCGCCACCGAGATGATCGGTCGTTCAATTCTTACGATTATTCCGGTCCATCTCCAACGGGACCGAGCCTGGGAGCTGGCCACGGTGCGCGGAGCGCATGACATTCACACTTATGATGCAGTACGGTTGACCAAGGACGGCCGATACATCGATGTGTCCGTGACATTATCGCCGCTCAAGGACGATGTCGGTCAGCATGTCGGTGTATCGAATGTCATCCGCGATATCAGCGAGCGGAAACGAGGGGAGGCACTCCTGCACCAGGCCCATGAGGCGCTGGAGAGAAAGGTTCTAGAACGAACCGCCGAATTGAGCAGCGCCAACAATTCCCTGCGGGATCTCTCCGGTCGGCTGATGCACGTGCAGGAAGAGGAGCGAAGTCAGCTGGCGCGCGATCTGCACGACGAAGTCGGACAGTTGTTGACCGCACTGAAGATTGATCTGCAGGACCTCCAGCATGGAGAGGAGGGCCAGCCGCTTTCCGGTTGTCTACGGGACAGCCTTGAACTGGTGGACTGTCTCCTGACCCAGGTTCGAAATTTGGCGCTGGATCTACGACCGTCGATCCTTGACGACCTGGGTCTGGTGTCGGCGCTTCGATGGTATGCGAACCGGCAGGCGGAGCGTAATGGATGGACTCTTTCGCTCTCTGTCGTGGGAATGGGCGGGCGAGTCCCTGTCCCCATCGAGGTCACCTGCTTTCGGGTTGTGCAGGAGGCGCTGACCAACACCGCGAAATACGCACGGGCCAAGGTGATCGATCTTACGTTATGTCGGCAAGATGAGGATGTCACGCTCATCATTCAAGACGACGGTGTGGGATTCGACGTGCTGTCGGCCCGACGACGGGCACAGGGCGGGGCAAGCGTCGGGTTGCTCGGTATGGAAGAGCGTGTGCGGTTGGCCGGTGGCAGCTTTGTCCTCTCATCATTGCCGGGCGAAGGGACCAGGATCGAACTGAGCTTCCCGCTCACTGAGCAAGAGCAGATCCAGCCGCATGCAACAGTTGAGGCCATATCGCCATGAGCCACCTCCGGATCCTTCTTGTGGAAGATCATGCATTGGTCAGGGCCGGTATGAAAGCGCTCTTGCAAAAAATCGAAGGGATCGAGGTTGTAGCGGACACGGGAGATGGGTTGGAGGCCGTCAAGTATGTGCAGACGGCCGCTCCGGATCTTGTCCTGATGGATATTGCGATGCCCGGATTGAACGGACTCGATGCGACTGCTCGGGTCGTCAAGGAATCGCCCACCACGCGCGTGATTTTGCTGTCGATGCACGCCAATGAAGAATATCTCCGGCAAGCTTTGCAGGTCGGTGCTTCAGGCTATCTGTTGAAAGGCGCAGAATTGGCTGAACTTGAGTTGGCCATCAAGACGGTAAGCAGAGGTGAGACCTATCTGACTCCGGCGGTGGCGAGGTACGCCGTGGATGCTTACCGAGTCACGTCCGAAGGTCCCTCTGGCCCATTGGCCAAGCTCAGCATGCGCCAACGAGAAGTCTTGCAGCTCATTGCTGAAGGGCAAACCACGAAAGATATCGCTCACCGCCTGAATCTGAGCGTGAAAACCGTCGAAACCCACCGAAGCCAATTGATGGAGCGGCTCGACATTCATGATGTGCCTGGACTCGTCCGTTTCGCGATGCGTGTCGGACTTATTCAGCCCTACTCTTGACCCTCTTCGGTTTCTCCGTACTTCAGCAATCGTTCGGTGAACTCCTATCGTCTCTCAGGGGACTTTCTGCCTTTCTTTCAGGGTTTCCCCGATACGCCTCTATCTGAGCTTCTGGCAGGTTGTATGCCGGGACCAAAGTACGCGTCACCCATCAGCCGAGAAGGAACTGATGAAGCGGACGTTGCCGCTGCGCACGCTCCTTGTTGACGACAGTCCCGAGTTTCTCGGACGATTGGAAAAGTGGCTCGTGAGACACCCGAGTTTTGAGATCGTGGGGAAGGCGTATTCGGGGGTCGAAGCCGTCAAAGAGGTGAGCGCACTTCGTCCGGATCTTGTGCTGATGGACGTGGCGATGCCGCTCATGAATGGGTATGAAGCGGCCTTGAGGATCAAAGAAGGTGCACACCGAACCATTGTGATCCTGATCTCATTCTTCGATAGGCGTGAAACGAGTGAGCATTGTGATTCGAAAGCCGACGCCTTTCTCAAGAAGGACTCTTTGTACGAAGACCTGCTTCCCACCGTGGCTCGGCTGTTTCCTGAGCTGTGGGTAGACACGGTCGCCGATCTCTAACCGGTGATACCTCTGAGGACAGGAGGTGAGACTGCATGAACGTGAAGGGATTCATTCTCGAAGACGATCAGAGGAGGGAATTCGTGCTTGTGTATGAGCAGCCCTATGGACGATTGGGGAAGACATTCTCTTTTCGGGGCTGGCAGCGACGGCGTCTGGTTCCTGTGCAATATACGGAACGGCAGCTTCGAAGCATGGTTGGGGAAGTGCTCACCACACTTCAGGAGTTGTTTGAAACTCTTCCGATACTCATCGAGCACACAGCGGTTGCTTCTTCTGATGCCGTGCATCCTGTGTCATCTGTTTTAGGGTTGAGGAAGAAACGACGCCCCAATTCTCCGCAATATGCTCGTCACTGACAGGGGACTGCTGCATCGCCGGGAGGGGTGGTAGAGCACAAACCCCACTGCCCGGCTTGCCTATTGCGCCTAGGTTGTTTATCAGCCGTTCAAAGTCGCGTTGATGTCCGTGCGAAATCTCCTCGCCGTGCCCCACTCGCTTGCAGTATGATACGGCTCCGCTGACTGAGAGGCGCAGCCGTGTTGAAACAGCGTATCGACGCCGTTACGAGAGCCAACCAGAAATTCTACGACGCGTTTGAGAGTCTCGACATCGCCAAGATGGACGGGATCTGGGCCCATCAAGAATACGTCACCTGTATACACCCGGGCTGGACGATTCGTTCAGGGTGGCCCGCCGTTCGGGATTCCTGGGTGCTGATCTTCAATAACACCTTCTCGATGAAGTTCGAACTCACCGACGTGATGGTCCAGGTGGCAGGCGATATGGCTTGGGTCATTTGTGTCGAGAATCTCACCACACAACAGTCCGACGAACCGCAACAAGCCAAGGTCCTCGCGACCAACCTTTTCGAACTCATCGGCGATGAGTGGCTGATGATCCATCACCACGGCTCGCCGGTGATGGGGTGAACGAGGAGAACGTGGGCAGCCTGGTAGTCTCCTGTGCTCGCGCAACGCGCACACATGTTTTATTGGACGGGGAACAGTGGGCGGTGCTCGTTGCATACGCGCAATGAGGAGACCACCAGACTGCCCGCTTAAGAGAGAGGATAGGAAAGAGAATTTGGCGGTGCACGCTCAATGCGCCCTGGGGAAAACCACACAACGCCCCGCCTTCTGAGAGGGAAGGGGGATTAAGAGTGCTCGCACAGCCCGCACACAGATCAGTCGGATTTTTGCTGGATGATGGTGTGCTCGCTGCATGCGCGCAATGGGGAGACCACCAGGCCACCCGCTTGAAAGGGAAGGAGAAAGAGATTGGCGATGCTCGGTGAATGAACGGAGGAGAAACCACACCGCACGCATAAGAAGCCGTGATACATAGTCCAGCAGGCGCAACTCATGGAAACGGCAATGAGTATCACGTATTGTTCACGAACAAAAGTGTCGTGTGCTATGGGCAGAAAGTCGAAGATCTGGCGCTTATGCGGACCGGTCCAAACATTGTTAGCGGCACAGCGGGACCATGCAGTTTGAACTGAGTCACGATAGACGAAACATCTCAGATAGCGATTTGCTATCAGATCTTCGTCGCGTTGCCTCCGAGCATTCGGAGCAGCAAGTAAAGCAGCGCACATATGAAGATCACGGCAAATATGGTGTTACAACTGTCATTCGCCGTTTTGGCACATGGAATGCTGCGGTCGAGGCGGCCGGGTTAGAAACCACAGTGGAACGGAACATTCCAGACGAGAAGTTGTTTTCGGCCCTCTACGACTTATGGGTTTCTCTTGGCCGTCAACCCAGCTACTCGGAAGTTCAAAAGCCTGCATGCCTGTTTCATGTTGCCACGTATGAGCGTCGATTTGGCTCGTGGAGGCAGGCACTAGAGGTGTTTGTTTCATATGCCAATTCTGAAGGTATGGCTTCGCCTGAAGCAGTCGAAACAACGGGCGTTGTTTCGAGCCGCACCACCCGCTGTCCAGACTTGCGGCTACGCTTCAAGGTGCTCCAGCGCGACCGCTTTCGTTGCTGTGCGTGTGGCGCATCCCCATCGGTTACCCCAGGCGTTGTACTTGAAGTAGACCACATTAAGCCATGGTCAAAAGGAGGCGAAACCAATATTGATAACCTCCAAACATTATGCGCAGCCTGCAACCAAGGAAAAACAAACCACCATGAAGAGCAGTAAACCGCATAATAGGCCGCTCCAGCGGCGCGGCCAAAAGCTGATGGACGGGAATGGGGTCTGAAACCGCCTGGTCGGGCACCAGTGAGACTTTCCTCAAGGTGGAGGTTTTCATCTATTGCGGCCATGGAAACATCCCTGATTTCGATGCAATCATAAGCTGATAGGTAGCTCGGAACATGGCTCACAACCGAAGCACCAAGAGACACCTTCGATCACGGCTTGAGAAAGATGCTGGCGACGAAGCTGAGCCACTTTCCAAAGAGTGGATCAAGGAGGTCAAGCGGCGAGTGCGGGATGCCGAAGATCCGGTACGATACATAGTTGCGTCAGAGTTCAGTCGGCGGTTTGTGCTCTACTACAACGTGTCATCTGATTCATTCGTCATGAACAGTCCGGAGCATGGGACGCAGTTCAAAAGACGCGAGATTGCCGAGCGCGTGGTACAGCTTCTCGGAAAACATCATGTCCTCGTCAAATTCACAACGAAGAACGGAAAATTGAGGCGGCTGTCTCCTGTCCGTCGGAAGCCTGGATAAGGGAATAGCAGCGAATCGAGTCGTGCCCGTCTGCTTATGACCCGCACCACCGTACGTCGAGCGAGTATTCAGGATCTTGACCGGTTGGTGCCGTTGTTCGATGCCTACCGCCAATTCTATGGACAGCAGTCAGATCTGATTGTTGCCAGGCAATTCTTGAGTGATCGTCTTGTCCGTAATGAATCCGTGGTGCTCATAGCCGAAGATTGTGCTGGGAGTGCGATTGGTTTTGTGCAGCTGTACCCGACCTTTTTATCCATTCTTGCCGCGCCGATGTATGTGCTGAGCGACTTGTTCGTCATACCTATGGTCAGGCGACGAGGTGTTGGAACTCGATTGCTCGTGTCTGCTGCAGAGACCGCTCGTATGGCTGGCGCAGTTCGCTTGGAACTGGCGACTGCGATCACCAATATTTCAGCACAAAAGCTCTATGAAGCGTTGGGGTGGCAGCGGGATGAATTCTATCAGTACGGCTTGTCGCTGTAGCAGAGTGAAGGTAATTAGCAGGCTGCGGAAAAACTCATTTTGCTTCTGTTGCCGCGACAGATATCGAGGTTTTAGACGATACCAACTAGCTGCGCAGGATGCTCAAAAAGGCCGTCCAGCAAGGCCGCAGCGAGGTCCGCGACGCGAAGAATAATGAGCGTCATGTTTGCGGACGGGCGCGAGTCGGTGAGCGCCCAGTGTCTGAGTGGCGAGGCGTATTCTTTTTCACCCACCCCGCCCCGAGCTGCCCTGGCAGCTCTTGCCCGGTTGGTACGTTGAGCCTCTGAGTGAGACGAGAACGCCGCTGGCGGACTTTTTCGGCATCCTGTTAGAGCTTCGGTGCAGCGGCGGGTACTTCATCCGTCCGGATGGTTTTCATCCATTCGGCAGTGATGGTATCTCGTTCCTCCATCGTCATGCCGGCATAGGCGTGGAACATCTGTGTGCCACGGCGACGGCGCCACGTGAGAAAGCTGAGGAAATGGTCTTTGCAGATGGAACGCGTGCCGGCCGGAGCATAGGGATTCTCCAGGCAATTGGACACGCAACAGTGACTATCCAACATCTCGGTTCTCCTGCGAACGTGTTCAGTATGCCGGTCGGCTGTGCCGATTTTCAAGCCCGATGTCCAGTGTCGCTTGACCTCTTCATCAGCTATAGGGTAGAAGCGCCTTGATGCGAGCGTTCTTTCGGTTTGCTGGTTGCTTTGCCCTAGTCTCTCTGATCATTGGCTGTGCTGTTTTTTCAAGTGAGAGCGTTCGATCCAGCAGTTCGTCCGAGGGAAAGCCCTTTGTGGGCTCGGATTTCTTGCCCCAAGGTGTTGCAGTCGGCGATATCAGCGCGCAAAGAGCGTTGCTTTGGCTGCGTACCGACGGACCTGCCTCGGTTCAGATTGAGTGGGCCACGGTCTCACGCTGGGAACGGGCCTCGAAACTTGCCACGGTCATGGCTCCGGTGTCGAGAACGGCATCCGTCACGACGACCGCGGAGACGGACTATACCCTGATTATTCCACTGGAAGATCTGATCCCCGCAACACGCTATCGATATCATGTTTTGGTCGGTTCTGCCGACCAGACCGCAAGGCGGCTTTCTGCGAGTCTTGCGGCCATGGGCGAATTCACTACCCTGCCGGATGAGAAGACCTCCGCCACGGTGACGTTTGCCTGGAGCGGAGATCTCGGCGGCCAGAAGCGATGTCGCCAAGGCGCCGGCGGCTATCCGATCTTCGACGTCATCCGCCGACAACATCCCGACTTCTTTCTGTTTCTCGGCGATACGATTTATAGCGACGATATCTGTCCCTCTCCTCCGAACGAGCCGGGTGCCGATTTCAAAGCGACCACGCTGCAGACCTATCGAGTGCGGCACCGTTATCAGCGCGGCGCCGAGGCGCTCCAGCGATTCTTGAGAACAGTGCCGGTGTATGTGATCTGGGATGATCATGAAGTGAGGAACGATTTTGCCGGCCCGTATGACGAGCAGATGCCTGCAGGCCGTCAGGCATTACGCGAATACTGGCCGATCGCGTCTCCGGAAGAGGATCTCCATCGCATGTATCGGAGTGTTCGATACGGGGCGGATCTCGAACTTTTTATACTGGATACCAGGCAGTATCGCAGCCGGAACGAGGACAGAGACGGCCCATTCAAAACGATGCTGGGGGATGCGCAATTGAAATGGCTGCTCGATGGACTCCGCGCCTCTACGGCAACGTGGAAAGTCATCGCCACGTCCGTTCCACTGTCGGTTGAGAAAGTTGGTCTGGGCAACGACGGATGGGGAAATGAGCCAAGCGGCACCGGCTTTGGAAGAGAACGGCAGGTGATTGTCGATGCCATCCTCGGACAAACGATCAAGAACGTCGTGTTTCTTGCCGGGGATGTGCATTGGGTCCAAGCCAACGCCTATGATCCTAATCAAGACGGGGTCATCGATTTTCATGAGTATATGGTAGGTCCACTCTCCGCCAGGCCGGGAAGGCTTACCGCCGCCAGCGATGAATTGCATCCCGTGCGATTGGTGAATGAGGCGGGGTACCAGAACTTCGGCCTGGTCCGTGTTACGAAGGACGCGTTCGAAGTGACAGTGGTGGACGAGGCGGGGACCAAGCGATTTTCTCACGTTGTGCCGGCTAGGCCGTAGGCCGATCTTCCCGCTCAAGCCCCTTGCAATTGCGGCGGATGGCCGGTTACCGTACGGCTCCCGAGGTCATTGGTCAGTCCACTTCAACGATAGCAAGGGGGCACATGTCATGTCAGGATTGATGTCCGCCGATGATATTTTCTCGAAAGCGGAAGCGGCGGCCGTAGCGGCGACCGGGCCGGATGAAAAGGCCCTGCAAATCGATTATGACGGATTGAGAGAAAAATTTCGCAAGGCGTTGGGCGACCGAAAAGTCGCGCTTTGCCACATCAATAAATTTTTACCGGAAGGGTATGAGGATCAAGGTCGGTTTAATGTGGTCCTACTGACGGCGGGCAATGTGGTATTCGACATCGTCATTGGTGATTCCTATTTTCGGTACGATGTTGTGTCGGTCGGTCAACTGGACAAGGTGCAGCTGATCGACGCGATGTGGGACAACCGAGAAAAACGTCGAGAAGAGCCGTTCTTAAGCCTTCGCTTGATGCACGGTGAGGAAACGCATCTGCTGTTGGCGCTTGACGACAATGAACGGGCGAGTCTGCTGAAGTTTGCCTCAGCGGTCACGGCGGCACGCAATCCGGAACGCTGAGGTGTCGGGCACACACACATCTTTTCTAATGAAGTGACTATATTCCAGCTCCGTGAATGGCAATCAAAAGAGCTATGCAGGTGAGTCTAGCTAATTGATTGCTCCATATGCGAACAATACTTGATAATCCTGGCTGGATTGCCCCCCGCTACAACCATGGGTGGTACATGTTTGGTGACAACACTATTGGCAGCAATTACCGAACCGTTTCCGATGGTAACACCTGGAAGGATTATTGAATTAGCTCCGATCCAGACATTGTCTTCGATCTTAATAGGTCTGCTTTTACCTCTTGTATTAATTCTATTCTCAACCCCTGGGAACGATAGGTCATGCGCGTCGGAATCAAAGATCTGGCAGTTTGCTGCTATCAAGCAGTTATTCCCGATTTCAACTGATTGGTATGCGTGTATACAGGTTCCATGTATTCGTGTTTTTTTTCCGATTCGTATCCGTGCCCCAGGTCTATCAGCATATAGTTTTACAGGAGAGTGCATATTGATGTGATAGCCTTTATTTTGCGAGTTCAGCGTGACGCCATCTCCAATGGACAATTTACTTCCTTCTCGAATATCGATGAGTGGCTGGCCGTTCAGAATGAGTTTTCCATTAACTTCGATGTTGGGTTTTCGCGATATCCATAATATATAGAATCTATACCAGAGAGCGGCCGCAGCACTTAGTGGGTTGCTAGTTACTACACGAAAGAAGCGTTCAAGCATCTTTCTCACCTACTGATGACGCACTCCATTCATAAACTATTGGCCAGCCAAAGAGAGGTACGGTATATCCTGTCCGAACTCTTGGTTCATTCATCAACACTCAACACACTATTTCTATTTTGCGAACTGATGTCAAGCCGATGCTGCTAGATATAATCTCGCAGTGTAGTCATATGAGTACAGATTGTAGGTTGACATCCTTGCGCCGAGTTCCCATGGTGAGGCCGTAAAAGATACGCTATACACACGGCGACAAGGAGCGCATTCTAGGGTAGACGAGGAAAACACAAAAGACGAGTGCTCGTAGGAGGGAGTTGTTGAAGACGTGGGGATGGATATTTAGCGTTTTATGTATGGATCAATCCGCCTCATTCCATTTCTCGCAACGGCTCAGGTGTTGAATGGAGGTATCCCGCCAGATCAGGCACAGTTGCGTTTCATGTGGATTCCCAAAAATATCAACGTACGACACGATTCCAAGTATCACGATGAGCCAATCTTTGCGCTCCAAATGCATGCCTTGCACGTCGGTGAGCGGGGCTATCAAAGAAACGCTCTGAGGCACGACAGATCCGGCACTGATCTCTCTAATGGTTTCGGCATCGGTGGTCAATTTCAGAGGCATCTCCCAGTCAGGAAGCTTGTTGGAGGTCCAGACGGTCATTACGAGACGGGTTTTGGTCGTCAGTGCAGGGGAGCGCCCGGTATTTTTGAGGAGAACCGTTGCTGTTGGGACGTTGTGTTGGACGAGTGGACCGACGATTGTTGCTTCCTGAACTTCCACCATCGCGCGGTCAGCAGTCTGATGGGTCTTCTCTTGCATCGACACAATGATGGAGACCGCGACAAGAACGAGTGCAAGGAACGCGACCAAACCACTCAATAGATACCTGCGTTTTTTCAGGGCGCCTTGCAAGCTCGCCGGCTCGAAGGGCGGCTCTTGCTGTTTGGCGCTGGAATCCTGCCTACAAGGGTTTGTCATTCATTGGTTGAAGAGGTCTCAGGTCTGTAAACTCCCTTTCCGGTACGGGACAGTCAATCATTTTGTATCGCTCGACATTCCTGCGCTGTTGATCAGCAAATTGGGTGGCGGCCCGATCGGCTCAAAATTCTTCAGCAATGGAACGTCATCTTTGTGAACCCACCGCATATCGTGATTATACGAATCCCGCGGGCCCACACTCCCCGTGAACGTCTTGCCGTCAGGGGTAAAGGTCCAACACATATCTTCGCCGGCCGTGTTGATCGTATCGCCGAGGTTCAAGGGCTCTTGCCATTCACCCTGTGGATTCTGGTAGGCAATCCACATATCATGTCCTCCTCGCGAGCCCATGTCTGGACGTGTACTGGTGACAATGAGGCTCTTGCCATCTTTTGACAAACCGGTCCAGTGCATATGGTCCCGGTAGGGCGAATTGATCCTCGGTCCCAGGCTCTCCGGTTTCTGCCACACGCCGTCCTTCTTCTCGACTTTCCAGATGTCGCTGTCCTGGGTGACCCCCGGCTGCTGGTAGTTGAAATAGATTAAGCTGTCGGACGCAATAATCGGGCAGTGTTCCTCGCCGGTGGGCGTATTGAGGTGGGGCAGCTCCGGGACCTCGTTCCAGTTTCTGGCCGGTTGCCAGACGCCGTTGATTTTCTGGGTGACATAGAGGTCGCCGGTGGAGAGATTCCCCGGTTCGTATCGTGTGAAATACACGACATTGCCGTCATCCGAGAGGCTCGGCTCCAGCTCCCAGGCGGAGGTATTGATGTTCGGTCCCACGGTGGGATTGATGCCCGGTCCCAAATGAATCGGGGCTTGCCACGTCCCGTTCACCTTGTGCGCCATCCAGATATCAAAGTTGTAAGGCACCCCCGGCGAGGGAATGCTGCCTGGGCGCCCGGAGACGAAGATGGCCGTGTTTCCGTCGGCACTGTAGGTCATCTCGATCTCTGAGTCTGATGAGTTAATGGGCTCCCCCATGCTCTTCGAGAGCGAAGAACTCATCTGTGCATGTCCGCTGTGTGGCATCTCCATGCCGGACATCGCAGAGGTCACGGGAGGAGCGAGCAGGAGGGTGAGTAGTGCCAGACAGTGATGAGGAAGTACCCGTGGTGCGTTCATAGCAACCTCCGTGTTCTGAAAGTCAGTCTATCAATCGCACTGCGCAGTGTGCGCGGTCATCCACTCGCTCGTGCCGTCACCACAATGGCTTGCATGGTTGAGCGGTACGGGTTGTCTCCACCGGTCTGCGCGAACGCGGTCGCCACGGCATCGACGATGGGGCCAGACGACCCGCCGCGTGCGTGAATTTTAGCGAGGACCGGCGCACCTTCGATCAGTCCAATTGCTTTTCCGGCCATTGAAAATTGACGACTACAGTTTGCTGTGAAACGCGGCAACTGAAATACTACTCCGGTGATGTACGGCGGATCAATTGAGATGATGAGTCAGAAAATGTCTGGCACCATTGTGGACGGCGTAGAGCTTGCGCAATTTGCAAGAGCCACTAAACCAAAGGTCGGCGTCTTTATTCAGAATGATGACGGAGATGCCTGGTGGCTACACAATCGCCGGTACTGTTGGTTTTCGCAAAGCCTCGTCGAAGCTTCCTACGGAGGAGGGCGAGGGATCTTGTGAGAGAACTGTGGGCATGAGCTGAACCTGAAGGATCTCCAGATACGCTGCGATTTACAGCGACTGCTTGGAGGGATTTTCGCCCAGAAGGAAACCGGCTGACGTCAATCCAAGCCTCGCAACCGATCGAGGTCAGTTCTGTCGGTGGTGAAATGGTTTCATACCCAGTAGGGCTATAAGAAATGAAATTCATGTCTTGAACCGTTAGAACAGTGGCCCCACTGTACGATGCAGACTCCGTAACAGCCCATTCCTCTCTAGTAGGTCCGCAGTCTTCTCAGGGCCTCCTAGGGGTTTGCCAAGTCGATCGCGCCTGAGTAATGAACCGACTCCCTGTTTCAAGGTGAAGCAAGGGGGATGCCACATGACCGATTGAACAAGATAAGGCCGGCTTTTCGTTCATTGTGCTGATTTTGAAGGGTAACGATTCCTCAAGCGGACTTCATGAGGATTGAGACCCTGTATCCTGAAGGATGCAGAGATGTATCTCAATGTACGTGGGGGAATCCGATGGGGGAGCCGATCAGCCTGTGCAGGGGGTGTGGGAGGCGGAGACTAGAACTCTCCTGCGTTAGCTTCTCGGACTCGTTCCGCTGGGATGCTGAGTGCAGCTAAGAGGTAGTCTTTGAATTGATCACTGTAGGATTGGACGGCGATGGCTCGTTGCATACAGAGCAGCCAGGCATCACGTTCCTCGTACCCAATGGGAAACTGTTTGTGGAATCCAGGAATGCTGATCGGCCCATAGTGCTGCTGAAACAGCCTGGGGCCTCCCAGCCAGCCGCACAAGAAGTAGGTCAGCTTCCGGCGTGATTCGGATAGATCCGGGGGATGCATGCGTCTGATAGTTTCAGCCTCCGGCAGCGTGTCCATGTTGATGTAAAATTCGTCCACCAAGCGAGTGATCCCCGCAAGTTCACCCGCTTCCTGATACGGAGTGGTTCGCCTGCCGTCTTCCTGTTCATCAGCGGACATATGTCTTCGCGGGGTCTGGTGTTATTGCTTGGTGTAGAAGGGTAAGGTTTGAATGGTGGCCGGATGTCTGCCGCCATCGAATTCCACGGTCAGTTCTGTCGCGGGCTTACTGAAGTCGCGCAGAGGAAATCCGAAGGCAACGACCTTGTTGAGCTGAGGGGAACGGACGGCGCTGCTGATCCAGCCCACCTCACGATCACCGTTGTACAATTTGGCTCCATGCGGTGGAACGACTGAGTCTCGTAGCACCAATCCGACGAGCTTTCGGCGCACGTTGCCGTATGTATCCATGCGTGCGACGACTTCTTGTCCAGGATAGCACCCTTTGTTCAGGCTGAAAGCCTTTTCCTCAAGATTGGCTTCGGGCGGGACAATCTTTTCGTTCAAATCAGGCCCGGCCTTAGGAAGACCGGCTTCGAGGCGCAAGGCTTCTCGCGCGTGGGTTCCGATTGCCTTTATGCCGAATTTGTCTCCGGCCTGCATGGTGCTGGTCCAAGCGGTTAGGAGGCTATCCGTGGGAAGCAACACTTCAATATCAACTTCACCCGTTTCTTCGGTATGTAACACCAGGGCATGATGTCCGCCGATCTGTGCGGTGACAAAATCGACCGGCTTTAAATCCGTGACGTCCACACCAAACGCGGATTGCACCACATGTGGGGCCTTGGGTCCGCTGATCAACAACAGTCCCCAACTCTCGGCACAGTTTTCCATTTTGGCTTTGGTTCCGTAAAGCAGGAATTTGCGTAGAGCCTGGAACGTGGTTTCCCCGATCTCGCCCACATCTTCCAGCATGACGGCTTCTGTCTGCATGTACAGGCGGAAGTACGTGACCATCTTGCCTTTGTGAGTCAACAGGCTGGAATAGCGGCCTTGTCCTGGTTGGAGGGGAAGGATGTCGTTGCTGATGACGCTTTGCAACCACTTCACGCGATCTTCGCCCGTGACCCGAATTTTGCCGCGATGAGAGAGATCGGCTATCCCTACTGTCTGACGGACGGCACGATGTTCGGCCGCGACATCGCCGTAGTGGGCCGGTATTTCCCAGTCGGTGATTTCCTCAAACGTCGCTCCGAGTTGAGCATGTTGCCCATGAAGCCGTGATCGTTTCATCGAGAATCTCTCACGCCTTACCCCGTACGCCTGACGCGAATAATTCTTCCACCAGTTCCCTCGTGCGGGCTGAAAACTCATTGCGGGAGACGACCTTCGTTACGCCAAGCGCTTTCGCACGGTTCCAGGCATCGACTTCTTCATGATTGGCAAAGGCCAGCGTCGGAATGCCCTTCAACCGTGGATCGCCTTTCAGCTTTTCCAACGCCTGAAAGGCGTCAAGAGTCAGATCGTTCATATTGAAGATGATCATCTCCGGGTCCACGGACAGGGCTTTGTCGACAATATCCGGTTGTGTGCGTGCTTTTTCAAGCCGGTATTCCGGTTGCCGCAATGCGTCGCGGACTTTTGTGTAAAAGAAAAGATCTGTAATGGCGACCAGGATGGTCTTTTGGTTTGTTTGGTTCATTTGGTTTATCTGGTCTGTTTGGTGAAGGCCCTCAACGAGAGAAACGAGACAAACGCAAAGAACCAAACAAACAGCATCAGTTCAGCGAGCTGACCAATCGTCCGAGCGCCTTCCTGGCCAACGCGTAGTTTGGGTCCAGGGCGAGCGCTTTCTTATACGAATCGATGGCCTCCGTCCAGTTTCCTTTTCGCTCGTAGACGCGGCCGAGATTGAGGTGCGGATAGGCCGGACTCTCGTAACGCTTGGCATGTATCGCCTTCTGAAACCAGGGAATGGCCTCGTCGAATTCACCCTTCTCAATCAGATAGGCGCCGATATCATTATAGGGGTTGCCGAAGTCCGGATCCTGCGCGATGGCCTTGTGACATTCCTCAATCGCCTCGTCAATCCGCCCCATCCAGCTATAGGTCCACCCCAAAAACGTATACGCTTCGGCAGTGGGATGGGTGGCAAGCGATTTCTTGTAAAGGTTGACGGCCTCTTCCAGTTCGCGCTTCATCTGTTGGTCATAGGCCTGCTGAAAGAGATCCCACGCCTGGCGCTTGTCTTCTTCGCGCCCTTCGCCTTGGATTAAAAAATCTTGAATATCCATGGTCAGTCTGCTGAAAAAGGTCTCCGGCTTCGTTCTCGGTCGTGCGAACTCCTCAACGTACTGAGAAGTACGCCTCCGGGTCCGCACTCCCTGCGGCCTTGCCGGCTGACCTTTTTGATCAGCCTGCAGGCTACCAACATACAGCCCTGTCTCTCACTACTCCTGTTTCAATTTTTTCCTGATCAATTCCGCTCCATATCGTCCGGACAGCAGCATCGAGCCGAAGGCCGGGCCCATTCTCGGGGTGCCGTACACGGCGGCCACAGCCAATCCGATGACGAAGCAATTTGGATACACTTCTCCGGTACGATCCATCACCTCTTCCTCAGATCGTGCGACCCACATGGCGCCGTTTCCCGGGACCTTATCATACAGGTTCCGCTTGTGAAGGAGTTCGACCAGGACAGCATCGTGGCCGGTGGCATCAACTACGATCTTGCTCTCAAGAGCGATGGGATCGACATGGATGATATCATGACCGGCCATCTCGGCGGTGGTGTTGTTGACGACGACCCCTTCCAATAGGCCGTCATGGCGCAGGATCAGATCCACCACCCGCGTCAGGTTCATGATCTTGGCGCCGGCATTGTACGCGGCGGCAATCAGGGCTCCTGTGGCGTGCGGTGGATCGACCATGTACATTCCCTCGCACTCTTTGATCCGCTTGCAAGGCACGCCGATCTCTTCGAGGATTTCATTCGCCGGCTCACAGATCGTCGCCTTGTTCATGAGGTACCCGCCGGACCAAAATCCACCACCGAGAGCCAGGCTTTGTTCGATGAGGAGTGTGCGAAATCCCATCGCGGCCAAATCGTGCGCGCAAATAAGCCCCGATGGCCCCGCTCCGACGATGATCACGTCGCTCTCGATCAACTGATCAAACTCTTTATAGTATTCCCGGGCGATCTGCCGGGTGATATCTCGTTCACGTAACGGGGCTGGTCGCGGTTTGGCCATGTGGTGCTCCTACCGGTAAATCTCCGAACCGGTTTTTTTGAACTCTTCTGCTTTTTCTTTCATGCCGATCTGAATCGCTCGTTGCTCATCGACTTGGAGCTGCGCGGCATAATCTCGGACGTCTTGCGTGATTTTCATGGAGCAGAAGTGTGGGCCGCACATCGAGCAGAAATGCGAGACCTTTGCGGCATTGTCCGGAAGCGTTTCATCGTGAAACTGTTGTGCGGTTTCCGGATCGAGGGAGAGGTTGAATTGGTCTTCCCAACGGAATTCGAAGCGCGCTTTCGATAGCGCGTTGTCTCTCGCTTGAGCGCCGGGGTGACCTTTGGCCAGATCGGCCGCGTGCGCAGCAATTTTATAGGTGATGACGCCTGTTTTGACGTCCTCGCGTGTCGGCAAGCCCAAATGTTCCTTGGGGGTGACATAGCACAGCATGGCGCAGCCGTACCAGCCGATCATGGCAGCGCCGATGCCTGATGTAATGTGGTCGTAGCCGGGTGCAATATCGGTCGTCAGCGGTCCCAGTGTATAGAACGGCGCCTCATGGCAGGCCTCGAGCTGCTTTTCCATGTTGGCCTGGATCATGTGCATGGGCACATGGCCAGGTCCTTCGATCATGACCTGCACATCGTGCCGCCAAGCGATAGTGGTCAGCTCGCCTAATGTCTCGAGCTCGGCAAACTGCGCGTCGTCGTTGGCGTCGGCGATTGATCCCGGCCGGAGCCCGTCCCCTAGACTGAAAGCGACGTCGTAGGCCTTCATGATCTCGCAGATCTCTTCGAAATGTGTGTAGGCGAAGTTCTCCTGATGGTGGGCCAGACACCATTTCGCGTGAATCGAACCACCGCGTGAAACAATCCCGGTCATTCGCTTTGCGGTCATGGGGACATAGGCCAGGCGCACACCGGCGTGAATCGTGAAGTAATCGACACCCTGTTCTGCCTGTTCGATCAGGGTATCGCGAAAAATCTCCCACGTCAGGTCTTCCGCCTTGCCGTTCACTTTTTCAAGCGCTTGATAGATGGGCACTGTTCCGATCGGCACCGGTGAATTGCGGATGATCCACTCGCGTGTTTCGTGTATGTTTTTGCCGGTCGACAAGTCCATCACGGTGTCGGCGCCCCAACGAGTCGACCAGATCATTTTCTCGACTTCCTCTTCGATGGAGGAGGCGACGGCGGAATTGCCGATGTTGGAATTGATCTTCACGAGAAAGTTCCGACCGATGATCATCGGCTCGCTTTCCGGATGGTTGATGTTCGACGGGATGATCGCGCGGCCACGGGCAACCTCGTCCCGCACAAACTCCGGCGTGATAACCCGAGGAATGACGGCACCCCAGGCAAATCCCGGATGCTGCTTCACGCCACCGCCATGGCCGTTCTGGGATGCAGCCTCGGATTCGGTTCGGCGTGCTTGGTTCTCACGGATGGCGATAAACTCCATCTCCGGTGTGACGATGCCCTTTCGCGCATAGTGCAGTTGGGTCACGTTTCTACCAGACTTCGCCCGCAAAGGTTTACGGATGTGTTGAAAGCGAAGCTCTGCCGACTTCGGATCGGTCGCACGAATGCGGCCATAGGTCGAGCTTACCTGCGGAAGTTCTTCAACATCCTGGCGACTGAGCACCCAGGGGCGGCGCAATGGGCTAAGTCCCTCACGGACGTCGATGGTGACAGCGGGATCAGTATAAGGACCCGAGGTGTCATAGACGATAACGGAAGCATTGGTTGATCTCGTCCCATTTGTCCCTCTCGTCTGGGTTAAACTAATTTCTCGCATTGGGACGCGGACTCCGGGCTGCACACCGTCCACATAGATTTTGTCCGATGCCGGAAAGGGCGTCGTGGTCAATGGAGAAGTCGGGACCCCATTTCCATTAGCGGGTCCATTGGTAGTTGTCTGGATACTCATAAAGAGATCCTTTCATGGTTGGTCGATATGCGGAGCCCAAAACTGACGCGGTATTCCGGCAATAAAAAAGCCGCTTCCCCAAGAGTAGGGAACGCGGCTGAACCTCACGAGATCCGCTGTCGTACGGCTTCCCTACGCTGGTATTACCCAGGTCAGGTTGTGAGGGTCGTCCGATCGTTCGGACTCTCAGCCTCAAGGCCCCCCTAGCTCTAGCTATTGCTGATGATCGTATTCCTTGGAGATGACCCAAGTCAATCGGCTATTAGACCTATCCGTCTACTATCCTTTGGGGCGACCGACTAGGACTTTTCCTCGTAGGGCCATTCGTTGATTGTGAGGGGAGGCTATCGTAGAATGAATTCCCTTACGGTTGGAGGAATATTGTGACGGCTACTGCGACTTTACCGAGGCCAATCACCGAATATCAGACGCAGTCGGCGGAGGAATTGTACCGTCGGACGTCGGCGGCGAAGAGCGCGCTCGGTGAGCGAGTGATGATCCTGGGTCATAATTACCAGCGGGATGAAGTCATCCAGCACGCCGATTTTCGCGGTGACTCGCTTTTGTTGGCGAAATTGGCCGCCGAACGATCCGAACGCCCGTACATCGTCTTTTGTGGCGTGCACTTCATGGCCGAGACGGCGGACATTCTCAGCCGTTCTCAACAAACGGTGATCCTGCCGGACATGGCTGCGGGTTGCTCGATGGCTGATATGGCGGCGATCGAACAAGTTGATCAGTGCTGGGAAGCGTTAGGCCGCGTGGTTCCGGTCGAAGAGACCGTGATGCCGGCGGTGTATGTGAATTCAGCGGCGGTGCTCAAGGCGTTTTGTGGCGAGCATGGGGGAATCACCTGCACATCCTCCAACGCGAAAGCGGTGATTGAATGGTGCTGGGCCAGGCGAGAGAAAATTCTCTTCTTTCCTGATGAGCACTTGGGCCGTAATACGGCGAACAAGATGGGTATTCCCCGCGAACACATGATCGTCTGGGACCCCTATCAGCCCAACGGCGGGAATACCAGGGATGCCATCAAGCGAGCCAAACTGATCTTATGGAAGGGGCATTGCAGCGTCCATCAAATGTTTCAACCGGTCCATGTGGATCATTTTCGCAAGCAGTATCCGGACGGCAACGTCATTGTGCATCCGGAATGTCACGAAGACGTGGTCAATAAGGCGGATCTCATCGGATCGACAGAGTTCATCATTCGCACGGTGACCGCCGCCCCAGCCGGCACGACGTGGGCGGTTGGGACGGAATTGAATCTCGTCAATCGATTGAAACACGAACTCACCGACAAGAAAGTGTTTTTCCTGTCATCCACGGTCTGTCAGTGTGCCACGATGTTCCGAATAGATGCGGCTCACCTCTGTTGGACGATGGAGAATCTTGCCGAAGGCCAGGTCGTCAACCGTATTGTGGTACCGGAAGACGACAAGCGCTGGGCGAAAGTCGCGCTGGATCGCATGATGGCCATCAGTTAGGACTGGTGCCTTCCCCCTTCCTTCCGGTATAGTCCTCCGATTCCGTATGATCGTCCGGTGAATCTCGGATTCCATTCCCTATGGACTACAAATCAACGCTCAACCTTCCGAAAACCGATTTCCCGATGAAGGCCAATCTGCCGCAGCGCGAGCCTGAAATGTTGGCCTGGTGGGAACAACAGAAGCTCTATGAGCAGATTCAGGCGATGGGGCAGGGACGGCCGCGGTATGTGCTCCACGATGGCCCTCCCTACGCCAACGGGCGCATTCACATCGGACACGCGTTGAACAAGATTTTGAAAGATATCATCGTCAAGTCCAAAACCATGGCCGGCTTTCATGCCCCATATGTGCCTGGTTGGGATTGCCATGGGTTGCCGATAGAGCACCAAGTCATGAAGGAGCTTGGTGAAAAGAAAAAAGACTTGGATGTTTCACAGATCCGCAAACTCTGTCGTGCCTATGCTGAGAAATACGTCGATATTCAGCGCGACGAATTCAAGCGGCTCGGAGTATTGGGAGAATGGGAGCGTCCGTACCTCACCATGACGCCAAACTATGAAGCCACGATCATTCGTGAGTTTGGAAAATTCGTTGAGCGTGGCGGAGTCTACAAAGGCTTGAAACCGGTCCTCTGGTGCACGCAAGATCAAACTGCGCTGGCAGAAGCAGAGGTCGAATACGATGACCATACGTCTCCGTCGATCTATGTGAAGTTCCCTCTCGTCACATCACCGTCTGTGCTGGCAAAAACATTTCCCGGCGTTTCCTTTCCAGAAGGAACGAAGTTGGTTTCCGTCGTCATCTGGACGACGACGCCC
>JAHBWU010000041.1 GCA_019636835.1 Nitrospira sp.
AACCTGCGAGTGCTGCGGACAGGCGTTTCAATGCGACGGATACCAGTGTTGGTGCGGGACTATCGGTGTGACGGAAGAACAAATGGATTGGATCGCAGCACGGTATGAGGATTGTCTCTGTCCAGTCTGCTTGAGAAAAATCGCAGCCGGTGAATTGGAGCCACAGCTGCCTCATAATCGGTTGACGAACTGAATGAATAGATGATGAAGCGCACAAACGGGCGGTTTTCAGAATCTGAACGCGATGCCGTTTATCGGGCGATCTTTGAACGCCGTGATGTCCGCCGCAACTTTCTGCCGACACCTATTCCGGATCATATTTTGATGCGCGTGTTGACCGCAGCCCACCATGCCGGGTCGGTTGGTTTCATGCAGCCTTGGGATTTTGTGGTGGTCAGGGATCGAGCAATCAAGAGCGCGGTGAAGAAGTTGTTCCTAAAAGCCAATGTCGAAGCCGCAACACGCTACCAGGGGAAACGCGCTGCGCTCTACCGAAATCTCAAGCTTGAAGGGATTGAGGAAGCTCCGATCAATATCGGCGTGACCTGCAGTCGTCAGCGGGGAGGTCCTCACGTGCTGGGTCGTTCCATGGTGCGTGACACGGATCTCTATAGCACGTGCTGCGCCATTCAAAACCTCTGGCTGGCTGCGCGCGCGGAAGGCATCGGAGTGGGGTGGGTCAGCATTCTCGATCACAGTGCCTTAAAACGGATACTGGGAGTGCCCAAGCCGGTTAAAGTACTGGCGTATCTTTGCCTCGGATTTGTATCGAACTTTGCGACACAACCGGATTTGCTCACTGCCGGATGGCGTGAGCGGATTCCGGTGGAACGTCTCATCCACCATGAATCCTGGGGCAATACAGTGACTGAGCGTAAGGGGAAACGGTGATGCGGATTACAAAGGTCTATACCAGAACAGGCGATGCAGGGAAAACACGATTGGCCGGTGGTCAACAGGTATGGAAGGACAGCTTACGCGTCGAAGCCTATGGGGCTGTCGATGAACTCAATGCGTCGGTCGGTGTGGTGCGTGTCATCAACGCCGACATGAAAGACGAATCCCAGGCGGCCCAACAACTCGAAGAGGAGTTGCGTTGGGCGCAAAATAAGTTGTTCGACGTCGGGAGCATTCTCGCCACGGCGCCAGGGCAGATGTTCAAGAACATGCCGCAGGTGGTGGCGCAGGATGTTTTGCGCTTGGAAAAACTGATGGATCGCTGTCAAAAGGATCTTGAGCCGCTCAAAGAGTTCATCCTGCCGGGTGGCGGAAAAGTGTCGGGTTTTCTTCATCAGGCCAGGACGATCTGTCGTCGGGCCGAACGGGTATGCATAGCTCTATCAAAAGCGGAGCCGGTCGATCCGACGATCATCAAGTTCCTCAATCGGCTGAGCGATGCGCTGTTCGTCTTGGGTCGTTGGGTGGCCAAGACACAGAGTGAGCCGGAGTTCCTATGGGAGCGGGATGTCCAGACCAAGAAAAGCTAAAAAGAGTCCTCGGGCACAACCTGACGGAAGCTTGGTTTTTGTACTCGGCGGAGCAGCATCAGGTAAAAGCGATGTGGCGCTCAGACTGGGCCAATGTGATGGCCCAAAGGCCTTCGTGGCAACGGGCCAGGAGCTGGATGATGAAATGACAGCTCGTATTGCCCGGCATCGAGTCACTCGTTCCTCTGAGTGGATCACAGCTGAAGTTCCTGTTGAGCTTTCAAGTTGGGTTGAAAGTAATATTAATAAATATCAATCAATTGTTATTGATTGTCTCACGTTATGGTTGAGCAATATTGGCGACCTGATCAATGAGAAAATGGTCTTGAAAAAAATTGCCAGATTACTGCAAGTGATTCGAAACGGATCGGCGAAAGTTGTGATTGTCAGCAATGAACTCGGAATGGGTTTGGTTCCAATCGGACCCGAGGTGCGACGGTTTCGTGATTTGTCAGGAAAGATGAACCAGCTGGTGGCAGCTGAAGCAGATGAAGTGTATTTCGTTGTAAGCGGCCAAACCTTAAGATTGAAGTAGGTGAGATGTGGTGATGCTACAACATATTCTGAATCAGATTGAGATGCCTGACAGACAATTGGGACTGAAAGCACAGGCTCGGCTTGACCGTTTGACCAAGCCGGTAGGCAGCCTGGGTCGACTCGAGGAGCTGGCGGCTCAGTATGTCATGATCACCGGCAATCTGAAGCCGACCATCCCGCGCGGGACGGTATTCACCTTTGCTGCAGACCATGGAGTTGCCCGTGAAGGTGTGAGTGCGTACCCCCAAGAGGTCACGCCGCAAATGGTACTGAATTTCCTGCGCGGCGGTGCGGCGGTCAACGTGCTCGCGCGCCATATGGGGATTGAAGTCCGTGTCATCGATATCGGTGTCGCCTATGACTTCGATTCCGTTTCCGGGCTCATCCATAAGAAGATTATGCCGGGAACCAACAATCTGCTCACCAAGTCGGCGATGAGTCGTGAACAGGCAGAACAAGCGATCGAGGTCGGCATTGAGCTCGTGTCCAATGTAGTCGAACAGGGAATCGGGATGATTGGTACCGGTGAAATGGGAATCGGCAATACGACGGTCAGCTCTGCGATCACGGCCGTGATGACGGGCCGCCCGGTAGAAGAGGTGACTGGGCGTGGAACAGGAATTGACGATGCCGTTTATCGACACAAGATATCAGTGATCAAGGAAGCGCTGGCGTTCCACCGACCGAATCCGAGTGACGCATTAGAAGTCCTTTCAAAAATCGGTGGGCTCGAAATCGCCGGACTTGTCGGCATAATTTTAGGGTCGGCTTTGGCAAGGGTGCCGGTTGTACTGGATGGATTCATCGCCGGAGCTGCCGCGCTGATCGCCGCTCGACTGCAGCCCAAGTGCCTCGGGTATATGATCGCCTCTCATCAGTCTGTCGAGCATGGCCATCAGGTGTTGCTCAACCATCTCAGTTTAAAACCGCTCCTGGATTTAGACCTACGGCTCGGTGAAGGAACGGGCGCTTGTTTAGGGATGAATTTGTTGTGTGCCGCCGTCAAAGTTATGACTGAAATGGCAACATTCGACGAAGCCGGCGTGTCTGAGCGCAACCCATGACAATCTTTATTCGGCCGTTTCTTTTCGCGTGGCATTTTTTGACCGCAGTCCCCCTCAGTCGACATCATCATGAACCGACTGCAATGGAGTTGGCCTCATCGATGGCCTGGTATTCCACCGTAGGCCTTCTGATCGGTGGGACATTGGTATTAGCGGACACTGTGCTGACGAAGTTGTTTGCGTTGGAGGTCGTGAATGTATTGTTGATCGTATTGCTCATTGCCTTCACTCGCGGGTTACATCAGGACGGTTTGGCCGACACGCTAGACGGTATTGCCGGTGGAAGAACACCGGCTGATCGTCTGTCCATCATGCGCGATCCGAGGATCGGTGCGATCGGAGCGACAGGACTTTTTTTGTCGTTGATCCTCCGCTATGCAGCCCTCATGGCCCTCCCACATCCTCTCCGTGTGCCGGCTCTTGTCTGCATGCCGGCGCTCGGCCGTTGGGCAATGGTGACATTGGCATGGCTGTCTCCCTACGCAAGAACAGAGGGAGGTTTGGCGGCACCGTTCCTTGTTCATTTATCCTTGCTCCATGTGCTGGGTTCGACGTTCGTACTTGCCTCAGCGCTCGTCCTGATGCTGGGTGTCTCCGGGGCCGTCACCATCTTGGTCGGCGGTAGTGCCGTGGTTGTTGCGGTTCAGGCAGGTTGTCGCTCCTTGTTCGGCGGGATTACAGGGGATACGTTGGGTGCAACAAACGAGCTTGTCGAAATCCTTTTCTTACTTGTCGTACCGCTGATGCTTGTCCTGTCATGACGGGGAGTGAGCTCCTCCTTGCGGCAAGTGTCGATGCCGTCGCCGGGGATCCTCGCTGGCTCCCTCATCCCGTTCGTGCGATGGGGGCAGTGATCGCCTGGTGCGATGAAAACGTCAGAAAACTCTGTCGGCATTCCTACGCCTTACGTACATGCGGTCTCTTGCTGGCTCTAGGCTTGCCATTGTGCGTGTTTGCGCTCAGTCGTGGAGCGGTTACCTGGGTCGAAAGCATAGCCTGGTGGTTCGGAAGTCTCTTGTCGATCGCCCTCGGATGGACGACGCTTGCCGGGCGTGATTTGTGGGATCACGTTCAGGAGGTACGGAAGCTATTGGAACAGAACGACCTCTCCGGGGCTCGTCACGCCGTCAGCAGGATCGTTGGACGGGATACCGAACGATTGTCGGAAGAGGAGGTTGTTCGGGCGACAATTGAAACAACGGCTGAAAGTACGAGTGACGGAGTGATTGCGCCGTTGTTCTATCTCGTTGTGGGTGGAGCTCCTCTCGCCCTCGCCTACAAGGCAGTGAGTACATTAGATTCGATGATCGGTCACAAGGATGAACGGCACATCGATTTTGGCTGGGCCTCCGCTCGGCTCGACGACGTGGCCAACTGGATTCCAGCCCGCCTATCTGCTGTTCTTATTCTCCTAGCCGCCGGTCTGGTCGTAGGCAGGAGCTCACTCGTCAGAACAGGATGGCACGTGCTTCGGCGTGACGGTGGGAGACATCCTAGTCCGAACAGTGGGTGGCCGGAGGCAGCGATGGCCGGCTCGTTGGGAATTCAATTGGGAGGAACGAATTACTATGATGGCGTGCCCACCGATCGACCTGTGATCGGAACGGGCATACGTCGCCTTGTTTTAAATGATCTCACAATCGCATCTCGGATTATGATTGTAGCGTGTCTTCTGGGCGTCATCCTTGCTGTAGGAACGGCGTGGCTCGTCTAAAAAGTCAGGTCCATGGCGGCAATATCTACGCGGCATCGCGCGAACTTGGCCAAGACCTGACCAAGCTCATCGACTTTAGCGCCAGCATTAATCCACTGGGGCCATCTCCACATGTCTGGCGCGCGATCACCAACGCTCATCATCTATTGACCCATTATCCAGACCCGGATTGTTGGGAGCTACGTCAGACGCTCGCCAAGTCGTGGGAAAGACCTCCGGAACACATTGCCATAGGAAACGGTTCGACGGAATTGATCGATGCGCTTCCTCGCGCACTCAAGATTCGGCATCTCTTGGTGGTGCAACCCACCTTCTCGGAATATGCAGCATCAATGGCACGAAGCGGAGGGCGCGTCAGTGCCGTATATGCCAAGCGCACGGAACGGTATGCTCAACCGATTGACGGGCTGTGTCGTCTGCTAGAAAAACACCGACATGGAATGGATATGTTCGACGGAGTCATGCTCTGTAATCCCAATAGTCCAAGTGGACAAGCATGCTCCGTCGATGACGTTCAACGATTGGCACGCGCCGTTCAACGATGTGGCGCTTGGTTGGTGATCGATGAAGCGTTTGCCGACTATTGCCCAGAACGGTCATTCATACCCCAAGCTGCCTCGTGGCCGCACGTCGTGATGTTACGCAGCTTAACCAAGTTCTATGCATTACCCGGTCTGCGGATTGGATATGCAGTTGCAAAACCCTCAGTAATCGAATTATTACGGAGGCGAATGCCGCCATGGTCAGTGAATGCCATGGGGCAAGTGGCTGCGCTTGCCGCCGTAGGAGATTCGGCCCATGCTCGAAAGAGCATACAGTTTATGGCAACAGAACGAGACCGGTTTGGAAAACTGCTTGCTGCCTTGCCCGGCTGTTCAGTGGTGCCGACACACGCCAATTATTTCTTTATGGAGTTGCCTCGTGGATGGCACGCGCGTGAAGTGACAGAACGGTTGCGAAATGAGGGACTGTTGATTCGCGATTGTTCATCCGTTCCAGGGTGCAACGCTCGCTCTATTCGACTTGCGGTGCGATCTCAACGGGACAACGATCAGCTCATCCAGTCCTTATCCAGACTCCTTCACCGCCCGGCGTCATGAAAACGGAAATCCGATCACGCGTCCGCTCTCGGCATCAAGTGATTGGGCACACACTCGTGATCAATCTCGGGGGTCGACGGCGCGTACTTTCATCCGCACCGCAAGGTGGTGGGTTCCGGTATGCCTCACACATCATCAATCATCACGTTGACGCGAACCTCAGTATGAACGGGCACTTTCCCGATCCAGCTCGCTACCTGCGAAAGCTGGCTTCACAGCTCTGCATTGGAGACTGCACAGTCGGACTCATGACAGCCGTACCAATGACACAACTTGCCACGTCCCGAGTCTCGATAGGGGGGCTATGGGTAGAATGTTTCGCCACGGTCGGCGTTACGAATGCGGTCCGTGCCGGGGAATGGCCGCTGTATCCCGCTCATCAAAGGGAAACAACTTCGACGAGAGTCGGAACGATCAATCTCATCCTTATCACGAATGGCAGTCTCTCAACCTCCGCCCTGGTCGGCGCGGTGCAGGTTGCCACAGAGACAAAGACCGGCGTCTTGCGTGACCACGCCGTACTGAGTTGTAAGGGGAAAGACCTTGCGACTGGAACGGGGACCGATGCAGTTGTCATTGCATGCCACTTGCGTGGTGAGGGACCACTGCATACTTACAGCGGGACCCACACAATTATGGGCGCGCTGATCGGAAGATCGGTCGCTGATTGTGTTTCTCGCGGTTTAGCCAAGGCAAGGAAGTAGCAGGAGACGCACCCATGAAGGCGCGAGCGCTTGCGATTCTCGGTACCGGTTCAGATGTAGGGAAGAGCCTGATCACAGCCGGAATCTGTCGCTTGCTTCGTCGTATCGATGTCCGTGTAGCACCATTCAAAGCCCAAAACATGTCGTTGAATTCATTCGTCACACCTGACGGTCATGAAATCGGAAGAGCTCAAGCCCTACAGGCAGAGGCATGCGGCATTCCACCGCATGTTGATATGAACCCCATCCTGCTCAAGCCGGAATCTGATAACTGCTCACAGGTTGTTGTCCTTGGCAAGGTGTTTGGAAAGCGGGAAGCATCGGCATACTTCGACGGCCGACGAGAGCTCTGGTCTGTGGTCGAAGAATGCTACGCTCGGTTGGCCAGCCAGTACGAAGTGATCGTGATTGAGGGAGCCGGCAGCGCCGCAGAAGTCAATCTCCGCGAACAGGATCTGGTCAATTGGCCGGTTGTCAAATTGGCCGATGCTCAGGTCCTACTGGTTGCCGATATCGATCGGGGCGGTGTCTTTGCTCAAGTCCTCGGAACATTGGATTTACTGGCGCCTGACGAACGCGTCAGGGTTTGCGGTGTGATCATCAATAAGTTTAGAGGCGATGCCAAGTTGTTCGCCGATGGAGTGCAATTCCTGGAATCTCGGAGTGGGATTCCTGTGTTGGGCGTGGTGCCGTTTCTTCGCGATCTGATGCTCGATCAAGAAGACAGTCTGGATCTGGCCAGACACCGACAGACAAGTTTTGCATCCGATCGAATCAATATTGCCGTCATTTTGCTGCCACATATGAGCAACTTTACTGATTTCAATTCCTTGGCGTCCGAAGCAGATGTGGCATTGAAGTACGTACGCTCGCCATCCACGCTTGCAGAGGCCGATGTCGTGATCATTCCCGGGAGCAAAAATACGCTGGCAGATCTTTCCTTCTTAAAGGAAAATGGATATCTCCCTGCCCTGGACAATCATCTGCATGGTCGGCAAGAACTTGTCGGTATCTGCGGTGGCTATCAAATGCTTGGTCGCCGGATATCGGATGCTCAGGAGGTCGAGCAGGGCGGAACTAGTCATGGATTGGGTTACTTGAATACCGAGACGGAGCTCAAGCACGTCAAGTGCACCACGCAAGTGGAAGCCAGCGCGGAGGACGTCTTCTTGCGAGATCAGATTCTGGTCCGGGGGTACCAAATTCATATGGGTATGACCAGACGCTTAACCGAACTTCCATGTTTCAGAGTTCGTCGTCATTCCGTACTAGGCGAGAGAGTTCAACCGCCGATTGCCATGGATGAAGAAGGGTTTGATGGCGCCATTCGGCAGGACGGCCTTGTTTGGGGTACGTACATCCATGGAGTGTTTGATGAACCCGGCTTTCGTCGAGCCTGGCTCAATCGCGTTCGTACAAGGAAAGGACTCCCGCCTCTCGAGGCACTCGTATCAACGGCCGTGACGGCTCGATTGCAGAGTGAACTGGATCGGTGGGCTGATTACATGTCCCATCATCTCGATTGGTCCCGTCTCATCGAATATCTCCACACATAATTCCATATCAGTATCGGCTCCAACTTCTCCACGCGTTGCCGATATTCACCGTTTTCTTGCCAACCATCAACAAGTCGTTACACTGCTTGAGAACAGCACGCATCGGCGATGTACGGATAAGAAAGCGTGCCTTGAGCACGAGTCATTAGGCAGGTGCGGGCACCGGACGGATCGTGCAATCAGTTATGGTGACGCCGGTGAGGACAGCGTGAACATTCATTAAAGAAAGAGGAAAGGGGTTTATGAGCAAAATCATGGTTGTCGATGACTCGTACGCAGAACTGCAATTGATCGAGTCGTATCTTAAGGCGGCCCAACACACCGTTGTATCGTTCCCAACTGCAGATGGATTGGAGGACAAGATCGCCTCTGAAAAACCGGATCTCATCGTCTTGGACGTGGTCATGCCTGGCAGGAATGGATTTCAAGCGTGCCGAGATTTGAAAACCGATGATCGCTTCAAGAGCATTCCGATTGTGCTTTGCACCTCGAAGGGACAGGAAAGCGACAAGTTCTGGGGGCAGCAACAGGGGGCCAACGGACATGTGGTGAAACCCTTCAAATCGGAAGAACTTCTGCAAGCTGTGAAGCTTGCATTGCGCTGAGACAAGCGATATTGCGGCGGAGCCGCGAAACGATGATTTCCCGAAACGATGATTTCCATAGGTGAGTTACCTCAACTTCTTTCAGATTCAGCCCCAGAACAGGCGAAACCTACAGAGTCATTGAGGGTTTGCTTGGTCACATTGGGAGAAGGAAGCTTCGCCATAGACTTAGGCCAAGTCCTCGAGGTCTTCGAGCCTGAGTCGATCACGCCGGTGCCAGGAATGCCTGCTGCACTGGTCGGTGTCACCAATCTACGCGGAACCATCATTCCACTTGTAGATTTGAGGGCAGTTTTGGGCGTATCAGCTTCTGGCCTCCCAAAATACACAGTGGTTGTTCGTCATGGCACTCAACAAGTCGGCATTCTTGTCGAAGGGATACCGAAAATTCGCACCGTCCGATCTGACGATCTAGCGGCTCCCTCGGGTCATACTGTGGCCGAAAGACGCAGGGATTTCAAAGAAGAGAAAAAACTGAGCACCCTATTGGAAATGTCGAGACTGTTGGCGTCCATAGAGGGGACGGCCAATGACCAGCGTTCATAATGTCATTTTGAGAAACGATTGTGCCGGCAAAGGACGCCCCCTATCTTGAGTAGTGAGCAGGAGGAAAGTCATGGCGAAGGTTAGGAAGACACGGAGCTGGTCTCCTCGTACATGGTTTAAAAACCTGAAGGCTCTGCACAAAATCTTTATAGGGTTTTCCGTCATCATTGTCGGCATGATAGCGATCGGTCTGATCGGCTTGGCGGGTCTCACTCAGCTGAAAACCCAGCTGAGTTCCATTTATGACGAATCCACAGTGGGTGTTTCGCACGTCGCGGTGAGTAGTACCAACCTCAGCCTCTATCACAATGCGTTATTGAGCGTTGCGGATCAGCGACAAAAGAGTGATTTCGATGAAGCCATCATTCCCCTCGCGGAATTGAAGAGACGAACCCTTATGCCGCTTGAGACTTATCGACCATCCGCCGCGCACGAGACGGTGGACGGCCGTCGGGATGGTCAAGAGTTGGACGTTCTCCTTTTTACGTTGAGAGAATACTTCGGGTCAGCTGAAAGCGCAGTGGGAGCGTTGAACGATAGCTTTGATCCGTCGCTCACGGATGGGCAGAGACAGTCGATGAGGGAACTGGGGATTACCGTACTGTCAACTGAAGTCGCGTTGTGGCACGGCAGGTCGATATGGCGCTTCCAATGGGTGGCGCAGCTCATCCGAGACCTGGCAAGCGAATTGAACGATAGCGGCCAGAGCATGGCCGTACACCTTACCAAGGTCATGCTCGGCGGAGCAGTTGGCGCACTCCTCCTGGCAATCGCGATTGGATATTTCCTCGCACGCAGCATTGTGAGAGACATCATCCATGTAGCCGACGTGGCGACACAGGCTGCCGCGGGAAATTTGCAGGCCCGCGCAAAGCTGGCAAGCGACGATGAAGTCGGGCAGATGGCCAAGGCGTTCAACATCATGTTGGATCGAATCACGGCTCTGGTCTCAACGGAAGAAGAGCGGGACAGGATGCAAAAACAGCTTGTGCAGTTTCTTGTGTTGGTATCCGATGTCGGGAAAGGAGATTTGACCAAGCGCGGCGAAGTAACGGCCGATATGTTTGGAAATCTGGCGGACGGATTCAATCTCATGATTCAGCGCTTTTCCCAATTGATGAAGCAGGTGCGCCAGGCAGCGGAACGTGTCAATACCTCGGCGAGCAAGCTGAGGGACAATGCTGGACAGATGGCCGGAACCGCCAGACATCAAGCTGACGAATCGATCAAGGCGCTCGGTGCGGTCGAACAGCTGACGTCATCGATGCGCCAAGTAACGGAAACCGCGGGAGCATCGTCCGAAACAGCCCGTCAAGTTTTAAAGGCCACTGAAGACGGCCGGCTCGCGGTTCAAGAAACCGTCCAAGATATGCAGCGTATTCAACTGGCAGTCCAACGTATGTCGAAACAGATCAAGGCACTCGGCGACCGTTCACTGGAAATTTCACAAATCGTATCGACCATTCGGGATATTGCCAATCAAACCAATCTTTTGGCCCTCAATGCCGCGATTGAGGCGGCCGGGGCAGGTGAGGCCGGAGCGCGCTTCGCCGTCGTCGCCGATCAAGTACGGAAGCTTGCGGAAAGCTCGACACAGGCGACGCGCGAGGTCGCGGACCTGGTGAAGGTTATTCAGAGCGAAACGCAACATGCCGTCGTTGCCATGGAACATGAAACGCAGGCGGTCGAGGCCGGGTCGGCTTCGGCCTTGCGTACGGGCGATGTGTTTAAGGAAATCTCGACGATTGCTCAGCGGTCTGCCGAACTTGCCCAAAGCATTGCGGCGGCGGCGGCTGACCAAACGACTTCAACCGATCAGGTCGGACGCTCAATCAAGGATTTTACCGGAGGGGCCATAGCGACCCAAAAGGCCACAGATTCGGCGCGTGCGACGGTAGAGGACATGGTGACATTGGCCGAAGGTCTGACTACTTCCGTGTCACAGTTTAAGCTGGCCTGAGAATCTCCCTCATCCGCTGAGCAAGGAGAGCCTTCTGCTGTAAAGAGGGACCGATGAGCTCGGAGTTCGACAGGCAAAACCTCATCAGCATTTTTGTTCTCGAAGCATCAGATGGATTAGATGCTCTGACCAAGGCATTGCATCCTGCCAAAGGTTCTGTTCCCACCCCTCAGGAACTTGCCGACCAATATATCGTCGCTCACCGTATTTGCGGAGCCGCTGCCCTCTATGGCTTCAACGGAGTCGCTCAGCTGGCCGAATACTTAGAGACGCTACTGGAACAAGCCACGCTGATTCCTACAGCTCAATGGGACGGAACAGTGAACGTGATGCGTAACATTACGCAAAGCCTTCAGATAATCGTTCGAGCCATTGGACAAAGCGGTGTTGAGGATACAGCGGTCGTAGCACGCTGTTGGGTTTCGATAAAACAACGAGAGAGAGAACTAGGCAACGTGGCAGCACCCATGTCCTCCGCGCCACTAGTCAATGAGGACTACCTGTTTCCCGGACTCGATGCCGAAATCTTGTCCTATTTCATTCCCGAAGCGGAGGAGTATCTGGTTTCCATAGATGGGTTGATTCGTATTCTTAGAGACAAGCGAGATGATGAAGACTCGATCTATCGGCTGTTTCGTGTTGCGCATACTTTGAAGGGTTCGGCTTACACTGTAGGTTTCCAAGTCATTGGGGATGTCGCTCGTCCCATGGAAGACTGCATGGTCGCGGTCCACGAAAAGCGTCTTCCTCTCAGCGGTGATCTTCTTGACATGCTGGCGAAAGGAGCTGAATTGATCCGGCTCACCCTCCGACATGAGCCGACGAGTGTACAGCGGCTCCAACACGATATGCCACTTCTTCTCAATCGTCTCACTCAGATGTCTGAAGGTATCGTGGCGTCACCGCTACGGGCATCACCGATTGATACGGTCAGCTCGAATTCTGTGCAGCATGAGCCCATTGTTTGCGTGAAAGGACCTGACACGGACCTATCCGATCGGTACTTGATTCCTGATGTGGATCCGGAAGTCCTCTCCTACTTTATCCCTGAGGCGCAGGAGTATCTGGAGCTGTTGGAAACCAATCTCTTACGAGTGGACAAAGACCCACAAAACAAGGAACTGATCAATCAGCTGTTTAGAAGCGCGCACACCTTGAAAGGCTCCGCCTACACCGTTGGATTTCGGTCGATCGGTGACCTTGTCCATCATGTCGAAGACTTCATGGGGGCGCTGCGAGACGGTAGTCTCAGCCTGTTGCCTGGGCATACAGATCTGATGCTTCGCGCCATCGATGTTGTACGAGTACTCATGCGGAGAGACCTCGACAAGGTGGATAACGCAAGGCAACGATTCGACGCGGCACGAGCAGACCTGAGACGATTGGACCAGGGTACCGCAAACGAAAGGACCCCGGCACTTCAGCCGGATGACATCTCTGGTTCAGCGACCGAGGAACAGTCCGGAAGCGACGAGCATCGTGGACAAGACGATAAAGTTTCGAGCGAGAAATCGAGAGAGGAACGCGAAGTCATCCGCGTCAGTCATGCGCGGCTTGAACGACTGATGAACCTCGTAGGAGAGCTTGTCATCGGACGCGGCCGATTAGAACAACGACTGCGAATCCTGGAGCAACTGTCACAGCAAGTATTGGCATTCAAGAGTCGTTTGGTGGATTCCGTCCAGTCCTTTGCCGACAAACACACCTTCACCTATCAGGAGACACCAACTAGCTCGACTGCGCCAGCAAGTCAAGGACTTCCAGCATTCGGCGATTTCGGCAGCCTCGAGCTGGATAAGTACGACGATTTTAATATTTTAGCTCGACGCATCGGGGAGGCCACCGCCGATATCAGTGAGTCGATGTCGCAACTGGATGGATCCATCCAAAGAGCCCATGACGAGATGAGTCAACTACAACACTTGACGTTGTTGATGAGAGACGAAATCGCCCGCGCTCGCATGGTTCCGATCGGGACACCATTCACAAGATTTCGTCGAGCGGTCAGAGAAATCGCCCGAGCTTCAAACAAGGAAGTGGCCTTGATCACATCAGGCGAGCAGACGGAAGTTGATACCGGAGTCGTGGAACGATTGGTGGATCCATTGGTGCATTTGGTCAGGAATGCTGTCTATCACGGTATCGAGCGAGCGGCCGATCGAATCGCGAAGGGTAAACCTGCCGTCGGAACCGTCTACCTCCACGCAGCTCATCGCGGGAATTCGGTCATCATCGAGGTGGAAGACGATGGAGCAGGGTTGGATTTGGAGAAAATACGCGCCAAAGCCGGCAAGATTGGACTCGCACAATCACACCAGATACAAACGATGTCGAATACGGACCTCCTTCAGTTGATTTTCATGCCAGGGTTTTCCACAGCCGATAAGATAGGGGACCAAGCAGGTCGAGGTGTAGGACTGGACGTGGTGAAGCGAGCCGTTGAAGGCATGAACGGGCATATTGATGTGGAATCTGAGCCGGGCGTCGGCACTAAATTTACCTTGAATCTCCCTCTTACCCTCCTCATCACGACCGCGTTGCTCGTGCGAGTCGGCACCGAAAAATATGCACTTCCATTACTGAGCATCCAGGAAGTTACGATGCCGACGCTATCCTCAGTGCGAGAGGACAATGGTCGTATATTTTTACAGATCGACGAACAGGTTCTTGAATTACAATCTCTCCATCACATCCTTCGCCGAGAACCAGGAAACGCTGATTTGACCATGCCAGCAGTGATCGTTCGGACAGCGGAAGCGCCGTTAGCGTTATCGGTTGACGAACTGTTAGGCCGCCATGAAATCGTGATTAAGCCACTCGGGTCACTGAAACCGTTGGAGCAGTCGTTTTTCGGAGGAGCGACCATCGATCCAGAAGGACGGGTAGTTCTTGTTATCGATCCAAGTCGCTTGACGTCGAGAGAAACGAAGGAATCGGTCGCTCATCCTTTCTTTTCCAACACTACACCACTTCCAGAAGAGTCCTTACCACAGGAACAGGTGTTGTCGAATAGGCCGCAAGACGCGCGCCTGCTCTTGATCGACGATTCGTTAAGCATTCGAAAGTTCGTCGGAAGAATGTTGGAGTCGGCCGGATATCCGTTCGATACGGCCGTTGATGGTGATGATGGGCTCCGAAAGGCATCGACAACCAATTATCGGATGATCCTCACCGATCTCGAAATGCCGAAGCTCAACGGATTCGAAGTCATTCAAGCTCTCAGAAGTCGTCCGGAAACCAGGCACACGCCGGTGGTTGTCATGACGACGAGGGCTCGGGACAAGCATCGGCAAATGGCGATTAGCCTCGGTGCCAATTCATACATTTCCAAGCCGGTGGAAGAACGGATGTTGCTACTTGAAGTTGAACGCTGGATTGGAAAGGCTCCGGCGCTGCGCAAGTAACCTTGCGGAAATACTCGTATCAATTGACGAGATGCGACTTGTTGCAGAGAATGGGCAGGAAGGCCTTGGCATGGATGTCCGGGAACCGATGAGGGGAATTCCGTCGCCAACTTTTTCATCGCGATTTCTCATCGTGACATTAGGCGGACGGTATCTAGCGTTGAGTGCCGAATCTCTATGTGGGTTATTGATCCCCGAAGAGACTGGAAACATTGACAACCAGACGGTTCACGGCAAGGTGTACGGTGCCATCAATCTGGCCGATCGATTGAGCTTACCGAATGATCAGGGGGGAGCGAACACGCGTATCGTACTCCTTTCTGAACGAGAAGCGCGTGGGAGTATTCGAGTCACCACCGTGCATGGACTGCTTGAACTCCAACAGTCTCAAGTCCTACCGCTTCCTATGCAGTTCAGTGGACCGGAACGACACTGGTATCGGGGCATGATTTTATTCGCAAAAAGTATTGCATTGATCCTCAATACAACATGGATTCTTCATCAGCAGGTGTCGGACCTAGAAGGCAGTGGGACAGGGAGGCATGCTTGAGCTTGTGGTGGCCCCAAAGATTTTTAATGAGCGATAGCCGGACATGCTGAGGACCGGTCACGCACATCAGTGGGAAACGGCACGTCAATCATGTCAGCTGTTGGTGTTTTCGGTAGGGGGGAGGCGATTGGCAGTGAAAACATTGGATGTATCGGGTATTTCTCAGTGGAATGAATCTATCCCAATCGCTGGTCTAACCCCGTTTGTCACGGCGGTCGTTCGTCAGGGACAGACCGTGCTACCAGTATTCGATTTGGCTGCATCCCTTCATCTCACTGTGCACGGAAACAGTCTCTTGTGTCTGAGGGTAAAACACCCTCTCGGAGAAATGGTGATGTGCATTGATGAGGAGATTCCGGTTCTTCATACCTTTGATCTTTCCGTGATTCAGACATATCACGGCAAGGATTTACCGGCCGAAGGCAGTTATACCAACGGTCTGGACGAGATCCCGATTCTCTCGGTATCACGACTCGGATCGACTGTGTGACGATTTCCCGGTGTTTCGGGATGGACGAAAGGTGCGGGCATGCCGAAGATCTTAATAGCCGATGACAGTATCGCGGTTCGCAAAGTTGCGGAGCGACTGTTGACCGAGGCCGGCCTCGGGGTCACTCTCGCGGCAAACGGAGAAGAAGCATTGGCCTATCTAGCAAAAGAACAGCCGGATGTTGTTGTGTCCGACGTCATCATGCCGGACAAAAGCGGATATGAAGTCTGTGCATTTATCCGTGGAAACGCAACCCTTGCAGCGACGCCCGTACTGCTCATCTCCGGAATCGTGAACGATGAAGTGACCAAACAGGCCGAGTCGTGCCGCGCGGATGGAGTATTGAAAAAACCATTTCAAGGTACATCCCTGAAGGATCGCGTCCTCGATCTGATAGCAAGACGGAAGGAATCAGGACCAGCCGGAGTCGCTGGACCTGCTTTTCTTCCTGCGGCACCTCCCGCTGAGAAGATAATGAACGTGCCGGACCAACTGCAGGAGAGTCCGCGCCAGGAGGTAAGCAAACTCAAAGAGGTTGAAGAACAGTTACGGGAAGAACGGGGCCGCTCTGAAGAGCTGACCAAACAACTGTCCGAGTCTACAGAGCAGCTCGCCAGAGCCAAGGAAAACGACACGCTGTTGGCAATCGAGCGCAAACGCGCCAACGAGCTTCAGGAGACACTCACCAAGGTAGAGCAACACGTATCCAGAATTCCCGAGTTGGAATCGGCACTGAAGGCGGAACAGGATGCGGCCAACGCATTCAAACAGGAAAACGAAGCGCAGTTGGCAATCGAACGCAACCGTGCCAACGAGCTTCAAGAGACACTCAACAAGGTAGCGCAACAAGCATCAAGGATCCCTGAGCTCGAGTCGGCGCTGAAGGCGGAACAGGATGCGGTCAGTGCCTTCAAACAGGAAGCTGCGAACTGGCAAAAGGCTTCCGGTCGAATTGCAGAGCTGGAGTCCGCTTTGCACGCTGAACGGACGGCGGCGGAGCAACTTGTGCAACAACTGGGAGATTTGGAGCAGGCATCGAGCAAGGCAAGAGAGTTGGAAGCAAGACTCGAAAGTGCGGAACAACGGGAAGCTGAACTTCACCGGCAAATTGAAGACTTCAAGGTCGAACTTTTGGCGGAACAACGGAGGGGGGCAGAGGCAACGGGACAACTCCACGAATTGGAAAGAGTGGCGACGAGAGTTCAGGAAATGGAAGCGCTCTTGACCGCAGAACAAGATCGCAATGAATCGCTCACTCGACGAGTGGCGGAAGCCGAGCAAGCTGCCGAGAGCGCCACAAAACGACTTGAGGAAATGGCGCGCAAGTTAAGCGAAATTGCGGGATTGGCCTCACAACTTGGAAATACGAGAGGGCAGTCCTGACCCAGTCAGTCTGAGCGCTGAGATGGTCATGTTTGTTGAAGGACCGAAGCCGATGTCCGTTGAAACCGAAGACGCGTTCCAGAAAGACCTAGTCGATCTTTTCGTTCAAGAAGCACAGGAATGGCTCCAGCAAATTCACGTCGCACTTGATGAACTACAGCAAGCTCCTCCTTTCGAACGTCATCGTGCCTTGGCTCAAACAATCAAGGTCGGCATTACAAACCTCGGTGGGTCTGCAGCCACGCTCAACCTAAGCGATGTCGAGCGAGCGAGTTTTGCAGCCCTTCCCTTCGTTGAAGCCGTTCAAGACCCTTCCGCGCGAATCACTGCCGATGACTTCATTGCACTTTGCAAGCAACTGGGACACGTGCACGGAGCTCTGACTAGAGCGACCGGTGTGCCGTTTGATGAGAAGCACGTACCGGTTTCCAGCGACGACCAGCCAACGATGATCGCAACACAAGAGTTGTTGGTGTTACTCCGTGGACTTCAAGATCAATACACGGCGTCCGACACCTCCCATCGTAATGTGGTTCAAACGATGATGGTCCAGGCGGAGGGATTGATGGAGCGCGGGGTGGAACAATGCAATGTGGCCTCCATCCAAGAATTTCTCGACCGGTCAGCCCAAGGAGATCAAGGCTTTCTCCAAGTCGTTCGACAAGAACTTCCTCATTTGACGGCCGTCCTTCGGACCCTCAAGAAAGATGGCGTCGTCCCTAGCCCACCGTCCTCCGATTTGCAAAATGCTGTTGAACGTGTCGCGCAGCTGTGGTCTGCCGCACAACAGGTCAACGCCTCCCATGCGATGGTGTTTTTTATGGGATTGCATAGTTTCCTCACGATCGTGATGCAGGATCGTGTAGCGGTGAATGCCCAAAACTATGACGCGATCCAATCACGTCTAGGTCAGAATGTGACGGCGATCGAGGAATGGGCGGAAAGCGGACGGAGAGAGCGCTTGGCTATACAAGGCGCGTTGCCTCAGTAGAATCGACTCCATAGCCGAAGTTCCGCTCTGGCGATGCTGAAATGAAGCGGACCTACGAGCACCACCTATCTATGCGGTACAAGGTCTTAGTCTGACTCAAGAAGTGTTGCATCGACAAAACACTCCAGACACATGGGTGATGTCTTGATGAACTGGTATCACGAGGCAGAACGCGCGTTGGATGAGATAGCGATCGCTGTGCAAGAACATCGCTCCCTATCGCTGGAACGACTTGAGATCCTTGCGGGGGACGTTGTTTCATCGCTGCAGCACAACGATGAGCTTGTGGTGCAGGCATTAGCAGGACCTTCCGGATCAACTCTCATTACTAATCTGATCAATGTGGCCATACTCGGGACGAAGGTAGGGATCGGTCTTGGGTACTATGGGGAAGAGCTACACCGGTTGGCACTAGCCGGTTTTGTCCATGATATTGGATTATTTGCCGTGCCGAAATCCTTGATCACCAAGGCCGGCCGTTTGACCCAGGAAGAGCGGGAACTCATCGAACGGCATCCTGAGCTGGGATATCAGGTTATTGAGAAGTGCGGGCCAGCGTATCACTGGTTGGCACAATTGACGCTCCAGGCTCACGAACGCTTCAATGGGCAGGGGTACCCCAATCGACTCACAGGAAGAGAGATCAGTGAAATTGCCCAGATCTTGGGAATGGTCGACGTATTCGATGCATTGGTGAGCGAGCGCCCCTATCGCCGTCGCCTGCTTCCGTACGAAGCAGTCAAGGAACTTTTGGTCGCTGAACGAAGGACCTTTCCTCGAGAAATCCTAAAGGCGCTCGTCGAGCAGTTTTCGGTTTATCCTCTTGGGACTACAGTGCGATTAACAACTGGAGAAGTAGGAACGGTAGCCAAAGTGAATAGCCGCTATCCCCTTCGCCCGGTCGTGCGGATGAACGACCAGCAGGAATATGAGGGAGGTGGTTCTTGTGAGATTGATTTGAGCTGCATGCCATTAGTATCAATCACGGAGATTCTACATCCTCCCGTGGTCGGACGTATCATATTTTCAGAAGTTCCCCGCAAACCGGCAATGTCTGTTGCGCCGACCGCCGTGTCTGATTCCTTCACCTCGTTGCTCGAAAGCCTTGACGCGGTTGTGTCGACACTGCAGAGCGCAGTGGACACCAAGAGGACCTCGTTGAAGCCACTGGATGTAGGCACCGATACCTGACCGTATACGTGAAAAAACCAGCTCAATAACGCTGTATTCTCCTCCGGATAGCCTTACGATCGGCCTCGTGCGTTGAGCCAACTAAATATCCACAAGATCTATACCGCGTTTGCGGAAGAGCAAGCGATCAACCTGCCACTTATCAGAACGAAATCAATGACCTCAGGACTCTGTTCGACTCTTTGCTGTAGAGCTCCCGGATGGTTATAATAATATCTTTGACTTGCGAATGTCTTGACGATAGCCAAGGGGTCACGTGCCGAAGCTCATCAACGTTCATCATCCACAGCATTCGATGCAACTAGCCCAGGAGTACGTCAAAACGTACGTCCTCATGCCGTCAGGCCTTCTAGGTCTCATCTGTGTGATCGGTGCGGTTGGAGGTCTGGGATACCAATGGCTCGCAACCGACAGCTATACCTGGGATACCTTTTATCAGAGTTCCGGGTTGTTCATGTCGGGCGTAGGCTTGGGAGCGGCGCAGACGCTCTATCAACGATATCTCTTGCGGGAGTTCCCTGAAGTTCTGGCGGCCCGCATGAAAGAAGGGCTGAATCGGCAGAAAGGAAAGCTTAAGAAGAGGTCGGACGCGACGACCATCGAGCACCCGGGACGTCAGTTCGTCCCGCTCGCGTATCTGCTTGGCGTGATCATCTTGCTCGGTGGGGCTGTTGCGGCGTCTGCCTACGGCCATGTGAGCACGGTTGCGGCGCTCTTGATGCCCTGGGCCGGGTTTTATTGGGCGAGACTGTTCTTATGGCGGAGAGTGATCAAAGTAGAAAAAGCCGAGCAGTGAAGTCCCCGCAAGCTGTTCAAAAAGACCGTCCGGCAAGGCCACCGCGAGGTCCACGACTCGAAGAATAATGAGCGTCACGTTTGCGGACGGGCACGAGTCGGTGAGCACCCAGTGTCTTAAAAGTCGAGTCGTAATCTTTATCAGAACGATGCGAGAACGCAGCTGGTGACCTTTTTCGGCACCCTGCTAGTTCTTTTTAGAACGAGCTGCTTTGGATCGAGGAGCCCGACCCGACGTTTTTTTTAACTGTGTTTCAAGGGTTGCCACGCGCTGTTCTAAATTACGGACCAGTTCTCTCATTTCGGGAAGTTGAAAAATACCTCCCTGAATTCTCAGAGCTTTTTCACGCGGCATTGCCGGAATGCCCCCTACCACCTGGTTTGATTCAATACTCCGATTGACTCCGGCCTTGGCCGCGATCATGACTTGATCACCGATAGTGATATGATCAGCAAGCCCGGCTTGGCCGCCGATCATCACATGATGGCCGATGGTTGTGCTGCCGGCGATGCCGACCTGCGCAACGAGGATGCAGTGCTCTCCCACTGTGACATTGTGGGCAATCTGAACGAGATTGTCGACTTTGGTACCCTGCTTGACCAGAGTCCGACCGAACGTCGCACGGTCGACCGTCACATTGGCGCCTAGTTCAACGTCGTCTTCGATGGCAACGCCGCCAAGTTGCGGGATCTTATGATGGCGGCCTTGATGCTGCACATATCCGAACCCGTCGGCTCCGATCACGGTCCCACTGTGCACGATCACTCGCGCACCAAGTGAACAGCCCTCGCGAACGACGACATTGGGATACAAAACGGAATCATCTCCGATCGTTGAATCCGATCCTACGAAGACCCCCGGATAGAGCGTGACGCGATGGCCGATCGTCACGCGGTCCCCCAAGGTAACAAATGGCCAAATAGAAGGATCGGTTCCGATCCGCACATCGGCACCCTGTATCACATATTCGGCAATACCCCGAGGAGTCTGTCGGCGAACAAAAAAGGTCTGCGCGACGCGCGCGAAGGCCAACATTGGATTGTCCACGACGATTTGCGGGACAGCGAGATCAGGTAAATGTCGATGTACCAGCAGCGCTGCAACGCGAAGGCCGGCCGCCGCCTTCGACATCTTGTCGTTGGCGATGAACGACAACGCGTCTGGATCGGCTTCGCTGAGAATCGTTAAGCCGGAAACCGCTGTCTGATTGTCGCCGTGAATCGTCCCACCGACAACCTCGTGGATCTGAGTCAATGTGATCGGAGAAGGCAGTTGAGGCTTGTTCATCGAGCCGCAACTTTCTTCTTCCCAGACGTAACGGAGGACGCCTTCTTCGGTTTTCCCGCAGAAGCTGGTTTTGCTGAAGCTGTCTTCTTGGTGGACGGAGACTTGGTTGAGGCTGTCTTGGTCGCGGTTGACTTGACTGATTTCGACTTGCTTGCAGCGGTCGCGGGTTTGGCCGATTCAGGCTTGGATTCAGTCTTAGGTTCAGCGAGCCGCCGCTGGACATAGGCGGCTACCGTACCAACGGTACTCAACCCCGGGAGGTCTTGATCCGGAATTTGAAGTTTGAATCGCTCCTCGATCTCGAAGAGCAGTTCGATGATGGCCACCGAGTCGAGACCGAGATCATCACGAAGATGATGAGATTCGGTAATCGACGCAGGATCTCGCTTGAGATAACTGGCCAAGGCTTGAACGATTTTAGAGGTAATCGCGGGATCGATCGATTCAGTCATTATGGGTACTCCTTCAAGTGGAATGAGGATTTTCGCATGTGAATTCGGCGAGAGGTCCTTGATATCGTTCAACTGTTCTTATCTCTTACGCCACGAATTTTTTAAAGACGACTGTGGCATTGTTGCTGCCGAATCCGAATGCGTTCAAGAGAGCGTAACGAACTTTTCGTTCTTGGACGGCACGTCGGATCCCATCCAAACGGCACGCCGGGTCCGGTTCCTCATAGTTCGCCGTGGGATGGATCTGTCCAGTATGGATTGAGAGGGTCGTTGCCACAGCGCCGATCGCCCCAGCTGCTCCCAATGTATGACCGATGAGTGACTTCGTGGCATTGACGGCGATTTTGTCCGCACGATTCTTAAAAAGACTCCTGATCGCTTTGGTCTCGACGGCATCGCCGATTGTCGTGGAGGTCGCATGGGCGTTGATGTAGTCCACCTGATCTGGCCTGATGCCGGCAGAGTCCAGACCGATCTTCATAGTCGTAGAGATTTCCTGACCATCTTCCTGAGGAATGACCATGTGATAGGCTTCGCTGGTGGCGGCATATCCGGCAAGTTCAGCATAAACTCTCGCTTTCCGCTTCTTGGCATGTGCCCATGATTCCACGACTAAGGTGGCAGCTCCCTCGCCCATGACGAATCCGTCGCGCAGTCGATCAAAGGGGCGTGAGGCTCGCTCGGGAGCATCATTAAACTCGCTGGAGAGGGCACGCAAAGAACAGAATCCGGCAAAAACCAACGGAGTAATGCTCGCGTCAGCCCCGACGACGATGATGACATCGGCCTGACCGCTGCGAATGCATTGCAGCGCTTGACCGAGAGCATGGGCACTGGAGGAACAGGCCGTCGAGATCGTGAGGTTCGGTCCCTTGGCGCCATGTGCCATCGCGACGATGCCTGAAGCGGAATTCAACGTGATCGTAGGAATGAAATTGGGATGTACGCGATGCGGTCGTTGAGTTTTAAAGAGCTGCGTGATTTCTCGCTCTCCCATCACCATTCCACCCATGCCGGCTCCGACAATGACGCCGACGCGATGTGGAGACTCCTTGGCCATACTCAGACCGGCATCGGCGAGCGCTTCCTTCGTGGAGACCAAGGCGAATTGCGCGTAACGATCCACGCGACTTGCTTGCACAGTCGGCAAATACTGTTCCGGTGAGAAATTATGGACTTGGCCGGCAACGCGCGAACGATAGCCGGACATGGGAAACCATCCTAGAGAAGGGATCGCGGTAACTCCTGAGTGACCTGCGAGGGCCGCCTTCCAGAATTCACTGACGCCGATCCCGATGGGGGATATTACCCCGAGACCGGTAATTACCACACGCGTGGCCATGTTTTTCCCTCCTTATGGGCGCACACGGCGCCTTTCTTACCGGAAGACCGATAGACAGTCAACTAGGAAACCTCTCTTCAATGCCTAACTTTTAGTAACAGATAGAGGCCGAAGCTGAGAAACAGTGCATTGGCCATCCAACCGGCAAGCATGGGAGCCAATGCTCCGCCTCGTCCGAGCGCGATAGCGACGGAGTGTGTCGTCCAGTAGCAGAATCCGACGATGAACGCTTGTCCGATACCCACGGCCATGTTTCCACCGCGAACTCCGCTTCGCCTCAAACTCAACGCGATGCCGACGAGCACCATCACGACGGTCACCAACGGGAATGCGACACGACCGTAATAGTCCGTCAGCAGACGGGCGAACGAGAACCCTTCGTGCCGAAAGCGCGCGAGGTAATTTCGGATTTCCCGAAACGTCATGGTCTCTGAGTTCCCCATAAGTGAGGAGGAGAAATCATCGGGAATCAACGGAATGTTGATCGCCTGTTCCGTGAACAGAGCCAGCTCTACGGTATCGTCCGATTGGAACCGTCGATGATTTCCGTTCAGCAGGATCCAGCCTTGAGGAGTATAGCGGGCTTCAGCCGCTTCCGTAATCCGATCGAGTTTAAACGGCGGACGAAAATGAAAGATTCGTACACCCCGAAGGATCTTGCCTGCGACATCGATCTCATCGACTTCCATCAGGCCGTCTGCACTGATACGGGCCCAGGGCTGGATGGCTTTGACGGTGACTGGAGCCGGTCGCTGCTCGATCTGGATGACACGAACTTCTTCGGCTTTCTCCGAGGCGAGTGGAATGACGGTCGAGCTGAAAAAAAAGAGAATCACAGACACGCCGGCGGCAAACAGGAGAAACGGCGAGGTCATCCACAACAAGCTGATCCCGCAGCTGCGCATGGCGGTGATTTCGTTGCTGCGCGCGAATAGACCGAGCGTCAGCAAGGTGGCCACCAAGATTGCGAACGGAGCGACTTGGAACGAAATAGAAGGAATCTTCAACGCGAAGTACGTAAGAATTGGAACGATTCCCGATTCATAGCGCAAGAACCGGCGAACTTTCTCGAAAAAATCGATCACAAGATAGATGGTCACCAAGCCTGAAAAGCACATTCCGAAAATTTTTGAGTATTCACGAAGGATGTACCGGAATAGGATCGTCATGATGTTATTGTCTGCTCATCCTGATGAAAAGGGCGACGGTGATGACGACGAACACGATGTTCGGCAACCAGGCGCCCACAAAGGGATGAAGGATCAAGGCCGTCACCAAAAAATCGCACCCGACATTCAGGATATAAAACGCGATGATGATCCCCACGCCGACGGCAAACCCGCCGACCCGTCCGGACCGCTTCGAGACGATTCCGACCGGCACGCCGAGTAGACAGAATACGAGCGAAGCGGTCGGAAAGGCCAAGTCCTTATAGTATTCCATCAGACGACGAAGGGAGCCGGCATCCTTGCCGCCGGATTCGGCCAGCCGTGCCCTGATCTGTTCATATGACGGGCGCTCTTCAGTGGCCGAATAGCTGCTGAGGTTCAGATCGATCTTGAGGTCGTAACTGGCGAACGCAATCAGCCGATATTGGTCGACTTGACGCGGTCGGCTATGAATGACTCCATTCACGAGCTGGAGAGCGACCTGAGCATGGGCTGCATCGATAAAGACATGATATTGCTCCGCCACAATGACACGAGGCTCTTCGGGCAGACGTTCATCCGAGATGAATATGCCCTCAGCCGGACGTCCCGATTCCCCTTCAGGAACATAGATCATCATACGGGGAATCGGTTCATTGAAGGTCCCACGTTCCAAAGCCAGAACAAGCTGATCTTTGAGCAGATTGAGAGCCACCTTTTTGAGATTCAATGAGCTCCATGGCTGCCCCCATTGAGACAACACCAATGTCAGCGTAAAGACACACACCGAGAACAGGAGTACCGGCTGCGAGAGGCGAAACAGGCTGAGCCCGGTCGCGCGCATGGCGACTAGTTCCTTGTCAAAGGACAACCGGCCGAATGCTGTCACCGACGCGATCAGGCCCGCGATCGGAAGAGTGAGGACGAGGCCGGAGGGGAGCAGCATGGCAATTACTTTGAGAAGTGCCCAGAAACCGACCCCTTTGGACACCAACAGTTCGACAAGGCGCAAGAGCTCCCTGGTCAGCATGACAAAGCAGAGCGCACCAAGGCTGAGACCGAACGGAGAGAGAAGTTCCGTGAAAATGTACCGATCGAGCAGCGTTCGTAGGATCACAGAATATTTGGAAGCGTGATCTGATTACCTTGGTCGGAGAAATTTTGAACACTATAGGGGAGTCCTTCTCACCTGTAAACACAGGAGAAAACCTCGGTCTGAAAGATTCCCTTGACAGAGCATGAAGCCTATGTTACATGCAGCGCCACTTTCCACTCAACTGATGGGTTCCGTGAGCGATGCATCATTCCTTCAGGTGCCCGTCCCTTCTACCAGCCGAATTCTTGCCCGGTCTATTTTCAATTTTGATGCAGGGGTGATTGAGTGGGGCCGCTACGTAACCAGTCGTAGTTGTTGACAAAAGGAGGGCTTCTGTGAAGACAAAAGGAACAGTCAAGTGGTTCAACGATCGGAAAGGGTTTGGATTCATCCGGCTGGATAGCGGAGAAGACGTCTTCGTCCACTACTCCGCGTTACAAGGCGACGGTTTCAAGACCCTCAAGGAGGGGGAAAACGTCGAATTTGACATCGTGCAGGGAGCCAAGGGCCCTCAAGCAGCCAATGTGCTTAAGGCCGCGATCGCCGCGTCCTAAGTCGTCATATCTTCCGTTTGACTCGGTAGAAGGGCTGATCATCCGACAAAAGTGGTCGGCCCTTCTACCGGAGCGTTTCACTGTCTGATTCTTCCATTTCCTAGACAAAAACCATTGATACTGTTAGCGTTTAGCTGTTCTGTTCGTGGAGGTATCGTTGTGCCTTCGGATCGAAGTCGAGTTCTTCAACAAGCTCAACTCCTGGCGTCCCGCGGACAGTACGAAGCGGCCATAGCCGAATGGAAGAAGCTGGCCGCAGAAACCCCTGCCGACGGCACCATTCATAATACGATCGGTGATTTACAATTGAAGCGAAACGCTCTAGGGGAAGCCGCCTCTGCATTTTTACAGGCGGCCTCAGCCTTTCGAGCCCAAGGCGCCACCCTTAAGGCAATTGCGGCTTTTAAAAAAGTCCTTAAATGTGATCCCTCTCGATACGAAGTCTATCGCCACCTTGGAGATCTGAACATTGAACGCGGACTCATCAGCAGTGCGGTCCAGGACTACCTCACCCTTGGGAAGTACTACCTGAAAGAGCGTCGAGGAAAAGACGCGCTCGAAATCTACAAGAAGATCGTCCTTCAGGATCCGTCGAATCTCGACGCGCAACAGCGAGTCGCCGAACTCTGTGTCCAAGAAAACCAGCAGGATGAAGCCACCAAAGTGTATCTCCAACTAGGTCGTGAGCGATCGGCGCAAGGAAGATACGATGAGGCGAAAGACGCGTATCTGTCCGTACTCAGGATCGATCCAGCCAACAACGAAGCGGTTCAGTTCGTGGAGAGCATGAAGAAAGGTGGAACCGGGTCGATTAAAGCGGTCAAACCAGGATCCATCGCGCCGACACAGAAATCATCAGAACCGTTAGACTTGCTGGCTGAGGCCGTTCGCCGCATTGACGAAAAGCAGTATGCCGGCGCGGAAGCGATCCTGAACCAAATGCTCACACGGGAACCAGGAAACCCCCAAGTCTGTCAACTCTTGGCTCGGTTGCATTTGCAACGCGGGGACGTGCAAGTGGCGCTGGGGGAATATCGCTTCTTGGCCGGGGCAGCGTTGCGGGCGCATGACCTGGCTCTTGCTGAATCGCTGATTCAGGAGTTCTTGTCCGCCGACCAGAATTCCGTCCCCTTGCTGGAACTGAACGGGGAACTGCACGAGGAAAAAGGTGACGGCGAGGGAGCTGCGCTGCAATATGCGAAGGCCATCGAACTCTTGTTGGAGCATCCCGAGCCCGGCATGGAAAGTCTGCATGAAGAGCTCTTCGAAAAGGTGCGATCGCTGTCCCGTGATGAAGCCTTGGTGAATCGACTGACGGCAAGAATGGGTGGAGGGTCCACAGCGGATCAGAGCGAGTCCGTTCAGAACGTGTCTGGGACGGAGACGCCGTCGAACCTCGTCAATCCAATACCGACAGATGATGGATCACTGAGACCTGATTCAGGCGGTGCTCATGCAGCCCATCCAGACAGTCGAATGCAGCACGATCGAGAATTTTCGCTGATAGGTGCGGCACCGGACGACGGCAACCCTTTTGCGAAGGACAGCAGACTGCAGCAAACAAACGTGGAACCAGTGAAGACTCCATCGGTTGGGAAATCATCCGCATTACAAACAAGCGATGGCCGCAAGACCGAAGGTCCCGCATCGTCCGATGTCTATCCGACCGAGGTGGCTGCTTGCGAGGCCTCAACCGGGTCAACGGCCTCCAGTAAACCAGTCGTTGCTTCGCCGGCGAACGTGAAGGAACAAACTGCGCCACCTGACTACGAAGCGTACTATGCGCTGGGCGTCGCGTATAAGAATATGGGATTGTATGAGGAAGCCAAAGCAGAATTTCTGGTGTCGATGAACAGCGATTCCTTTTATCTCGATTCGGCACTGATGACGGCGGTCTGTCTCAAAGAAGAGCGGCACATCACCCAGGCAATTCAGGGGCTGGAAACCGTCTTGGCCGATCCACGGTGCCACGGTGCGAAAGCACAAGCCATTCAATATGAGCTGGGCTTACTCTACGAAGCAGAGGAACAGTGGGAAAAGGCCGCACATGCCTTCCAGTCCATACCCTCGTTTCATGACGTCCCACAGCGTCTGGCAGCCATAAAGGGGCGGGGAGTGGGAGGGGAAGTCGGTTTTCGGTATGCACTCTAGGACTCAGCCACATTTTCCAATCATGTCTTAAGCCACCCGATTCGGTGCCGGTCGTCCGCTCAACACAGCTGCAATATTGTCGAGACAGATGAGTCCCATACGGACACGGGTCTCACGCGTGGCTGATCCCAGGTGAGGGAGAAGGACCACATTCGACAGCAGCGTCAACCTGGCGGGAACAACCGGTTCTTGCTCATAGACATCCAGTCCTGCTCCCGCGATGGTCTGTGTCTCAAGTGCCGATAGCAAGGCGGCTTCGTCGATGACCGGGCCGCGCGACGTGTTGATGAGAAAGGCCGTCGGCTTCATCATGGCGAGCCTGCGTCGGTCGATAAGATGACGAGTGGTTTCAGTAAGCGGGACATGGAGCGAAAGAAAATCAGACTCCGCGACGACTTCATCAAGGGTGCGCCATACCCACGAGACGCCGGGCGGACTGGAAACACTCTGACGGCCCGCATAGATCACCGACATCCGAAACCCGGCCGCCCGTTGCGCGACCGCCTGTCCGATCCGCCCCATGCCGATGATGCCCAGCCTCTTCCCTGACACATCAGCGCCCAGCATCTGTGTCGGGGTCCATCCCGGCCAGTGACCGGTTCGAACCCAGGCATCTCCTTCAACGACACGCCTCGCCAGCGCGAGCAACAGAGCCCAGGTCAGATCAGCGGTGGCATCGGTCAGCACGTCTGGTGTATTGGTAACAATGATGCCGCGCTGGGCCGCGGCAGGAAGATCGATATTGTTGTAACCTACTGCATAGTTGGCGATGATCCTCAATTTCGTGGCATGGGACAGCACCGAGACATCGATACGATCCGTCAGCGTACAGATGACCGCCTGGGCCTCGGCGAAGCCATGGCGCAGCTCCTCTACCGTCGGTGGTCGATCTGTCGGCTCGGCCAGTACTCGATACTGTCCAGAGATTACGTCCAGCACCGGTTGAGGCAATAGGCGGGTGATATATAAAGTCGGACGCTCCATGAGCCTATCCATTGTAGGAGAATTCGTGGGCAACCGACAACGACTCTAGCTCACATTATCCATGACGGTTCGTAACGAAACCGCCAAGGCGCCAGGCGAGACGGGCGCGTGGAGCCCCGAGTGGCCGAGGCGTACTTGAAACAGGATGTCGAGGTCACGGTCACGAGAGGCGAGCCCGCCCGCCGGCATGCCGCAACGTCGCATGACGGCTTGTTGCAGCGGCGCATCGGAGCTTGCAGTAGAAGCGTTCATGAATAATGTGGGCTAGTTCTTCGAAGAATCCGCGCGTTAAGATGCACCACGGTCTATGACGGCTTCATCGACATTGATCCTGCCGACGAGAACTCACGCAGTCGCTCATGATCTTCGCGCTCTTTTGGGAGCGGAGAAAGTCAAAGACGACGTGCCCACGATCACGGCCTATGCCGTGGATGCCAGCATCTATCGTATTCCTCCACAGGCGGTCGTCCTTGTTGAATCAGAAGAGGACATCGCTGCAACCGTCGCCTATGCGGTGACACGCGGCATTCCCCTTACGCCTCGGGCGGCCGGGACGAATTTAACCGGGTCTGCCATCGGGTCAGGCATCATTCTCGATGTCTCGCGTCTGAATCGAATCCTTGAAGTGAATCGGGAAGAGAGGTGGGCTCGGGTTCAGCCGGGAATCGTGCTGGCCGAATTGAACAAACAACTCAGCTTGCAGGGGCTGTTGTTTGGGCCGGATCCGTCGAGCGGGGACATGTGCAAACTCGGCGGCATGGTCGCCAATAATTCTTCCGGGCCTCATACATTGCGCTATGGCTCGGTAAAGGACAATGTCCAGAGTCTCCGGGTGTGCCTCACTTCGTCGTCCTGGATCGAGGCGCGAGCCTATGCCCTCGATGATCCGTCGCTGGAACGCCTCTTGATGACGGTGCCGGCCCTGTGTGATGTCCTGATGATGACCCAGGCCCATACAGACCTCATTGCCGCGAAGCGGCCCACGGTCAGCAAGAATAGTTGCGGGTACAATCTCTTTGGGTTGGTCGACGGACTCGCCCGGGGCTCTTTCGACCTCCCGAAGTTATTCGTCGGCAGCGAAGGGACGTTGGGTGTGGTGAGTGAAGCCAAGCTCACGTTGGTCGACAAGCCCAAAGCCACGCTGACCGCGCTGATTCACTTCCAGAGTCTCGAAGAGGTCGGCGAGGCCGTGCCTCAGCTCCTAACGCTTCAACCAAGCGCCTTGGAGGTCATGGATGCCAATACGCTTAATTTGATCGGTCGAGGGAAGCATGGCATTCCGACTGATGCAGCCGCGACGTTACTGATCGAGTTGGATACTGATTCCCCCGAGACCGATCTCCGTGAGCGGGCTGAAGCCATGGCCACAGTCTGTCGGCCTTATAAGTTGGCGTCGGAGCTTACGCTGGCGTTCGATGCCGAACGTCGGGAGCAACTCTGGAAAGCGCGGAAGGCACTCTATCCGACTCTCTATCGATTCGATCCGAAAAAAAAGCCCATCAATTTCGTGGATGATGTCGTCGTGCCGGCCGGGCGCATCAGCGAGCTGATCCGTTATCTGGAAGGCTTCTTCGAAGGGCAGCGGGTCCCGGTCGCGATCTTCGGCCATATCGGAAATGGGAACGCGCACATCGTTCCCCTGCTGGACGTGAACGATCGCGGCGATTTCGAAAAGATGGTAAGCGCCTATCAGGACATCCATACGACCGTCCTGAATCGGTTCGGTGGATCGATCTGCGGCGAACATGGCGATGGCCGCGTCCGTGCCGAGTTCGTCAAGCAGATGTTCGGTGAGGAACTCTACGATCTCTTTGTTCAGGTCAAGAAATCTTTCGACCCGGGCAACGTGCTCAATCCAGGCATCAAGTTGAGCGAGGCATCGTTTACCGACCATATCGACTACACCAGACTATCCAAATCCTGCGCCACTTGTGCCAAATGCAATTCAGTCTGCCCGGTCTACGATGTCTTTCAATCCGAGGACATGAGCTCACGCGGCTGGTTCGAGATCGTGACGTCAAAGGACTACAGTTATCTCAATTCCAAACGAGTGGTGGAAGCCTGCCTGAATTGCAAATCCTGCCGTACGATTTGTCCCGCAGGCGTGGATGTGTCCGATCTGATCCTGCAGAAGCGGGCAGAGCATCCGAACCGGCTTGCCGGTTGGATCTTCAAGTTCCAGGCCCACGGAGCAACCTTTGAATCGCTTTTGCGATTCTTAGCGAGTACACAAAGAATCTGGGATCGTCCATTCATAAGACGGCTGCTCGAACGGATCACAACACCGATCATGAAGGCCTTGGCACCAACGGCGCGCTTGCCGCACGATCTCGTGCTGCCCAAATTGGCCAAACAGCACTTGCGCGAACGGTATGCACATTTGATCCCCAATGAGTCGGACTCACCGCCGACACGTCGGGTCGCCTATTTCCATGGCTGTGCCGCGAACTATTTCGATGATGGAGTGGGAGACGCCGTGATCGAAGTGTTGAAGAAACACGGGGTCGAGCCCGCCCTGCCGCCGCAACGCTGCTCGGGGACGCCGATCCAAACCTATGGGCACATCGATCTGGTTCGAGACGGAGCGCGATTCAACCTTCGCTCGTTCGCCTCATATGAGACGATCGTGACCGGCTGCGCCTCCTGCACGCTGATGCTGAAAGACTATCCCACGCTCTTCCCGGACGAAGCGGAACGGCGGCAAGCCGAAGAACTGTCCAAGAAAGTGGTGCATATTTCGGAATTCGTCGCTCGTTCGCCGCAGCATCCTCCTATGGCAAAGACCGATGGGACGACAAAGCGCGTCACCTATCACTCATCCTGTCATCTGCGGGCAGCCGGAGTGACGAAGGAGCCACGGCAGGTGCTGTCGTCCTTGCCCGGGATCAACTTCGTGGAAATGCAGGATGCCGATCGTTGCGCGGGCGGCGCCGGAACCTATGTCGTGAAGGATTACGACACGTCTCAGAAGATCTTCGACCGGAAAGCCAGAGCCATCACACAAATCGAGGCGAACGTGGTCGCCACCAGTTGTCCGGCCTGCATGATCCAGCTCAAGAACGGAGTGGGGAAGTCGGTACAGGTGAAACATGTCGCCCAGCTTCTGCAAGAGGCTTATCAAGCGGCAGAACGTGAGCAGAGCTGAGTTCGTCTCGCTGATGCTGTAGAGTACGCGCCACGTTCACGATGAGAAGCAAGATATTCGTCATTTTGTTGAGGATGTAATGATTTCGATACAGATTTTTGGCCAAACCCTACGCGCAGTCGTCGAGGAGAGTGAACTCGAAGTTCAGGTGACAGGCTCGACTACAGTGAAACAACTGATTGAAGCAAACCCTGCACAACTGGGCGCCTTGCTTCCCTACATCAAGAGCCGCGAAGCGCTCATTATGATCAACAAGAAGATCGGGTCGGAAGATTCACCGGTTCGCGACGGCGATGTCGTCAAGCTCTCATTCCAATCCCGCACGTCCTACGACGGCACTCGTGACATTCCTACGTGAAGCGGGTTTGTGCGAAAATTTTCTGTGTCCGTAAACTTACGAACCTCGGCACTTCTCAATCCGGTTGGGCGTGATTTATTGCAAAGAAAAAGGTATGCTTTCCAACGATGCCATCGAATGCCCCAGAGAGACCTGCTCGGCGACAGAACCAACCCCTTGATCCCCAGCGCATTGAAGTGCTTGATCCTGTGATGGCCGAAGTACTGCGACGCAAGACGCCGGCCGAGCGATTGGCCATCGGATTCGGCTTGTGGCGTTCCGCACGGATGCTATTACGGGGACAGCTGGCCTCATTACATCCCGAATGGGACGCCATACGAATCGATCGCGAAGTGGCACGGAGGCTTTCGCATGGAGCTGTATGAGTTGCTCGAACAGGTCGTCTTGACCTTCGAGCGGCTCAGGATTCCCTACCTTGTCACGGGGTCCGTCGCCTCCATGGCTTATGGTGAGCCCCGCCTCACGAACGACATCGATCTCGTGGCCGGGATTGAACCGCAACATGTGACTCCGCTGATCGCAGCATTTCCCCCATCAACCTTCTATCTAAGCGAGGACGCCGTTCAGAACGCCATTGCCCGCCAAGGGCAGTTCAACATCATTCATCCGGCATCAGGCTTGAAAGTCGACGTCATCGTTCGACGAGATACCCCGTTCGATCGCAGTCGATTTGCGAGAGCACGAAAATTACGGCCCGTCGAGACGTATCCAGCGACGTTTGCCTCCGCCGAAGATGTTATCATCAAGAAAATGGAATATTACCAAGCGGGTGAGTCCGAGAAGCACCTTCGAGACATCACGGGGATGTTGAAGGTTACCGGACAAGACATTGACCAGACATATATCGGCGAGTGGGCCGACCGATTAGGACTTCGCCCAATCTGGGAGGTCATTCTCGAACGAATCAAGAGATCTGAGCGTCGTAAGCCACCAACATAGCATCCAGTACGCCTGTCCCACCTCATCCTTTGGGCGCTGCTCAACTCAGATCGAACACAAGGGCTTCACGGCGCATCCCCTTGCATGATCCCGGTTTGCTTAAGAACATATCTGTACCGATGATAAGTGGCTGGACGATAGGGGAGAGGAGTGGGCGGAGGCGACTGTTTTGCTGGTCGTGGTGCGTCGCCGTGCTATTGGTGGCCCTCGCAGGCTGCTCGCTCACCACGAGCTATCGATATGCTGACCGAATCATTCTCTGGAAGCTCGACCATTACTTCGATCTCAATCGCGATCAGCGCCATGATCTATCCCAACGCCTCACTCCTTTACTTGATAGGCATCGGCACGAGGCCTTGCCGCAGTATGAAACGTTCCTTCGAGAGATCGGTCAGCGAGTCGAACGGGGACTCACGGGGCTAGATGTCGATTGGGCCTATGCCACCTACGATCGGCTGCGCACCGACCTCTTCGAGCGCGTCGTAGTCGACAGCGGAGCCTTTCTTGCTTCAGTCAATACGCGGCAGGTGCACACGTTCGAATCGGCGTTGCAGAAGGACAATACCAAAGCCACGCGCCTCGTTCAGACTCCCGCGCCGGAGCGTCTCAAAGAAAGGGCTCAGACCACTCTGGATGTGGCAAAAGACTGGCTGGGGCTGCTGACCAAAGAGCAGCAAGCGCAGATCCGCGAGTGGAGCCTCACGCTCCCTGATATGGAACCAATGTGGGTCGCCTACCAGCAGCAACGCCGACAGGAACTCGTGACTCTCTTACATCAGCACCGGACTCCCGAGCAGATCGCCCGAGAACTCCGTTCCATGTTCGTGTATCACGATCAGACCGCCCCCCAGTCCTATCAAAGCGCGGTCCGCCACATGCGCGAGAATGCCAAGACCATGACCCTGGCCATCGACCAGCGCATGACTCCCGAACAGCGCCGCCACGCCGTCGCCAAACTCCAACGGCTCATCGACCAGGTCCACGGCCTCCAGGCGGGATAGCCTTCGATCAGCCAGACGACGTCGGCTCTTTACTCACAGACATGATTTCCGACCGAGATGAGTAGGCTCCGGCCAACCTTGGCTCCGCGGGAACCGTGAGTCATAGACCGAATGGGGTTGCCATCATCGATGGAGGCTTGGCAGGACTCACAGCGGCCTAGCCGATTGAAGACCTTTTTTTTGCGGGAGCCAGGAGTTGTTGGAGGCCGGCTATCAGCTCGTCGACGTTGATGGGCTTTTGGACATACGAGACCGCGCCAAGCTTCAGCGCTTTCTCCTCGCCCTCCTTGGGCGCGCGAGCCGTAATCACGATCACCGGCACATGGCTCAGGAACTTGTTGGCTTTGAGCCGTTCCAAGATGAGGAAGCCATCGCCTCCGGGCAGGCCCAGGTCGAGCAGAATGACTTGGGGTTGATGCGTCCTGGCTACGCCCATTGCCTGCATCCCATCGGCCGCCCACACCGGCGCATAGCCATGTGATTGGAGGACGGCATTCAGCAACGCCCAACTATCGGCGCTATCATCGATGACCAGAATCTTGGGCTTCATACCGTCCCTCGTGATTCGAGCATCCCTGGCCCATCCATGAGCCCTTCTGATGAAAGTGTACCTCGTGTTGGGATTTTCCGCTTGCCCGGACAGAGTTCCTTCCAGGAGGGGCACGCGCACCAGCGCTGGCAGCTGACCAGGATGGGAGAATAGGCAATTCTTCACACCAGATCGTCATTCCTTACAGGGGAAGTGTTCGTGTCCCAGTATGCCGGGCCCCGTTCGGGTCAACGGAAGGATAGGGATACGTACTTCTCAGAGGGACGTGATTTCTTGACGGGAAACGGGTAAGCTGCCGGCGCTAAACACGCTGGCCTGACTCGAAGCAAAATTCGCGCTGCATGAACCTTACCCCATACCACGCCAAGTACTTTGCCTATGAACTTACCAAGCGCTGTGCCTCCGACAGTGTTGAAAAACTGGCTGCCGCCCTGTCAGACGCACAGGTGGACCTTAACCCTCACCAGGTCGAGGCAGCGTTGTTCGCATTCCGCAACCCCTTTTCACGCGGCGCCATTCTGGCTGATGAGGTTGGACTGGGAAAAACCATTGAAGCCGGGCTGCTGATCTCCCAAAGGTGGGCGGAACGCAAGCGCCGACTTCTGGTCATCGTTCCCGCCAATCTACGCAAGCAATGGAGTCAAGAATTAGCCGACAAGTTTCATCTTCCATCAGCCATTCTGGAAAACAAGAGCTTTAACGACGCCATCCGATCGGGCAATCTCAATCCCTTTCAGCGAGACGGGATCGTCCTTTGTTCGTACCAGTTCGCTCGGACGAAGGAGCCATACCTGCGTCAAACCAATTGGGATCTGGTCGTGATCGATGAGGCACACCGGCTGCGCAATGTCTACAAGACATCCAGCAAGATCGCCACGGCCATCAAGCTGGCAGTCGCACCATTTCCCAAAGTGCTGCTGACCGCCACGCCGCTTCAGAATTCGCTTCTGGAACTCTACGGGTT
>JAHBWU010000042.1 GCA_019636835.1 Nitrospira sp.
GTTTAAGCTACACTGACGCTTGATCGGTCTCTTTCTCCTCTCCCTCTTGTATCTGGTTTCTTGCTTCGGTTAGCCAGAGAATCTTCTTCCCATATCTCCCAGGATTCCCTCCCGTCACCCTGGTAAATATTTGAATTTGTTAGGCATCCTGTCATCAATCAGCTAGGCTTCTGCTAAAGAATCCCTTTTCAACCGCGGTGCTATATTTGTTTGGAGAGAAAACGAACGGGTATCGCAAACTATCGTTCATGCACCGATTGACTATGAATTATCAATTGAGCAGCTGATCTTGATGTCACACAGAGGAGAAAGATTATGATGAATAGAGTGTTAGTGAAATCTGGAGTGGTGTTGGTGCTAGGGGTGGTTTTGTTATCGAACCAAGGGTGTAACACAAAATGGCTCAAGTCTGAAGGCGAAGCTGGATCACAGAGCACGGGTTCGAAGGTACCGAGTATGTCTGGAGGAAGCTCAAGCAGTGAATTGAGCGGTTTCTCTCGTCATCCAGCAGAGGAGCGTCTTACGCAAGGCGGATATTCGACAGCACTGAACCCGTCAAGCCTCAGCCCACGTCAGCGTGCCGAACTGACAAAAGAGGAAAAAGCTGCTGTGGAAGCTGGTTTGCAGGATGTTTTCTTTGGTTATGACCAGTGGACCTTGTCGGATGTCGGCATGGAAGCGCTCAATCATGACGCTGCTTACCTCAAGAATCATCCAGGCGTCGCGCTGAAAATTGAGGGGCATTGTGACGAGCGGGGCACCACCGACTACAACATGGTTTTAGGTGACAAACGTGCCAAGGCTGTGCGGAACTATCTTGCGGAAGTTGGTGTGAATTCCAAGCAGGTAGCGATTGTGTCGTATGGCAAAGAGCGCCCCTTTTGCTTTGATCGGGATGAGGCTTGCTATCAGCAGAATCGCCGCGGCCATGTGCTCCTGACTAACAAGAAGTAAGGTGCTTCATGGTGAGGTGTCATCTTCGGGGAACACTTGTTAATTCAGAGGGTTGCGAAAGATCCGTCGCATCACCTCAGATCGTCAACTTTGGACGAGGAATTCGTCGTTGAAAAAGCTCGGTTCTCTCTTCAAGTCAGAACCCGTCGATCGAACTCCCGCCAAACCTCGGCCACAGGACCGGCGAGACCAGCCGAGATTCACCACTCAATTTCGCAGCACCTTATCTGGGCAAAAACAGGAGGGGCAGGGACGAACTCTGGATATTTCTGCTGGCGGTTGCAAAATCGAAAGTGACATGAAGGTCGAGCAAGGTGCGAAGTTCGAATGCCGACTCCACATTCCAGGCCTTGATTGGCCGTTGCGGATCGACGAAACCACTGTGCGGTGGGTTGACGGCAATAGTTTTGGGATCGCTTTTTCGCGTATCACTCCAGAAGAGTTTGCAAAGCTCAAAATGATACTCGCTGACCTTGAACAGGACGAGTAGATTCTTCCCTAGTCGCCACAACTCGAACATTTCCACTCTCGTACAACTTTCTTGATGACTTGCCTGGCGGGGATCTCGTCGATCTCTTGTTCCACTGTGTGGCCATGCGCTTTTCGCAGGCTCCCGAACACGGTTGACATGGCTACCGGAACTGTCAGAAAGTACGGAATGACTGATGTCTAAATCAAAAATTTCGGCATGAGGATAGAGAAAGGAGTCGGGAGTGGAACAGAGGTATGCAATCACCGTGAAGTTCTTGGTCGATGCCGATTCAGCGGAAGACGCTGAAGAGATGGTCGAAACCGCCTGTGAAAAGGCGTCGGCCTCATTCCCAGAAATGAGTTATGAAGGGATTGAGGATATTGAGGAGGAAGAAGAGGAGTAGTCGGTCTTCGTCTGCTGAAAGAATCCCACAGTTTGCTCGATCAATCACACTATGGGCGATGAATCACGATCGATCCTACCCGAGAAGGAAGTCGCTATTCTTGCAGGTGGCTGTTTTTGGTGTCTCGAGGCTGTGTATGATCAAGTCCAAGGTGTGGAATCGGTCGAATCTGGTTACATCGGAGGTAACCTAGACCACCCCACATACGAAGCAGTGTGCGGAGGGCAGACCGGTCATGCAGAAGCCGTACGAATCACCTTTGATCCCAAGGTGATCTCTTACAGAGAATTGCTTGAAATCTTTTTCGCCATCCACGATCCTACAACCCTCAATCGGCAAGGAAACGATAGGGGAACTCAATATCGTTCAGCGATTTTCTATTGCACTCCAACACAACGCCATACAGCCGAAACACTGATCAAGGCGCTAACTGACGAGAAGCTGTACGATACCCCGATCGTCACACAGGTTGCAGCGGCCGGCCAATGGTATGAGGCGGAGCCCTATCATCAGGAGTATTTTATTCGAAATCCCTCCCAAGGGTACTGCCAATTCGTGGTGAACCCGAAAGTCACCAAGTTTAGAAAACAGTTTGTGCACCGTCTAAAAACCTAGGCAACGCTCCCTCACCGCCGGAACAGTCCAATCAAGCTCTCTCGTACCATCCCAAAGACGGCTGGTTTCTGGAATACCTGATGGGTTTTTAATACCACCTCGGCGTGCACCTGACAAAAAGGCCATTCACCACTCGGATTGCCCTGCACATGAGCGATGAGCGAACTGTCCGGGGGATCGGCCAAGGAGCGAACGACTATGAGCGGACTGTTCGGATCCAGTAAACAGGTATTATCCTTAGCCTCCTTGCCTGTAGCTGTATGGTGAATCCGAACATGTTGTTGTCCCTCTGAAAACACAGTATCTCCCTCACGAATAGGGCCGGTTGGCGCCAAGGAATACAGAACCAGAGGAGCTAGCAGAATGATGATGACCGCTATGCCGATTGACCAGAGCGGGGGGTCGGTATGGGTATGGTCGGAAGGCGACGGCACGTTTTTGCAAGTACCTTATGCAGCATGTTATCAAAAACTGATACTGTTTATTCTTTCAAGGAGGAGGGGATCGCTCTGCCCTTAAAATGTGGTTAATTTGATTTGTAGTCTCCATCGGATTGCGTGCTTGTCAGTCTCTTGAATAAGACGACTATTTCACTCCGCTCTGGTCTGAGCAGCTTCTCCCAAATACCTTCCCGTGAAGGAGCGATGGCCGTGGCGGGTTCAAAATCCAATTTCGGTTGCTGAGGCGCAATGGGCTTCAGAGGAGCTGACCGACCATCGAGGGTGGCGCCGATCCCGGGGTCCGATGCATAGTTGGTCGGCGAACGATAGTTGCCCAATACGAAATGCAGCTCGTTGCCGTCAATGAAGATTCCGCCAGACGTCACTTTATGAACAGTATTAATAATTGCGGTTTGCTTTGTGGTCTGAGTGAAAGTGACGATCTCCTCGGATGTTGCCACTCTTAAGCCTTGAGCAAAGAGCGGAGCAAAAAAGCTGACTTCTGTTGGATCGAACGCCGGATGACGTGAGGGTAAGGGCGACATGGAGCGCGATTCCTCGATCATCACACCGGACAGAACCGCCGCCATCTCATCTGTCGTGATGTCTGCCGGGTGAGAATGACTTCTACCCACTGTGGGATTCACTTCAAGCCTGACCAACCGCGATGGGTCATCATGGAGGGCTACCGTTTGAAACGGCCGTATCTGACACCCAACAAGCCCAAGCAGGAGTGAGATTCCCGAAAGAAGAATCAAACGTGCGATTGTCATGCGTAGAGGCTCACCACACAGAAACGTTACCTTGGATTGGTCTATGCTGAACACTTTGCAGCCGTCCATGTTTGTCTGACTGAAAAGTTCAGACTCTCCAACAGAATAAAATCTGACGGTCGGTAGGCTGCTCTCCCAATGTTACAGAAGTGCATTGTCCATGTTACGGCTTTGTTAATTTTATACATCACTTTCCCTCTTCGTGCTGAGATCATCACAGTCCTTGGCGATCGTACTGCGAATAACTCAGAATTGACGCGCCGTTCACAACGCTGAAATAGGATCGCGGTATTCTCATTCGAGAAAAAGCCCAACCATAGTGTGACAAGATTGCATAGTGATGAGCCCAACGGCAGGGAAGTTTCCATGCATTTTCATTTGACAAGTCGTTCAAGACTATGGTCGCTGCTGTGAACGGCTGCTTTCCGATCATTCATTCGATTCTCCACCTTCTGAAGAGGAAGTACAGTTCATTCAATACTACATGCGTGAGATGGAAAAAAGGTTTGGGATCGAACATTACCAGTTACAAGTCGATGGAACGTCACAGATTGGACGTGTAGCAGTATAGAGTTTACTGCTATGAGCAGCTAACGATAGTATTCGACTAGCCCTGAATCTTCCACGCTATCATTACTTCCGCGATTGAACCTCAACCGATTTAACGCATTTGTTACAAGCCCGTAGCAGTGTCTTAATTCTAAACAGTTATACCTCCCATCGCCGTTATAGAAGCAGACCAACTAAGGGAGGTAATCGTAATGAAGGGATGGTGGTTCGCGGTCCTAGTGTGCGTCATCGGCTTCGGATTGATCTTCACGGCCAACGTAGCCCAGGCCAGCGTAGAAGATCTTCTGTACGAGAAGGGCCAGATCACCAAGGAAGAATGGCTCAAACTCAAGGCCGAGCACGAAAGAGAAGAGGCGATCATTGCAGAGAGGGCAACGGTCAAAAAATGGTTCGACAAGCTCAGCATACGAGGTTATACGCAACTGCGCTATAGTTATCTCCCGGGGAACAAAGATATACGCCTCGATGATTCCGATGCCTCCGTCGGCAATAATACGGGCTTCGGTTTTCGCAGAATCCGCTTGGTCTTTTCAGGCGATATTACCGATTGGATGTCCTTTTATTTCCAGCCTGATTTCGCAGGCGCTGTCCCGGGTGCGTCACCAGACGCGAACAACTTTGCACAAATTCGCGACGCCTATACCGATATCTTTTTGCCCGTGCCCTTCCTCATGTTCGCGGAAAAGGAACTGCGTATTCGAGCAGGGCAATCGAAGGTTCCATTTGGGTTCGAAAATCTCCAGTCCAGTCAAAATCGGCTGGCCCTCGACCGGACCGACGCCATCAACAGTGCGGTGCCAAGCGAGCGCGATCTCGGCGTCTTTCTCTATTACACGCCGAATGAGACCAGAAAACTATTCCGAAGACTGGTCGATTCCGGTCTCAAGGGAAGTGGAGACTACGGTGTCTTAGGTGTGGGAGTCTATAACGGCCAGAGTACCAATATCTCCGAACGCAATGACAATAAACATATCGTCTTGCATGCCACTTATCCCATGGAATTGCCCTACGGGCAGATCATCCAGTTCGGCGTGGATGCGTACCGCGGGACGTTCGATGTCGCGTCGGGTCCAGGAGTCGTACCGGAAAATAATGGGAACATCCGCGACGAGCGGGTCGGCGTGCATTTTGTGCTCTATCCGCAACCCTTCGGTTTCCAAGCGGAGTGGAATTGGGGCCATGGTCCGGAGTTGAACGCAAATCAAACAGCGATTCAGGAGGGCTTTCTCCAAGGCGGCTACATCCAGGGCATGTATAAGTGGGATGTTAACAAGCCCTGGTTGACCACCCTTATACCCTATGTACGCTGGCAAGAATACAACGGAGGGAGGAAGAACCGGACCAATACACCGTTCGCCGTCGTTCGGGAGTGGGAAATCGGGTTCGAGTGGCAATTCGCTCGGGCCCTGGAATTCGTGATCGCGTATGTCAGGACCGAACGCACGAATACACGAACGGCGCCCTTTGAAATTCAGGAAGGGGATATTATCCGGACTCAGTTGCAGTGGAACTATTGACGATGGCTAGTCGAGCGTGGGGTGGAAAGCGGACAGCACTTAATCGCATGTGCGAGGACCTGAACCAGTCCATAAGTAACACTCTCGTAACACTCCCGTAATGCGTTGGTAACAAAACATGATTATTTATGTTTAGTAATCATGAAAGGACTATTTATGAAAATATCGGCTGCCAAGTCTGGTCTATCCTGTGTCATCCTCCTTGGATCTCTTGCTATGGGACTCTCATCTGTCTATGCCGATGACTATATCGTGCTGGATCCGGCCTTGAAGGGGTACCTCAAAGTCAGCGGGGTATCAGGAAATGTCAACAGCATCGGTTCGGATACGCTCAACAACCTCATGACGCTGTGGGCCGAAGGATTTCGCAAGCAATATCCAAGCGTCAAAATTCAAATCGAAGGGAAGGGATCGAGTACCGCGCCTCCGGCCCTGATCGAAGGCACTGCGCAGTTGGGGCCGATGTCCCGAGCGATGAAAAGCACCGAAATTGATGCTTTCGAAAGAAAGTTTAGATATAAGCCCATCGCATTCCCTGTCGCCATTGACGCACTTGCCGTCTATGTCAACAAAGATAACTCGGTTCAGGGACTCACGATGACGCAAGTCGATGCGATCTTTTCCAAGACTCGTCGACATGGCGCGCCAGAAAACCTGGACCGATGGGGTCAGCTGGGTATTACAGGCGAAGTGGGAGCTTCTCCTATCAGTATCTATGGCCGCAACTCAGCATCCGGCACCTATGGATTTTTCAAGGAGTATGCGCTGAAAAACGGCGACTTCAAGGATGAGGTCAAAGAGCAACCAGGTTCTGCCTCCGTGGTGCAAGGTATCACAGAGGATCAAGCAGGTATCGGTTACAGCGGTATCGGCTATTTAACCTCCGGGGTCCGAGCACTTCCATTGGCGGAAAAAGGTGGAGCACCATTCGTAGAGCCAACACAGACAAATGCTATGAATGGGTCGTATCCCCTCTGGCGGCATCTGTTGGTTTACGTCAACAAAGCGCCCAACAAACCACTCGATCCACTCGTGAAGGAGTTCATCAAGTTTATTTATAGCAAAGAAGGGCAAGCCGTTGTGATCAAGGACGGCTTCTTCCCTCTCCCGCAGACCGTGATTGAGAAGGAATTACCAAAACTCGAATAAGTTCAGGCCGGATGGCTGGTCTGCATCGATGGATGCGGTGTGGGAACGTCGGGGAGAAGCCTCAGGTAGAGTATGAACGTACCGCCATTCACTCCGACACCTGCTCTTCAGGGAGAGCCTCCATCCGGCAGGGGGTCGTTTCCCAACTCGACCCTTGTGGGCGGACTGTTCAGTCGACGCCAAATCAGATCAATCACCGATGGGTTCACAGGTTTCATCATCAAGACGGGCGGGATCGGCATCATCCTCTGCATTCTCGGGATGTGCGTCTTTCTGGTCAAAGAGGTCATCCCGCTTTTTCAACCGTCCCGCGCGACCTCGACCGAGTCGATTTCACTTTCAGCGCCTAAGACTACATCTACTACGGTGCTTATTGGAATCGACGAACAGCAAGAACTCGCTTATGTGCTGCGCGATGGTTCTCTGGAGTTTGTTTTTTTAGCAGGAGCGACTCCTGCGACGCAGGAAATCCCTTCGCGTACGCTGGTAACTGATGAATCGGTGACGGCCGTAACGCGTGCCCTGGGTAAAGGGCACTATCTGGCCGTGGGTACCGAGGACGGACGTATAATTCCGGTGGCGATCGAATTTACCCACGAGTTCAGAGGCAACGATCGCTTGATCTCTCCGTCCGTCACGGTTGGGACCCCTATCATGGCCGCGCCGACTCCGCAGCCAATCACAAAGATGGCGTATCAGCGCACGGAATCCGATGTTCGCATCGCCGCGCTGCTACAAGACCAGCATCTTTGGCTGACCACGAGCCGAACAACATCGCGCCCGGATGGCACGGCCGCTGCCTCGATCACGCAAGTCGACCTCACGCCCACTATCCCAGGAAGGATCACGGCGCTCACGCTCGGAAGTCGGGCGGAGATCCTTGCGGTGGGAACGGCAGAGGGCAATCTGCATCACCTGGACGTAGCAGAACCGGCGAGGCCGGTTCTTGTTGAGACGACCCGGGCTTCCGAGCAAGGCAAAGCCATTACCGCGCTTGCCTATCTCATGGGTGATCGGAGTCTTATCGTTGGCCATGAGTCAGGTGAACTTTCAGTGTGGACGCCGGTGCGGGAACATCCCGGAACCAATAAGACCCATATGGCGCCCATCCATCGGTTCGCCGCTCACCAGAGCGCCGTTACCGATATCACGATCTCCCAACGTGACAAAGGGTTTATTACCACTGATACGGGAGGAGAAATCCGGCTGCACCATTCGACGTCTGAACAAACGTTGCTGACTCTCACTCCACAACAGGGGGGCCTCCGCAACACCTATTTTTCTCCGAAAGCCGACGGCCTGGTGAGTGTGACCGAGGATAATCGACTGATCCACTACCACATTGCGAATCCATATCCAGAAATTACATGGGCAACCTTGTTTTCCCCGGTCTGGTACGAGGGGTATGATCAACCGAAACTTGTCTGGCAATCCTCAAGCGGGTCGGACGACTTTGAGCCCAAATTCAGCCTGACCCCGCTTATCTTTGGAACTATTAAAGGCACCGTCTATGCCGTGCTGCTCGCAGTTCCATTGGCAGTCTTGGCCGCGATCTACACCGCAATGTTTATGCATCCAAATCTCCGGGCAAAGATCAAGCCCACGATTGAAATTATGGCGGCGCTTCCCACGGTGGTCCTTGGATTTCTGGCAGGACTCTGGTTTGCGCCTGTTTTGGAGCGGAACTTTCCTGCCATGACGGGGATGGTGTTGGTTCTTCCCTTGGTCATTGCCGTTGCTGCCGGGTTCTATCTTATCCTCCCGGCATCTTTTCGGCATCGTATACGGCCGGGCGTCGAGGCCTTGCTCATGATGCCGATCATTGTCGCCGTCGTCTGGGGTTGCCTTGAGACCAATGCGTGGTGGGAATCGTTCTTATTCGATGGCCATTATAAGCCCTGGCTCGAATCGCATCTCGGTCTGAATTATGACCAGCGCAACGCCGTCGTAGTCGGCGTGGCCATGGGATTTGCCATCATTCCCATCATCTACAGTATTTCGGAAGAGGCCCTCTCAAACGTTCCTAAGAACCTGATCGCCGGCTCCTTGGCCCTTGGTGCGACTCGGTGGCAAACGCTCGCCCATCTCGTCCTGATCTCCGCCAGTCCAGGCATTTTCTCGGCGTTGATGATTGGGTTCGGCCGGGCAGTGGGAGAGACCATGATCGTCCTCATGGCGACCGGCAATACGCCGATCATGGATTGGAGCCTATTTAACGGATTCCGGACGCTCTCCGCGAATATCGCGGTCGAAATTCCTGAAGCCCCGCAGGGTGGGACCTTGTATCGTACGCTCTTCTTAGCGGGGCTGCTTCTCTTTATGGCGACCTTTGCCCTCAATACGGCAGCGGAATTGATTCGCCAGAGACTCAGGTCGAAATACAGTCAATTCTAGTCGAAACCGCATGGGCGAGGACAAGTTCTCACGGAGCAGCATGAGAGTACGTCGATGAAACTGTGGATGAAGCATTTCTTCGGCAGCGGCGAGCTCTTCATCTGGGGCTGTGGGGCAGGACTTTCTCTGTCGCTGCTCATGATCGGAGGACTCCTCGTGCTCATCCTCCTCAACGGCTTCGGCTATTTCTGGCCGGCCGACCTTGTCGAATTGACACTGAAGGACGGAAAACATGTGATCGGTCAGTTGGCAGGCGAGGAAGTGAGCCCCAAAGGGATCCCCCGAATAAGGATGAAGATCGGTAATCGTGACCTGTACGGGTTAGACTATCGGTGGATCAACAGCGATCAGATCATCGAACGGGCCAAGCCGTCCGACCTCGTGATGGTGGAACGGCGCGAATGGGGTAACTTCTATGGGCGTCTCGGGACCCTCCACAAGGAAGACCAAGTGGTGGCCGAAGGGTCGGATGCCGTATGGCAGTCCTTGCCGCCCCTTCTTCGGCATCAGGAATCGAGTGAGACAGAGAGTGTATACACACTGCGTATCGTCGATGCCAATGGCAAAGAAAAGTCCGTATCACTTAGCCAAGTGATACGGGTCCTGCGACCCAACGATCTTTCGACCTTAGAAAAGCTCCGGGTCTATATCGGCAACGTCTGGACTGTTTTGACCACAGAACCGCGAGAGGCCAATACCGAGGGAGGAATCTTTCCGGCCATCTTCGGCACGGTCATGATGGTGATCATCATGAGCGTCGTCGTGACCCCCTTCGGCGTCATCAGCGCGCTGTATCTCAGGGAATACGCCCGCCAGGGGGTCATTGTGCGGACTGTCCGGATCGCCGTCAACAATCTTGCCGGTGTTCCGTCGATCGTCTTCGGTGTGTTTGGTTTGGGGTTTTTTGTGTATGGGGTCGGCGGTACGATCGATGCGCTGTGGTTTTCCGAACGACTACCGACTCCTACGTTCGGTACGGGCGGTATCCTGTGGGCCTCATTGACACTGGCACTCCTGACGGTTCCTGTTGTGATCGTCGCGACCGAGGAGGGCCTTGCTGCAGTGCCGCGAGAATACCGCGAAGGGTCCATTGGGTTGGGCGCAACCAAATGGGAAACGATTTGGAAAGTCGTGCTTCCCACCGCACTCCCCGGCATTCTGACCGGCCTGATACTTGCCATGGCTCGCGCAGCTGGAGAGGTCGCGCCGTTGATGCTGACAGGTGTGGTGAAACTGGCGCCTGCCATGCCGATCGATGGGACCTGGCCATTCCTGCATCTGGATCGAAAGTTTATGCACTTAGGCTTTCATATCTATGACGTGGGGTTTCAATCGCCGAACGTTGAAGCCGCCAAGCCCATGGTCTATGTGACCACGTTGGTGCTAATTCTTGTCGTCGTGACGCTTAATCTGACGGGCATCGTCTTGCGAAATCGAATGAGGAGGAAATATGCTGGATCAGCAGTATGAGCTGAGGTCCGCTATCCCTCACCGTTCACCTACTTCTTCCTCGCTGGAGATGGAGAGCATGGATTCCCCTGATTCCAAGGTGTCGGACCAACGAAGGCCCCAAGTACAGTCCAAACTTCGGGTGCAGGGCTTCAACTTTTTCTACGGACTTGTCCAATCGCTCTTCAAGATCGACCTGGACATCCCGGAACATCAAGTGACGGCATTCATTGGGCCATCCGGTTGCGGAAAATCCACGTTGCTCCGGTGCATGAACCGCTTGAATGACCTTATCGAAGGCGCGAGACATGAAGGGAATATTCTTCTTGACGATGTCGATATCTTCAACCCGAAGATCGATATCACCGATCTGCGTAAGCGCGTGGGAATGGTGTTCCAAAAATCCAACCCCTTTCCCAAATCGATCTATGAAAATATCGCGTATGGTCCGCGGCTGCAAGGGTTGAAGAACCGGACGGTCCTGGAGGATATTGTGGAAGGAAGTCTCCGGGGGGCTGGTCTCTGGGAGGAAGTGAAGGATCGACTCCACAAGAGCGCCCTTGGTTTGTCGGGCGGTCAGCAGCAGCGGCTCTGTATTGCGCGAGCCCTCGCCGTCAAGCCGGAGGTTCTCCTGATGGATGAGCCTTGTTCCGCGCTCGACCCGATCGCCACAGGGATCATCGAAGAATTGCTGTTTTCACTCAAGAAGGAGTTGACGGTCGTCATTGTGACGCACAACATGCAGCAAGCGGCACGGGTGTCCGATAGTACGGCGTTCATGTACCTCGGGCAATTGGTCGAGTTCGGTCGTACAAAACAGCTGTTCACCAACCCTTCGAAGAAGCAGACGGAAGATTATATCACCGGGCGATTCGGGTGATTTGATGGGACAGCGGCATTTTGACGAAGAGCTCGCGGAACTCAAGACGAAACTGGCGAAGATGGCCGGTCTAGCCGAGGACCAAATCGACAAAGCCTTGACGGCGCTGGTCACGCGCGATGCCGCCCTTGCCTGCCGCGTGATCGAGCGAGACCACAAGGTGAACGCGATGGACGTGGAAATCGACGAGGCGTGCATCGAATTGTTGGCACTCCACCAGCCCGCGGCGCGCGACCTTCGGTTGGTGACGACGGCCATGAAACTTTCCACTGAGCTCGAACGTATCAGTGACTTAGCAGAAAGCATCTGTGAGCGAGCGATCGAACTAAACGAAGAACCTCAACTCAAGCCCTACATCGATATACCGCGGATGGGGAGCCTCGCGCGGGTCATGGTGAAGGAAAGCATTGATGCCTTCGTCAAAGAGGATGCCACGCTGGCCAGGAAAGTGATCATAGATGATGACTTCGTCGATGATCTCATGGAACAGCTGTTTCGTGAACTGCTCTCGTTCATGATGGAAAATCCCCATACAATTTCGCGCGCTATTCGCTTGAGCTTCATCGCCAAGTCTCTGGAGCGAGTGGCCGATCATGCCACCAACATTGCCGAGCTGGTCGTCTATCTGGTTGAAGGCAAGATCATCCGACATACAACACCGCCGGTTCCGATGTAACATCCCGATTCATTCCCGGTCAGGGCGCACATGACCAGAGCATGAATGCCCGTTTGTTTGAAATGACCCTTCCCCTGTGCTAGCATCCACGGCATGGGTGCCACCACCTCGGCGAAGCGGAGAGAAGCCCGCCGCGCCCCATCCCCTTCTTCGCATATTCAGCGCGAAGTGATCGGCGTGATTTTGATCGCGCTGAGCTTGCTTATGCTCTTGAGCCTTTTGTCATTTGTGCCTGGGGAGGCGAAGATTGTGGCGGACGGTGCATCGGACACCCACCCGCCCCGAAATCTCATCGGCTCATTCGGAGCCCTCTTGGCGGGGGCGTTTTTTTATAGTATCGGTGGAGCGGCCTATCTCTTTCCCCTGCTGCTGGGGCGGTTGGGATTTCGCTGTTTCTCCCAGGTGCCGGTGAGTCTCAGGCTGCGGACGGCCGCCAGCTCCCTCGCGGCGGTCTTCTTCTTGAGCGCCTTTCTGCATCTTGAAACGACGGGGGTTCCGACGTTGACCAGCGGGATGATTTCCCGAGGGATGGCCGGTGGTGTCGTCGGCCAGACAATCGCCGAGGGGCTCCGTGCCGTCTTTGCCGGAACCGGGGCCCATATTCTCATCATTACAGGATTTCTTGTGTCTCTCCTCCTGACAACACCGCTGTCATTGGCTGAAGCCGTGCGTCGGATGCCGGAACGTTGGGCCACGCTCCGCGAAGGAGTGTCCGCCGTGATGCCTGAGCGATCGATCGAAGTCCAAAAGGAGGCCGGCAATCGACGGTTACGGGTTAAGTCTTCCAGACCAACCACCATCACCGTGGAAGATGAGACGACTGTTGAAAGGATCGAAACAGCTCCGCCGGCTCCGGTCATCCAGCCATTCCCTGTCACAACCTCGACAGTGGAAACCCAAACGACTGAGCAGGAAGTGGTTGTTCCGACGGCTGAGCCCGGGGACTATCAACTGCCCGACCCGGAGATACTGTTAAGCGATCCCTCGGGACCGATGGATCGGATGTCGGATGAAGAGTTAAAAGCACAGTCCGAGGTCTTATCACGAGCATTGATGAGTTTCGGCATCGAAGGCATTGTAACGGAAGTGAGGCCCGGCCCTGTCGTGACGATGTACGAATTTGAGCCCGCGCCCGGCACGAAAGTGTCCCGCATTGTGAATCTGGCTGATGACCTTGCGTTGGCTCTCAAGGCGACGAGTCTACGAATCGTTGCTCCGTTGCCGGGGAAATCAGTGGTCGGGATCGAGGTGCCGAACCGGTCTCGAGAGACGGTGTCGCTGAAGGAAGTCGTCATGAGCGAGGCCTTTCGTCGGGCAAGATCCAGACTGACGCTGGCCTTGGGCAAGGATATCTTCGGTGCCCCGATGACGGCCGATCTGAAGACGATGCCGCATCTCTTGGTAGCCGGTGCGACCGGTGCCGGGAAGAGTGTCAGTTTGAATACGATGTTGCTCAGCATCCTCTTTTCCGCCAAGCCCAGTGAAGTGAAGCTTCTGCTCATTGACCCGAAGATGCTCGAGTTTCAGTCGTATGAGGGTATTCCTCATCTGTTGCGACCGGTTATTACGGAGCCCAAATCAGCCGCGAGAGGGCTGGGGTGGGTCGTCGCCGAAATGGAGCGACGGTACAAGCTGCTGGCAGAGGCAAGTGTGCGGAACATCGATGCGTACAATCGAAAGGTCGCCGGTTTGCAGGAGGTGTTTGCCGACAACAACCCACCGGGTGTCGGGCAGACAGAGCTTCCAATACAATTTCTCTCTGAAGAAGAGCGTCTCTCTGCCGGTGAAACATCAATCGCCGAGGGTGAACGGGGTTGCATGCAGCCGAAACCGACGCCCCCGGAACCGCTGCCTTTTATCGTCGTCATGATCGACGAGCTGGCGGATCTGATGATGGTGGCTCCCAAAGATGTGGAGGACAAGATCGCGCGACTCGCACAGATGGCACGGGCTTCCGGTATTCATCTGGTGCTGGCCACTCAGCGTCCATCCGTTGATGTGCTGACCGGCTTGATCAAAGCAAATTTCCCGGCACGAATCGCGTTTCAAGTATCCTCGAAGACCGACTCACGGACCATTCTTGATGCAAACGGAGCGGAGGCCTTACTCGGTCGCGGCGATATGCTGTACCTGGCCTCCGGCACAGGCCGCCTCGCGCGTTTGCATGGGTCTTTTGTATCGGACGACGATGTCCGTTCGGTGGTGGAGTTTGTAAAGAACCAAGCGTCTCCCGTCTATAATCAGGAACTGCAATCGCTCAAGTTGGAGGAAGCGGCGGAGGAAGAGGCAAAAGATGAAGTGTACGAACAGGCCAAAGACCTGGTGCTGTCGACCGGACAGGCTTCAGCCTCGTTGATTCAGCGCCGACTGCGAGTCGGCTATCCTCGGGCGGCGCGCATGATCGAACAGATGGAATCGGAAGGCATTGTGGGTGCGGCGGGTCGTGATGGGCGTCGAGAGGTGCTTGGTCGGCGCGGCCCGGTCGGCGCGGCGGAAGCATGATGCGTTGGTGGCTTGCAGCTCCATTGAGTGTCCTGTTCGTCTTGCCGGCCTGGGCGGTGGGCGGGCCGATTGATGAAAAAGCGTTGCAGGAAGTTCGCGAAGTCGTCAAACAATTGCAAGCACGATACGAGAAAACGAAGGATCTGCAGGCCGATTTTTCTCAGAAAACCAAGATTGAAGGGTTTGAGCGGCCTGTGACCTCGGCCGGCAAGGTCTATATCAAAAAGCCCGGCCGCTTACGGTGGGACTATTTGGATCCGGCGACTGAGCAAATCTATGTGAACCAGGACGATGTGAAGGTATACGTTCCCGAACATAAGCAGGTCCTGGTCGGGAAACTGACGCAGATGGCTGCCTCCAAAGCGCCGTTGGAATTGTTGCAGGGAGCGGCCAAGTTGGATGAGTCGTTTGAGATTCAACCCACCACGGGAAAAGATCGTGGAATGGGGGGTACGCCGCTTATCACGCTCATTCCTAAAGCCAAGGAGCAGGAATCCACCCAGAATCTTCAGAAGATCATCGTCGAGGTCTTTCCAAAAACCCATTATATCCGTACGGTGTCGCTCCATGAGATCAGCGGCAATGTCGCCGTCTTTGAATTTTCGAACTTGAAACCAAACCTGGGATTAGGTAATGAGGTGTTTGACTTTAAGACACCGTCGGATGTGGAAGTCGTCAGGGCTCCGGTATTGAACGGGCCCTAGTCGTCAGGCGACCACGTCGACGATTGACGTTTGGGCTCAAGGAGTGATCTGAGACATGACAGTTGAAACGGGCACAGTGGTCGAAGCCGTCGATCAAGCGGTGGCAAGATTGGATTTTGACCGACTTCGCCAGGAATATTGGGAGCAAAACGAGTTCCTGGTGATCAAGCAATTCTTGCCCCGTGCCTTCGTCGAGGAAGTATTCGTTCCCCAGGCCCAGGGCGTGAAAGCGGAGCTCAATCGAAACTTTATTCCAGGCCACAAGAAAGGCGGAAGCGTCAGTTATTACACCGTGCAAGAAAAAGCTCCCCGTTTTCTCGACCTCTACCGGTCTGAGTCGTTCCGAACATTCCTGAACCGGCTCGTGGAGGCGAAGCTGATGTTCTGTCCGGACAACGATCCCCATTCCTGCGCCCTGTACTACTACACTGAACCGGGCGACCACATTGGGTTCCACTACGATACCTCGTACTATAAGGGTGCACGGTACACGATTTTGATGGGGCTTGTTGATCGGTCAACCCAGTGCAAGTTGGTGTGCGAGCTTTTCAAAGACCACCCCACCAAGCAGCCGCGCCATCTTGAGCTGATCACTGAACCAGGCGATATGGTGATTTTCAACGGTGACAAGCTCTGGCATGCGGTCACGCCTCTTGGAGAGGGTGAAGAGCGGATTGCGCTCACGATGGAGTACGTTACAGATCCGGAGATGGGCACAGTCAAACGGCTCTATTCAAACCTCAAAGATTCCTTCGGCTATTTCGGCTTCGCCACGGTTTTTAAACGGGCGCTGGGTTTGAACCGATCGAAGTCATGAAAATTCGCTTCCGGATTTGCTCGCCGTTCCTGATGCAACTCACCGTCAGGAAGATGTGCCGATAGCACGGTGAAGTATCCCGCATAGCTCTTCTCGCTTCCACGGTTTGGTCAAGCGAGCATACGCTCGGAGAGGCCCGAGGTCTCTATTCGAAGCAGTTAAGACGATCACGGGAAGTGAAGGATGAGAAACTTGGAGCTTCTCCAAAACCGAGCAACCATCTCCATCCGGCAGCCCGAGATCGAGGAGAACGGCATTGTAAACATTCCGTTCGATGGAAGAGAAAGCCTGGCGACAGGTTTGTACGCAGTCCACTTGGAATCCTTCGAATTCGAGTAAATCTTGTAACCCCATCGCGATATCAAGGTCATCCTCTACAACCAATACGGAACGCGCCATTCTCAGTTCGACTCCAGCATTCGCATTGTGACTCGGTTCTTGAGCCGGGTCTATCGCCCGCTGCGGACGATTCGTCTCAAAAAGAGCATCACATGGTGAGGAAAGTGGGAGATTTCTTACCACTTGAGTGACTGCCGGTTCCATAACGCGCTCCATCTTGTCTAGTGAGTCCTAGGTGAACTAAATGCGCCGAAACTTTCAGTGTAAAGTAAGCAACGTTCATTCCAGGATGGTGGACCAGAAATGTGGGTCGATGTAATTGATTATTCGTCGAATTAATAAAATAAATGATTGTTTGAGGTGTGAGACTGTATCGAACTGATACAGCGGCTGTCCGTTTGGGACAGCGAAACTGTCTTGAGGCTTCCTCCGAGACGTGACGCGGGGATTGCGGGGATTATTGGTGCAGATGCTTCATGGCCGCGGCGCAGAGGATGATGAAGAAACCCATCCAGAGGGCGGCTCGCTGGAAAGGGATGGCTTCATAGGATTCCTCCTCGTCAGCTTCATCCTCAGATCGAAAAATAACGGTGTAAAGGAACAGCGTGAGGAGGCCCAGCACGAGAAGAAGTTTGATCATGAAGACCATGAGGTATTTGGAGTGGTGCTGCACACCGCTACCGGTTTGAGAAGTCAGGACCTGATTGACGTAGTGGAGGTTCACGCCGCCCGTAAACAGAAGGACGACCAACAACAGGCCGGCGACCTTCTTATAGTGCTGGTAAAAAATGTCCGTGATAGGCTTGATCTGCTCTTTGGGAACGGCCTTCTGCAGCCCGGGTGTCACCGCCATGACAAGAAACGCCAGGCCGCCGATCCAAATGATCGCCGAAAGCAGATGAAACCAGTGGTTGACGATCGGAATGAGGATATTGAGGTCGGTGGTGATACTTTGGAGAGCATCCATGTGAGATGTTATTCGTGAAGCGTGAAGCGTGAAGCGCGCGAGTCTTGAGTTTGAGCATTCATAATTTCGTCTCTACGAGAGACGCTTCACGAACGACGAGATGCGGTGTCAAAATTTAAATACAGGCGCGTCATTGCCGAATCGCTTCTTGCGCAACTCCTCCATCAATTCGACGGTGATGAGACTCACATTGTTTTCGCGGGCGTGTTTCTCGACACCCTTTTTGACCATGGCGCGTAAGAAGTAGGGGATACGGCTCAATCTCAGCGCAGACGCTTCGTCCCATGCCACGTCGCTCTCTTCCGAGACATTGAACGCCACTTTGATTTTCTCGCCACCTTTCGGGGTGTAGAGGCACCACTGATCTTCGTCCAGCCAGTCGCCGTGGTCAACATAGGGACGGGCACGGCAACCGCCGCAAATGTCGCTGTACTCGCAGTCGCCGCACTTTCCCTTGAGCTGAGGATAGCGGAATGAATTGAAGACATCCGATCGCTCCCAGAGATCGACGAAGCTCTGTTGACGGAGATTCCCCGCCGATAGCGGCATGTAGGGACAAGGTGTCAACTCGCCGTTCGGCGTCACCCGTGCGTAGTTGGTACCTGCGAGGCATCCTCCCCCCATGTATCCGGTGGCTTTGGTGATCGGGGAGTTGGGGTCCTTCTCATAAGCCAACCGCTTGAAGTGCGGAGCGCAGCGGGCCCTGACCAGCATGCCTTTGTAATTATCCTGACACTCAACGAGGTATCCAAGCACCTCTTCATACTGAGCGGGGGTGATATCCGTCAGCTCTTCGCCTCGTCCTGTGCAAACCATAAAGAACACATTCAATACGCGGGCGCCAAGTCGGTGCGCCCAGTCGATGACCTCAGGCAGTTCTTGGTAGTTCATCGGTTGAGCGCTGAAATGCACCTGGAATTGAAGGCCGCTCCGCTTGCTGGCTTCAATACCGGCGACCGCCGCTTCCCAGGCCCCCGGTACGCCGCGAAACGCGTCGTGCTTGGCGGCCTGCAAAGAATCAATGCTGATGCCCACGCCCATCACACCGATCTCGACAAGAGTCTTGGCCAGCTGGTCATTGATCAGCATCCCGTTTGTTCCGAAGACCACCATAAAGCCGAGTTTGACTGCGTAACGGGCAATGTCGAGAATATCAGGTCGCACGAGTGGCTCGCCGCCCGTGATGACAAGAAGACAGCCCTTATTCACCTCCGCGATCTGATCGATGAGCCGGTAGCATTCTTCGGTACTTAGCTCATCGTCACCACCGGCTGCTTTGGTTGTCGCATCGAGATAACAATGATCGCATTTGAGATTGCAACGTTTGGTCAGGTTCAGCGCAACGAGATAGGGCTTGAAGTCGTCAACAGTACGGCCGTCGAACGGTCCCGCCGCCTTTGGGGCAGGGGTGAAGAACTGGGCAATTTGTTGCTGCAAAGAGCCCAAAGTTCCGGAAGGGCCGTTGAAGATGGGAAGAGATTTACCCATGGGTGAGTCTTGAGTGCTGAGAGTCGAGTGTTGAGTCAGAAGGTTTTCGCCCGTGCCTCCATGCTCAGCACTCAGAACTATGTACTGGTTTTACCGGTGAGGTCGGCGATCATGTCCTTGAGATTGCCGGTCTTCATAGCTTCCGCCATGTACCCCTTCGCCTGTTCAATGCCTTCATTCGCGACTTCGAGCGTGATCATGGTCGCTCCGATTTTTTCGGCATGCTTGAGAATGAGCGCTCTGGTGCAATCGCGCATAAAACCTTCCGGAGCCCTATCCAATCTGGCTTGTGCGTCGTCCGTCCAGGTATAGGGCGACGTGGCCTCGACATGACCGTTCGAACCGTTCCCATTCGGCGCTGCCGGTGTGGATTCCGCTACCGGCGATGTGCCGGTGCCCTTGTTGGAAAAAATAGGGGTGTAGTCCTCGGCAGCGGCTTCCTTGATCATCGGCGCTGCATATTCGAGCGTGATGGTCGTCATGCCCAACTTCCGTGCGCTCTTTTCAATCCTGGCCTTCGCACGTCTGCGCTGAAAGCCGGCCGGCACGGCGCGGATCGCTTCTTTCGCATCCTTGGTCCATTGCATCGGCACGTCGTCATAGGCAACGTCCGTTTCCAACTCGCCTTCGGATGTCGCGGCAACTTCAAAAACCTTCTTATCGACCTGTTTAAATTTGGTCCCATCCGCACTGCACACCGGACATCTGACCGGGGTTTCTCCCTTCCCGATGTAGCCACAGCCGTCACAGACAAAATAGGTCTGGCCCATACGGTCTAGGTAGGCCTGCGTGGACGCATTGATCTCCTTCGGCTTCTCTTCAACGATCTGGGTCATGATTCCGCTCAACGTGGGACCCATGAGATCTTTCGTCACGGCCTCGTCGGCCTGCATCTTGTCACGGTCGATACCTGCCGCGTCCAGGCTCCCACCAAGCGCCCGCATGGCGTCCATGGCGCCTTTCGGCAGAATATGTCCTACCGCGGAATCTACGACGGTGTTACTGATGATCGTATGGCCTTTTTCGATGGCATACCGATGAATGGCCGTCTTCGCCACCCCTCGTGCAAAGACCGGGATCTTTTCCATCCGCCGCAAGGCTTCTTCCGTCCACGCAATCGTGTACTCGGCCTGCGTATCGATGGGAGGCACGTATTTACGGTTGGAAATCAGCACATTACAGGGGGCGCTCCTGAGTAGGTTTTCCGTGTTGCTGCCGACGTCCATGTCCTCGTCGCTGTGGACCCCGATGCGCCCGATGATGAGCAAGGCCGGGACATCTTTGCGGACATACTGAATGATTTTTTCGAAGGCTTTGCCGTCCAGCAGAGTGGTCTTCAGGTCGGTCTGTTCGGCTTGGGCGATTTCACGGGAAATGTCCAGATGGGACTGATAGATCTTTGCCAAGCCGCTGTCGATAATTTCTTCGTGCAGCTTTTCCTGTTCCTTGAAACGAAACACTTTGCCGGCCTCTTCGTTAAGGACCCCGGAAATGCTGTGGAATGCCGCGTAGTGGAAATAGGGATCAAATGCTGAAATCGCTTCCACCGGCATGTTGAATGCCTTGCCGAGCGCCAAGCCGGTCATCAATCCGCCGAACGAGTAGGGGCTGCCGTCGACGGCAACGACGATCTTCCCGCCGGTGATCTGCTGAACGTTCTTGATAATCAGCATGTCGGAGTTACGGATTCGGCGGACCACGCGCTCGGTGTTGCTGCCGATGACGCTGTCCTTGACCGCCCCGACCCCCAATGCCCCCATGATGACGAGGTCATACCCGTTGGTGTTGATGTCCTCGGCCAGTACCTTCCAATTTCGCCCTTCGAGCGATCGCCGTTCGACTGGAAGATTGGCTTCGTTACATTTCTTGTCGACGTAGTCGAGGTAAGAATCGGTGATGATTTGGAGGCCGCGGGTGATCAGCGAATCATGGATCTGGCGCTGCCGGTCGAGCTCCTTTTCATCGTGGTATTCCTCCGGCAATCCGGCTTCCATCTGCTTGAAGCGCTTGTCATGCATTTTCGCTGCATAGACATGGCTACCCACGATCTTGGAACCGAACATTTTGGCCAGGTGGACGCCGACATCCACCGCTGTATTGGAATGGTCGGAGTTATCGACCGGAATATAGATGGTCTTATACATTGAGGCGCCTCCTTAAGGCGCGAGTTAGGAGAGGAAAGGGACTATAATCATCTGAAAAACCAAATGGTTGACGACTGCCCTGTCCCTCTAAAGAAAAAAGATGATAGCACTGGCTTAAATCGGAATGCAAGGTGTCGCGGAAGCGGGAGACTCCAAAAATCACCCGGCTGAAGTTCTTGGTTCAGGTGTCTGCGAAGGAGATGGAACCGGCCGGCGCGAGCGAAGGATTTCTTCGAGTGAAAGGAGCGCGTCCCGCCCCGAATTGCCCTCAATGCCTCGGCTGAGGTTCTGGTCGGCATAGGTGGGTGACTCTGAAGTTTGGGACAGAGATCCGGTCCATCGACGAGGATCACGGCTCCCTTGCTTTCGTTCCCAGGCCCGGAGACAGGCCTTGGCGATGAACTTGTTGAGGGGAGCAGGGTTATAGAGCAATTTTCTGATACTCGTCGGCGTCAACATCAAGGGATTGTAGCCGGCGGAGAGGTAGCCCTCCTCCAACAGTCGCTGCTCAAGATCAGTATTCGGCTGAATACCGAGGAAGAACATCAACGGGAACACACGTTCTTCCCCGATTATTGAGGCCACCTTCTTGTAGGACTCGACGCTTTGCAGGAGACTCTCTTCCGTTTCTTTGGGACTGTTCAGCGAGTAGTTCAGGATCACCTTGCCCTTGAACCCGGCTTCCGCCAAATAACGACAACCGTCATACAACCGTTCCAGCTTGAATCCCATGTGGAGATTATTCAGAACCTCTTGCGAGCCGGACGTAATGGCCACCTCCAGATCGCCCACGCCTGACCGGACCATCAGTTTCGCCAGTTCCGGGGTAATCAGCGAGGTTCTGATGTAGCCGGACCATTCAATATCAAGCTTCTCAGCCACGATCCGTTCGAGGATCTCCGTGCACTGAGGATAGGCTTCCTTCCCGGTGATGAATTGGGCGTCGGTAAACCAGAATCGACGGGCACCCCACTGGTGGTAATGTTGGGCGATGTCCTTGACGACCATGTCAGGTGGCCGGTAGCGGACTCGCTTGCCTTCAATATATGGATAGAGGCAGAAGGCGCAGTCATAGGGGCAGCCCCGTTTCGACTGCACCCCGATTGACTCACCGATATACCCACCGTACTGGGGAAAGATCGACGTGAGATAGGGCAAATCGACGGTCAGTGCGTCGAGCAGCGCCGGCGAACCCTGTCGGCCTTTCCGAATCTGGTTCCCTTCTTTGACGATGTACCGTTCATCCTCGATTGACCGGCCTTCAATGACCTTCAATATGGCATCTTCCCCTTCACCGAGGATGCCGATGGTTCCTTCCGGGAGCTTTTCGATCAATTGATCGGCGAAGGCCGTAAAAGCCCCCCCTCCGATCATGATCTGGGCTTTGGGGAACTCTTTGCGGATCAACGCAGGGTACGACAGGATCGTATAGATGTGGTTGTAGTAGCGATAGAGCTGCTTGACACCCTCGACTGACGCCGCGATGCGCTTGAAGGGGTTACTGGCAAAGTAAAAATTGAATGCATGCTCCAGCGAGGTGTCGCCTTCATGGGGCGAAAAAATCTGAATATCGCGCCAAGAAAAGCAGACCAGGTCCGGCTTGAACTCCGTGGCTGCATCGCGGATGGCCTGGCTTCGCTGCCCGACAGGGAACAACGAGAGATCGAGAATGCGCTGACGGACCTCCGGCTTTCGCCGATGGATAAAGTCAGCCAAGTAGGTGATCCCGATGGGATAGACCTTCTTGCAAGGAAGGAAAATGTAGAGGATGGAGTCCATAGAGCGGAGTTGAGGCTTAGATTACTGTAACCTTCCTATTTCGTCGCGACATGAATGGCGACAATACCGCCGCTGAGGTTCTTGTACGACACCTGACGAAACCCCGCATCACGCAGGATCTGGCACAATCGTTCTTGATCGGGAAACGTCCGGATCGACGCCGGAAGATACTCGTAGACGCCTGTGCGGTCGCGGGCGACCACTGTGCCGACCCAGGGCAGCAGTTTGAATGAATACCAATCGTAAAGCGTCCGCAACCAACCGAATACCGGACGCGAAAACTCCAGGCACACGAAGCGGCCACCGGGCTTCATCACACGGCGGATCTCCCGCACGGCTCCCGGTAAATCCCCGACGTTCCGCATGCAGAAGCCGGTGGTGACTGCATCGAAAGTGTTGTCTCCAAATCCCAGATGCTCCGCGCTTGCCTGCAGGCAAGTGATCTTATCGGTAAGTCCTTTGCCGCCGATCTTCTTGAGGCCTTCGGCCAGCATCGCGTGGTTCAAGTCTGATGCGATCACACGTCCCTTGGGCCCCATTCGAGACTCGACAAGGAGCGCGAGGTCGGCTGTCCCGGATCCGACATCGAGCGCTGTGCCTCGTCCGACGGGAGTAATGAAGGAAGCGGTAATCTTTTTCCAATGGTAATGCAGTCCGAAACTCAACAGCGTGTTGTTCAGGTCATAGACGCCTGCAATGGAGGTGAACATCCGCTGCACGGCATCTTCGCGAGCCTGGCCGGACCATGTAGAGACGACTTTGGCCGGAGTCTGGGAGTCTTGGGTCAATGGAGGATGGTCGGTCTTCACCATGCGACGGTGGTAGCACCCGGTTTCAAGCTTTGTCAAGGCAGGGTACTGGGGTCTTAGTGTGTTGTCTGAATCAATTCTGAAATCGCTCAATAATTCCGCCTCGCAACGACAGTGCTGACGATGCACCATTGACGTGATGCCCGTTCCCTTGGATACTGCCCTTTTCTCCACTCTGATCTTCTCAGAAAGGACCACACATCTTGGGCGAAACGCGAGTTGACCTCCAACATCTCCTTGAAGACCTGCGCGATGCCTATCCCGGCGCGCTCGAAGAAACCATTTTGACTGAAGTGGTGGCCAATTCGCTGGACTCCGGCGCCACCTGCCTTCGTCTGAAGGCAGACCCAGCTTCTTCAACGCTGACCATCGTGGACGACGGATCGGGGATGAGGCGTAGAGATCTTGTGCGCTACCACGATCTGGCCTCCAGCACCAAGGCACGGGGGCACGGCATCGGTTTCGCCGGAGTCGGGATCAAGCTTGGTCTGCTGGTCTGTGAAAACGTCGTTACCGAAACCAGGCGCGGCAAGGAACATGTGGCGAGCCTTTGGCACTTGGCCGGTCGGCACAAGGCGCCGTGGAAATGGATTCCTCCGCCGGGGTTGGTGCACGATCGCGGCACGGCGGTGCAACTGAAGCTGCACAATGCGCTGTCACCGCTCTTGGATGAAGGTTATCTCGAAGGGACGTTGCGTCGCCAGTATCAGCCGCTCTTCCAACCGGAGTTCGGCGAGGTGCTTGCCGTGCATTATCCAAATGGTTTCCGATTCGAGATCAATGGACGAGTGTTGGAGGGTCAGCATGTCGTCGGCGCGGAGGTATCGAAGCTTGCGGTCTGCCTACAACGGAAGCGCAAGCCGGTGGCTATCGGGTATCTGGCTCGAAGTGAGTTCCCCCTTCCTGAAGACCATCGGGGCATGGCGGTCAGTACCTTCGGCAAAGTCATCAAGCGCGGATGGGACTGGCTGGGGATTACGCCGGCCGCGCCGGACAGAATAGCCGGGATGATCGAGGTTCCGGCTCTCGCCGCCGCCCTTACGCTCAACAAGGGAGACTTCGTCCGTGTCGGCTCGCGGGGCGTGCTGTACCTCGGATATCGCAAGGCCATCCAAGAGGCGGTCTCACGGCAACTGGCCCATTGGGGCGATCGTCGCGAAACGGACGACAAAACCAGCCGCCGAGCCGTGCGGCCGATGGAGCGTGACCTGGAAACCGTCTTGGTGGAACTGGCCGATGAATTTCCGCTGCTGGCGTCGTTGGTCGAGCAGCGAGCAGGTGGCCAAAAGCGGCTGCCTATCGGACGATCAGGGTCGGCGGAGAATGGGCAGGAACTCCTTGCTACATCCATTATGGGCGGCGCGGAAGTTTCTGAAGAAGTCGGGATTGCCCCGCCAACGTCGCAGGAACCGGGCGCACTCCCGCAAGCGGACGAGGGATCGCAAGACGGAGCGCAGCGTGATGCGGAACCGTCGGCTGGTGTCGCCACCGTGCCGGGTGCCAAAGCTAAGCCTCGACCTGGCCGCTATGGACTGAGCATCCGATTCGAATCGCTGCAGGGAGATCCGGACCTTGGGCGTCTTGTCGAATCAACGGTCGTCATCAACGATACGCATCCTGCCTATCGCCGGGCTGTCGCCTCCCGCTCCGAGGGTTACCACATCGCGCTAACGGTGTCGTTGGCTTTGGCGAGATTGGCCGTGCCGGCGGCAGAAGAGCACGAATTCGTAACGGCATTTCTGACTCATTGGGGTGAAGCGCTGGATCGGGCTCCGCGCAGATTCCGTAAGAGCCGGTGATCCCGGTCAGGTTCCCCTGCATGGTATAATCCCACCTTTCTTGAAAATGTGCTGAGATAGCGGCCTCGCGTCTTACGCTTCACGGAGATCAGCGATGGGCAATTTCATCATCATCAAGGGCGCGCGAGAACATAATCTCAAGAACATCGACGTGGAGATCCCGCGCGACAAGCTGGTGGTCATCACCGGCTTGAGCGGGTCCGGCAAGTCGTCGCTTGCTTTCGACACCATCTACGCGGAAGGGCAACGGCGGTACGTCGAATCGCTGTCTGCCTATGCCCGGCAATTTCTTGAACAGATGGGGAAGCCAGATGTCGATTCGATCGAAGGCCTGTCTCCCGCGATCTCCATCGAGCAGAAAAGCACCAGCCACAATCCCCGTTCCACCGTCGGCACGGTTACGGAAATCTATGACTATCTTCGGCTGCTCTTTGCCCGCGTCGGCCGTCCTTACTGTTACCAATGTGGGGATGAAATCACCGCGCAGACTGTGACGCAAATAGTTGATGCCATCGCCTCGTTGCCGGAAGGGGAGAAGTTTCAAATTCTGGCGCCGATCGTGCGTGGGCGAAAGGGTGAATACCGGAAGGAATTGCTGGAGATGCGTAAGGCGGGCTATGTGCGCGCCCGCGTGGACGGCAAGGTCGTGGATCTCGGTGAGGACATCCCGCTCGACAAACAGAAGAAGCACACGATTGAAATCATCGTCGATCGATTGGTGATGAAGGCCGGTGATGCGCTCATGCGCCGGCTGGCCGATTCGGTCGAAACGTCGGTCAAGCTGACCGGGGGGTTGGTCGGCGTCTTAACGGAAGATGCTCGAACGAGGCTCTATAGCGATAAACTGGCCTGTATCAATTGCGGCGTGAGCTATCCGGAAGTCACCCCTCGGGTGTTTTCCTTCAACAGCCCGCATGGCGCCTGTCCGGCGTGCGACGGTATCGGCTATGCCATGACGCCGGGCGGTCAGGAGGAAGAAGATTTCACACTGCTGGAACCCTGCGAAGTTTGCCGTGGAGCGCGGCTGAGGCCAGAAAGTTTGTCGATTAAACTTGCCAAAAAGTCGATCGCCGAGGTGACCAGCCTTTCGGTTCGCGCGGCGGCGGATTTTTTTCTGTCGCTGAAGTTTACTGATCGGGAACTGGTCATTGCGCATCGGATTCTGAAAGAGATTCGGGAGCGATTGGGCTTTCTGGTCAATGTGGGTTTGGACTATCTGACGCTCGATCGGGCTGCAGCAACCTTATCCGGGGGCGAAGGGCAACGCATCAGATTGGCTACGCAGATCGGGTCCGGCCTGGTTGGTGTCTTATACATACTGGATGAACCCTCGATCGGACTTCACCAACGCGATAATCGCCGGTTATTACAGACGTTGCTGAGGTTACGTGATCTCGGCAACACAGTGGTGGTCGTAGAACATGACGCCGAGACGATGCAGGCCGCCGATCATCTTCTCGATATGGGCCCAGGCGCCGGCTCACATGGTGGGCATGTCATCGCGCAAGGGACGCCTCAACAGATTATGGGCGACCCCAACTCACTGACGGGCCAATACCTACGTGGCGCGCAGACCGTGTCCGTGCCGCAACGGCAGCGAAAGCCCAGAGGTATGCTTTTTATAGTCGAGGCACAGAAACATAACCTAAAAAACCTGACAGCGCGAATTCCGCTAGGCCTGATGACATGCGTGACCGGCGTATCGGGGTCGGGCAAGAGCACCTTGGTGCTGGAAGTGCTCTTTCACTCGCTCTCTCAGTTGCTCTATCACAAGAGACCGAAAATCGATGGGTGCAAAGAATTGAGAGGCGTCGATGCGCTCGACAAAGTGATCGACATCGATCAATCGCCGATAGGGCGTACTCCTCGATCCAATCCCGCTACCTATACGGGCTTGTTCGGTTATATCCGCGATCTCTATTCCAATCTGCCGGAATCCCGTGTCCGTGGCTATAAGCCGGGGCGTTACAGCTTCAATGTGAAGGGTGGGCGGTGCGAGGCTTGTCAGGGGGACGGGCTCATCAAGATCGAGATGCATTTCTTGCCCGATGTGTATGTGACGTGTGAGGTGTGTAAGGGACAACGCTACAACCGCGAAACACTGGAGATTTTGCATAAGGGCAAGAGTATCGCCGATGTGCTGAACATGACGGTGGATGACGCGTTGGAGTTCTTTGAACATATCCCTTTGATCAAGGCGAAGCTCCAGACCTTGCATGATGTCGGCTTACACTATGTGAAGCTGGGACAATCAGCGACGACGCTCTCTGGTGGTGAAGCGCAGCGGGTGAAGCTGTCACGTGAACTCTCCAAGCGGGCCACAGGCCGCACGATGTACATCCTCGATGAACCGACAACCGGCCTGCATTTTGCCGACGTGCAGCGATTGCTCGATGTGCTGGATCGGCTTGTCGAAGCAGGGAATACAGTTCTGGTCATCGAACATAATCTAGACGTGATCAAAAATGCCGATTGGATCATCGACTTGGGACCGGAGGGCGGAGATCGAGGCGGCGAGATCGTTGCTGAAGGACCCCCAAGAGAGATTGCAAAGGCAAAACGATCGTATACGGGACAGGTGTTGAAAGAAGCGGGAGTGTAGAACGGGACGGCTGGTTATCCTTCGTGCTCGCGCAACGCGCACACAAGTTGATCAGATGGTGATCGTAACGGGCGGTGCTCGTTGCATGCGCGCAGTGAAGGACAACCACCCGTCCCGTTCTAGGGGTGGGGGGGAGAGGGATATTTCGAAGGTTGCCATCGTTGATATGTAGCGGCGGCATCCGGCTTGTTACTGTTGGCCCCGTGCGACTCTAAAGCGCGATGAAGCATCGCATGCCGTCAAGCACGGCACTTTCTTCGGCTACATTTCTCCGTGCTCGCGATGGCGACTCCTGAAAGCTTCATCCTTCCACCCGGGTGGAAAGATGAGAAGGGTTGGGGAGGCGTCTCAGACGGGTAAGAAAACAATGACGGCGAATATTCGATGCATCTATTGCCAGGAGGATAAGCCAGAATCGGCGTATGAAAGATCTGAGCACGTCATTCCTCAGTCGTTTGGTAAATTTCTGAACAACTTTACGCTTCTGCATCTTGTTTGTGATGCGTGCAACCAATTCTTTGGTGACAATCTTGAGCTAGCTCTCGCACGTGACACGCTGGAGGGACAATCCCGAACAGATTTTGGTGTAAAGAAAGCAGAGGACTTTAGGTCACCTGGGCATCAGAGCCGAATCAGAATCAAGATTGACGAGGGTCCCTTTAAGGGAGCATATGCTTACCGCGATTATTCGGAGGTCGATGGGAAGGTTACACTCCAACCTGTTCCACAGATAGGGTTTCTTCAGGTGGAATCAGGGGAGCGCAAGTATTTCCCTCTCAACGAGATTCCAGACAAGCAACAGTTCGAAGAATTGGGGCTCAGCTTCCAGGGTCCGAAAAGTATTAGAGTTGTTGGCCTTGGCGTAGAGGAGGCCTCAAAGAAGCTCGCTGAGAAAGGCATTTCTTTTCGGTATGAGGGTGACGTGGTATCCATGCGCGAATCCCAATCCATACTTACCGAAGAGCAGGCCACAATCGATCACACGATTTTTCGTGCCACAGCAAAAATTGCTTTTAACTATCTCGCTTACTGGGAAGGTGGTGAATTTGTTCGGCAATTATCTTTCGATTGGATTCGAAACTTCGTGAGGTATGGTGTTCAGGCACCATATCCGCTTGTTAGGGTAAGTCAGCACCCAATTCTCGCTGATGAGGACATGAGAAGAAGAGTGGGACATTTAGTAACAATTGCTTGGGCTGCAGATGGAGTGTCGATTTTTGCACAAGTGTCGCTTCTTAACTTGTTTACGTATTCAGTTGCTCTTGCGAGAAATTATGAAGGTGTGCGGAGGAACGTTGTACGAGGACATTTCTTCAACACGTATGACGGAAAGATTCTCGAACTGGGTACGAACTAAGAAGCAAGATGTGTGAATAGACTCTTCCTGATTCCAGTCATGCGCTGACAGCTTTCAGTCTGTTTGGTGTGGTCTGAAAGCAAGTCGATAGTTCCTTCCGGTATTTGCTCATTTGCTTTCACGCCGCACCCTTCCAGTTGATCCGATCGTTCCACACCCGCTTGCAGCTCATCCTTTAGGCCACTACAATATCGCGCAATTCATCCCGACCGTTGAGCGAAGGGGGATAATGGTATGCCGAAGGCGAAGAAAATAGATTCCAGCGAGAAGGCCGGGAGCGCCTCGAAGAAATCCATGCCGTCATCCTCGCTTGCCTCGTCCACTGCTGAAGATTTCGAAAAGCTCGGCGTGTTTTATATGGGACGGCCCTATGATCTCGCTACGAAGCAGGCCAAGCCGGGATGGCTTCTGTATGACTCGAAAGATCTGGTGACGCACGCAGTCTGCGTCGGCATGACCGGCAGCGGCAAGACGGGGCTCTGTCTGGCACTCCTCGAAGAGGCGGCGATCGACAACATTCCAGCCATCATCATCGATCCGAAGGGCGACCTCGGCAATTTGATGCTGACGTTTCCATCGCTCAAGGGTGAAGACTTTCAACCCTGGATCAACGAGGACGATGCGCGCAAGAAAGGCTTGTCATCAGCCGACTATGCGAAGGCTCAGGCTGAATTATGGACGAAAGGTTTGGCAAGTTGGCAACAGGACGGTTCGCGTATTCAGCGACTGCGGGATGCAGCAGACGTCGACATTTACACGCCGGGCAGCAATGCCGGGTTGCCGGTGTCTATCCTCAAGTCGTTCGCCACACCGGCTGCCGATGTGCGTGAAGATGCGGAGCTATTGCGAGAGCGAATCAGTACGACCGTCACGAGTCTGCTGGGTCTGCTCGGTATCGAGGCGGATCCGATCCAAAGTCGCGAGCATATTCTCCTGTCCACCATTCTCGATCACACCTGGAAAAAAGAAGAGGATCTTGATCTCGCGGCATTGATCCAAGCCATCCACTCGCCGCCGGTCTCGAAGATCGGCGTGATGGACGTGGAGTCCTTCTTTCCCTCGAAAGAGCGGTTTGCACTCGCGATGAAGCTCAACAATCTACTGGCTGCCCCAGGATTTCAGGCCTGGATGGAAGGCGAAGCTCTGGATATTCAACAGCTTCTGTACAGCTCGTCGGGCAAGCCACGGCTGGCGATCTTCTCCATCGCGCATTTGAATGATGCCGAGCGCATGTTCTTCGTGACGCTGTTGCTCAGCCAGATGGTCGGATGGATGAGAGCGCAGTCGGGTACCACCAGCCTGCGAGCGCTTCTCTACATGGATGAGATCTTCGGCTACTTCCCGCCTGTAGCCAATCCTCCTTCGAAACTCCCCCTGATGACCTTGCTCAAGCAGGCGCGCGCGTTCGGACTGGGAGTTGTGCTTGCCACACAGAATCCCGTGGATCTCGACTATAAGGGGCTGGCCAACACCGGTACCTGGTTCATCGGACGATTGCAGACGGAACGCGACAAGGCGCGTGTGCTTGAGGGATTGGAAGGGGCTTCGACCAGCGCCGGGAAGAAGTTTGATCGAGGACGTATGGAGCAAACGCTGGCTGGTCTTGGCAATCGCATCTTTCTCATGAACAACGTGCATGAGGACGAACCGGTCGTATTTGAGACACGATGGTGTCTCTCCTATTTGCGCGGTCCTCTAACAAGGACACAGATCAAGCAGCTCATGGAACCCCGCAGGACTGAGCAGCGAGGACTGAGGACTGAGACTTCTCGCTCAGCACTCAGCACTCAGTTCTCAGCACTGAAATCTCGTCCCATGCTGCCTCCGGATGTGCCGCAGCACTTTGTGCCGTTGCGGGGAACTAAACCGGAGGGGAGCGAATTGGTCTATGCTCCCATGCTGTTGGGCTCATCTCAAATCCGTTTCTCCGATGCGAAAAGCGGGATCGACAGCACGCTGGACTTAGCGGTGTTGGCGCCCATCGCAGACGGTGCCGTAGCTGTCGATTGGGACAAGGCAACAGCAGCGGAATTGGCCGTGGCCGATCTTGAGCGAGATCCAGAAGAGGGAGCCCATTTTTTAGCGCTGCCGGCAAGCGCCGGCAAAGTGAAGAGCTATGTCGATTGGAACAAAGAGTTTGGTGGCTGGCTCTTCCGGACACAGAAGGTGGAGTTGTTTAAGAGCCCCAGCACCAAAGAAGTATCAAAACCAGGGGAATCCGAGCGGGATTTCCGCGTGCGGTTGCAGCAAACCGGGCGGGAACAACGCGATAAGGGCGCCGAGACACTCCGCCGGAAATATGCATCGAAGATCGCGACGCTTCAAGAGCGCATCAGGCGAGCGGATTTGCAGAAGGAAAAACAGCAAGCCGAATCCCGCTCCAGTCAAGTCCAGGCAGCGATTTCCGTGGGTGCTTCCATCCTTGGGGCGTTTCTGGGGCGGAAGACGATCAGCGCCTCGAACATCGGCCGTGCCACAACCGCCATTCGGAGTGCCGGCCGTGTCATGAAAGAGTCCAAAGATGTCGGGGCGGCGGAAGAAAATGTTGCAGCGCTCCAGCAGCAACTGGCCGATCTCGAAGCGCAATTCAAATCCGAGAGTGATGCCCTTGCCGTGGCAACCGACCCCTTGAATGAAAAGCTTGAAGCCATCTCAATCAAGCCTACCAAGGCCAACATCGCAGTCAAACTTGTGACCCTCGCTTGGACACCGTATTGGCGAGATACTGAAGGCAGGCTCGCGCCCGGTTGGACGTAACTTCACTTTAGGGCTGGATGTCGCGGGGATGTTACCCAATTCCAGGGGAATCTCTAGCGGCTAAGGCATGCGCGTTCGACTAGGTTATGCTTGTCCTGATCGTCGATGACCATCCTCTTCTCCGCCAAGCTATCAGGGGAGTCATAGAGAGCCATTTCCCTTCCTCGGTGGTACGGGAAGCGTCTACCGGAGAGGAAGCAGTCCGTATCGTACAGGAAGAACGCGTGGAAGTCGCGATCCTGGATATCGGTCTGCCGGATTTCAGCGGCTTAACCGTATAGACGGTTCAAACAACTGCGTCCTTCCCTCATATGCTTGGTGCTGACCACCGCGTCTGCTGTTTCACATGGATGGATATCTGGAAAAACCGCTGACGGTCGAAGCGATCAAGGCTGCCGCGGCGCCCAAGATTTCCAGATCCCCATCTCACTAGCGTCATTATCTCCGCGATCAAGACGGGAGATGGCGCCGGTTCCTCAAATGAATTATCGGACCAGCTGATGCAGAAGGACGTTCCCTTCATTGCTCAATGTTTCTTGTCCTTCTGCATGATCTTGTCGGTCCATGCCAACAAGATGGCAGAGGCTAAGAAGGTCATGTGGATGAAGATCTTCCACTTCAGATGTTCCGGATTTTCATTGGCGACATCGACAAATCCCTTCAATAAATGAATACTGGAGATGCCGATCAAGGAAGCCGCCAACTTGATCTTGATGGTGCCGGGATCGACGTGGGTAAGCCAGTCCGGTCGGTCCGGATGGTGCTCCAAATCCAGTTTGCTGACAAACGTTGCGTACCCCCCTATCACAACCATGGTCAGCAGATTAGCGACCATCGTGACATCGATCAGCCCCAGGACTCCCAGCATGAATGCCGTTTCTTCCATCTTGTTGATATGGGTCACCATTTCCCAGAGCTCAAGGAGAAATTTGTATGCGTAGAGCAGTTCCGCCACGATGAGTCCGGCATAAAGCGGGGCTTGAATCCATCGACTGGCAAAGACAATGGATTCGAAAAATGCCTCGACTTGATTGCTGGCTGAGTGAGAGGGCTTCAGTGCTCCATGAGCCCCTCGGGACTCGGGCGAATGAGAATCGGACATCAAAACCTCCTACCACTCCAACGATGACATGCCTCCAGTGACGACTCGACGGCGAGGCGTATCCTAGTCAGTGGACTCAAAGCTGTCAATTCAATGCTTTGTCCTGTTCGTGGGCCGGGTGAGTGGTGTAGAGAGTGATTGGACGGATGGGGACTTGATCCGCGATACGACTGAGCCTTCCCGCGCGGTCACAGGCGAGCATCAACAAGAGTTGAGATGAGGGGTCGTCCTCTCACGGTCAGGTTTTCCCGGTTCAGTGAGTTTCGATGGGCACATGGCCCCTGAGCCCTTGAAGCTCCCGGCATAGAAGGCAGCGATCTGGGACCGGCGTCCGATGTTCAGTTTTGAATAGATATTCGCGAGGTAGTTTTTGACGGTCTTTTCGCTTAACCGCAGATCATGGGCGATCTCTTTATTCGTGAGGCCGTCAGCCACCAAGGGCAGAAGACGTTGCTCTTGTGGAGAAAGGAGAGGGCGCTTTGATTGCCCCGCCTCACTATACACATAACTCAACTCAAGTGTATGTTTCGTCAAGCGAGGGTCGATGAGAGTCTGCCCCGAGGCTACGGTTCGAATGGCACGGATCAGGGCATTTGAAGCAATGTCCTTCAGAATGTAGCCCTGAGCCCCGGAAAGGATGGCCTCAAGTACGGTATGGTCGTCGGCAAAACTCGTCAAAAACAACACGCGAGTATCGGGGCACTTGGCAAGAATCTCGCGCGCAGCATCCACCCCACTGCCGTCCGGCAGTCGGATGTCGAGTAATACGAGGTCCGGTTTAAGACGGCAGCAGAGTTTCTTCGCCTCTTCCATCCGCCCACCTTGACCCACAACCTTCATGCCGGGTGTCAAATTGAGGACGGCACAAAGTCCGATACGCACGACTTCATGATCATCCACAAGGACCAGCCGAATCGGTTTGGACTTATTCATACACGTTTCCCTTCTTCAGCGGAACATCGACCAGGACACTGGTTCCCTTTCCCGGCGCGCTCTCCAGCGTAAAGGTGGCGGAGATTTGCTTGGCCCGGGCGGCCATGTTGTCTAATCCATGACCAGCGCGGCGTTTGCGTTTGGTGGAAAATCCAACCCCATTGTCGCCGATGATCAGGTGGATTGCGTTATCCGCCAGATTGAGGCGAACCCACCGATGGGACGCGCGTGCATGGCGAATGCTGTTGCTGAGGGCTTCTCGCACGATGTTGAGTAATTGTTCTCCCAGCTTGGGGGTGATGAAGGATAATACCGGATTTGTGAGGTCCAGTTCAGGTATGGATCGGCCGGCGCCGGACATCGACGCAATGAGTTGCCGCAAGGCCTGTCCGAAGTCCGGCTCAGCCGCGGTGCGCTGTGTCAGCATGGCAATGAATCGCCGAACATCGAGCATCAGACCATTCAGTTGGCCGACGGCTTGAGTCATATGGATTTTGGACCGCCGCGGCGACTTCCCCATCGACAACTTGCCGGCTTCCAACTGCATACCGACGGCGTAGAGGGCTTGCAAAATATTGTCGTGCAAGTCTCGGCTCAAGCGTTCACGTTCTTCCATCGCAAGTTTGCGCTCGGTAATGTCTTGAACAGCGGCAAGAAGGAGCGGCCCGGCATGACCTGATAATTCCACGCGAATAGCTTTGACTGAGACCCAAATAATTTCACCGGACTTACGAATGTATCGCTTCTCGTAGGTATATTCTGATCGAATCCCTCGGAAAAACTCGTCCGTCAACACGATGTTGGCGGAAAGATCTTCGGGGTGCGTATAGAGGGCATACGTACTGCCGATCACTTCACGTTCTTCATATCCGGTCAGCTCGCAAAAAGCTTTGTTGGCGCTGATCGCGCGCCAGTTGTCATCGAGAATACAGAGCCCGACAG
>JAHBWU010000043.1 GCA_019636835.1 Nitrospira sp.
CGATGTAGGCCGATACAGCTCGGTGACGATCGGGATGGATAGTCGCCCCCTCATCAGCTATTACGATGCCACGAACGGGGATCTCAAAGTCATCCACTGTGAGGAGGTTCTGTGCATCTCCCCGACGCGCACCGTCCTTGAGAGCGAAGGCGACGTCGGCCAGTACACGTCCATCGTAATCGGTAGCGACGACTTAGGCCTCATCACCTACTACGATGCCACGAACGGGGATTTGAAGGTCGCCCACTGTGCCGATATTGCCTGCACCTCCTCCACGCTCGCCACGCCGGACAGTACCGGCAACGTCGGCTCCTACACGTCCGTTGCCATCGGGACAGATGGTCTGCCCCTCATCAGTTACTACGACGTCACTAACGGGGATCTTAAGATTTCTCATTGTGACGACGTGGGTTGCACCGGAGCGACCGTGACCCCGTTGGACGGAGCAGCTATCAACGTCGGCGCGTCCTCTTCGATGGCGCTGGGAGCCGACGGCAAGGCATTGATCAGCTACTACGATGCGACGAACGGCGACCTCAGGGTGGTTCACTGCGCTGACCTCGCCTGCGCCTCTGCCACGCTGACGACCGTTCAGAGCCAGGACAATGTTGGTCAGTATAGTTCTGTGACGATCGGCGCGGATGGGTTTCCCCTCATCAGTTACTATGACGCAACGAATGGGGATTTGCGAGTCGCGCACTGTACCGATATCGCTTGCACCACCGCGACGGCCTTTACGTTAGACCAGGCGGGTCAGGTCGGACAATTTACGTCGATGACGATCGGGACGGATGGCCGAGGCCTCATCAGCTATTACGATGCCACAAACGGCGATCTGAAGGCTGCCCATTGCAACGATGTCGTTTGTAGCTCGGCCAAAATTGCCACCTTGGTCAACAAGGGTGATGTCGGCCAGTTCACCTCGACTGCTGTAGGTGCCGATGGGCTGGTGCTCATCAGCTATTATGACGTCACGAACGAGGACCTAAAAGTCGCGCATTGCGTTGATGTTGCTTGTGGTTCTGCGACAGAAAGCACGTTGGAGAGCAGCGGTAATGTCGGCCAGCAGAGTTCTGTGGCGATCGGGTCCGACGGATTCGCGCTGATCAGCTACTACGATGCCACAAACGGCGATCTGAAAGTGGCTCACTGCACCGACCTGCCATGTCGCTCTGCTAGCGTGAACACGCTTCACAGCAAGGACAACGTCGGCCAATTCACTTCGATCACCATTGGGCCGGACGGCCGCGGCCTGATCAGTTATTACGATGCGACGAACGGAGACTTACGAGTCGCCCACTGCGCCGATGTTGACTGTCACTCGGCGACCACCACTGCCGTTCAAAGCCGGGACGACGTCGGTCAGTTCACGACGATTACCATCGGGACGGACGGTCGAGGCTTGATCAGTTACTACGATGTGACGAACGGAGATTTGAAAGTGGCACACTGCTCCAACAGCTTCTGCGTTCCCTATAATCGGCGTTGAAGGAATCCCTTCCAATATCACCCTGCTTGTGTCTGACGACTCCTGTCTACGACGAGCGAAGATTTCGGATCTCTCCCAAGGTTATGTCGATTTCTTGTTGCGAGTTCAGGAGACTCGGCGCGAGCCTGGCATACTGCGTCGCGTACGGTGTCACGCTGCCGACAATGCCGCGCTGACGGAGTTTTTTCACGACGGTACGAGGCTCCATTCCAGCCACATCGAAACAGACGATCCCGGCCGAAAGATCTTGTGATAGCGGCGTGTGCAGGGTGACATGGGGCATGGCGGCTAAGCCGTGCTTCAGTTGTTGATTCAATTCATAGATGCGCTGCGTTACTCTGGATTTTCCGATGGACTGATGGAGCTTGAACGCTTCATCCAACGCCCAGCGATGTTCGAATGAGTGGAATCCGCCCGGAGTCATGTAAATCGACTGAGGGAGATTGTTTGATGAGCCATTCTCCACCCATTGATCGAAGGCCCGAGAGTTGAAGGTCGGAATAATCGCTTGCACGACGGGCCAGGCCTGCGGATGGCCCCAGACGAGGCCGGTCCCACGCGGTCCGAACATCCATTTGTGGGTCCCGGCGATCAGAAAGTCGCAACCGAGTTCGCCGAGGCGGAAATCCTCCGCCCCCAGGGCATGTACTCCATCCACACAGAAGATGACACGATCCTGCTCATTTCGTGAGCGATTGATGGATTGAATGGCCTGAGCCATCTCGTGGATCGGCAGCTTAAGTCCCGTGCTGGAATGAACCCACGTGACGGCCACAATGCGTGTCGCGGGGGTGATGCCTTTTCTCAGGGAATCGACCAGCTCGTCGCGAGATACCGTCTTGATCGAACGATAGAGAGGTATCTGCCGCACGGTAGCACCAGTCCGTTCTGCTCGAAGACGCAGAGAAGTCTCCGTCGAATAATGGTCGTGGGTCGTCGTCAGGATTTCCTGTCCCTTGCGAAGTGCTAAGCCTCCATAGAGCAGACCCAAACCCATGGTTGTGCTGTCGGTCAATGCAATGTCGGTAGGTGACACACCTAGATAATCAGCTGCTGCCTGGAGGACCTGTGCTTCTTGTTTTTCTTCGTGCTCGTACCAATAGCCTATAGGATCCGAGTCCAGGCCGGCGCGATGCCGTTCGATCGCTTCACGCACCGGCATGGGATGAGACGCTAAGAAGAACGCCGCGAGATGGATAAATTGTGGAGACAATGGAAACTGTGCCCGAAAGTCTTCCCAATTTGTGAACCTGTACTGAAGGGGTTGTTGATCGGCCAACGCGCGAGAGGAGGCACCGGTCAAAAGCGTTGCGCCCAAGGTCAAGCCTGTACGCACAAGGAAATCGCGACGTCCAATATCGTTCATATGAGCCTCCGAGTCAGAGCTGACAGGTTACTCTACTGCTTGTGCAGAAAGGCTGGCAAGGAGCGCCCGGGCCATTCCAGCGGGCTAGAGGATAGCAGCAATAAAGGAGACGATTCTGCTAAGACTGGTAGGTTTCCATCGGCGGACAACTACAAACGAGATGACGATCGCCGTAGGCCTCGTCGATGCGGCTCACGCTCGGCCAGAATTTGCTGGTTCTGAGCCAGGGAGCGGGAAACGCCGCCTGTTCCCGGCTATAGGGGCGATTCCACTCCGTCGCCGTCACGATCGCGGCGGTATGAGGGGCATTCTTCAGCACATTGTTCGTTCGCGGTTGGCGCCCATCAACGATTTCTTGAATCTCGGCGCGGATCAGGATGAGCGCTTCGCAGAACCGATCGAGTTCGCTCTTGGCTTCACTTTCCGTCGGTTCGATCATGAGCGTACCTGCCACCGGGAACGAAACGGTCGGTGCATGGAAGCCGTAGTCCATCAATCGCTTGGCGACATCCATCGCCTCGATACCGGCACTTTCCTTGAATTCGCGCAGATCCAGGATGAACTCATGAGCCACCAGTCCGGAGTCTCCCATGTACAAAATGGAGTAGTGCTTTTCCAACCGCTTGGCCATGTAGTTGGCATTGAGGATGGCCACCTGGGAGGCTTTGGTCAATCCGTCACGACCCATCAAGGCAATGTACACCCATGAAATCGGAAGGATGCTCGGGCTGCCGAATGGAGCTGCCGAGACGGGACCGATGGCTTGAGGCGCGCCAAGCTTGACCACGGGATGCCCAGGAAGAAACGGCACGAGATGCCGTGCCACTCCGATCGGTCCCGCGCCGGGCCCTCCACCTCCATGCGGAATACAAAACGTCTTATGGAGGTTGAGATGGCAGACATCGGCCCCGATGTCGCCCAGACGGCAGAGGCCGACCATGGCATTCATATTGGCCCCGTCGATATAGACTTGACCGCCATGGGTATGGACGATTTGGCAAATGCGTCGCACGCTTGCCTCAAACACCCCGTGGGTTGACGGATACGTGAGCATCAGGGCCGACAATCGGTCTCGATATTGCGCGGCCTTGGTCTCCAAGTCGGCGACATCCACGTTTCCGTTCCGATCGCACGCGACGACGACAACCTCCATGCCGACCATGGCGGCGCTGGCGGGGTTCGTGCCGTGGGCCGATACGGGGATCAAGCAGACGTCTCGGTGTGTTTCCCCCTTCGACCGATGGTAAGCGCGGATCACCATCAGACCGGAATACTCGCCCTGAGACCCCGCGTTCGGTTGAAGCGAGAAGGCCGCAAACCCGGCGATCTCGGCCAGCCACGATTCGAGCTGTCCGAACAAGGTCCGATAGCCAAGCGTTTGCTCAGCCGGCGCGAAGGGATGCAGACGGGCGAACTCCGGCCAGGTCACCGGCAGCATTTCGGCGGTGGCGTTCAACTTCATCGTGCAAGAGCCCAACGGAATCATCGAGTGGACGAGGGACAAGTCTTTCGTCTGCAACCTGTGGAGATAGCGGAGCATCTCGTGCTCGGAACGATAACGATGGAAAACCTCGTGTGTCAGATATTGACTCGTCCTAGTTAAGGTGGATGAGTAGTTGAGATCGATGGCCGCAGCTAAATCAGAGAGGTGAAACGGCAACTGATCATGACCGACAAAGATTTGGAGAAGGTGATGAACTTCTTCCTCGGAGCTGACTTCGTCGAGCGAGACACCGATCGAGCCGTCCTCATAGTACCGGAAATTGATCCCCTGTTCGTTCGCTCGGGTGGCTATTTGACCTGCTTGAGCCTTGGGCACCGGTACCCGAATGGTATCGAAGAAGACTTTCGGCAAGACGTCGAACCCAAGTCGACGCAGACCTTCGGCCAGCAGCAATGTGAGGCCATGTACGCGTTCGGCGATCCGTCGCAACCCGTCAGGCCCGTGGTACACCGCATACATGGCGGCCATAACGGCCAACAAGACTTGAGCCGTACAGATGTTACTCGTCGCCTTTTCCCGTCGAATGTGTTGCTCTCTCGTCTGAAGCGAAAGCCTAATGGCCGGTTTGCCGGTCACATCTTTTGAGATACCGACAAGGCGACCAGGCACCTGCCGTTTGTACTCCTCTCTGGTGGCGAGAAACGCGGCGTGTGGGCCACCGAAGCCGACCGAGACACCGAACCGTTGTGTCGAACCGACGGCAATATCGGCACCGAATTCCCCGGGCGAGCGGAGCAAGGTCAAGGCGAGAAGATCAGTCGCAACCGCCACTCGAACACCGGCCTCATGAGCCTGCGCGACCAATGCGCTGAAATCACCCACATAACCGTCCGTAGCCGGGTACTGCAACAGAATGCCGCACAGCTGAGGACGCGAACAATCAACAGACGAGGCCACCCCCGTCTTGATGACGATGCCCAGAGGTTCGGCTCTGGTCTGCAACACCGCCAAGGTTTGTGGATGGCAGTCGTGCGAGACAAAAAATTCCTTTCGTTCCTCGCCTGCGTTGCGGGCGATCGTGTAGCACATCGCCATGGCTTCGGCTGCAGCGGTCGCTTCATCCAACAGCGAGGCGTTTGCCAACGGCAGACCGGTCAAGTCCGCCACCATGGTCTGGAAGTTCACGAGGGCCTCTAAGCGGCCTTGTGAGATCTCGGCCTGGTATGGGGTGTATTGCGTATACCATGCTGGATTTTCTAGAATATTTCTCTGGATTACGCCCGGCGTGACGCAATCGTAGTATCCCATGCCGATCAGCGATCGATAGACCTTGTTTTGGGACGCGATGCCTTTCAAACGGGCCAGGACGGCCTGCTCGCCATTGCCGTCCGGAATGTCCAGGGATCGACGAAAACGAAGGTCTGGTGGAATGGCCGTATCGGCCAACGTGTCGAGCGAGGGGAGGCCCAACGTGGCCAGCATCTCCTGAATATCGGCCCTGGTGGGACCCAGATGCCGGTGAATAAAGTCATCGGTCGGTTGGAGCCAATTCTGAGTGGTCATGGAGTCGGCTACCCCTCTGTTTGGTTCGAAGAGGATGGGTTGAAACGGTGCGCCTGTCAATCGAGCAGCGTATCACGCTACCAACTCTTTTTCCAAGAGACCAGATCTGCTTTTCGGAGATGATGTCATGGTGATCATGATAATCGCTGGAGGGCGAAGACCTGTCTGAAGCAGCTGTCGAGCCCGGCAAGTGCCGCGTGCGGGTAGATCATATTGCAGAGCGTCCGGCTTTGATTGCTTTTCACATAATTCACGCTATTGTTAGCTCATACCTCCGGTTTGGAGAGCTGACCCATGGTCGTTACGAAGCGGGGCACCGATGAAGGGACAGAGAAGGGATCGCTGCAACGTTTCTCGATGGTAAAGGCTATCATCATCACGCTTGTGCTCGGTGCCACGGCGGTCATCGGATACGCGGGATACGCGATGTTCAAAAACCAGAGTCTTGTAACCAAATTCCTGGCTCCCCATTCACCGACGAGTAAGCCCGGCGTGGTTCTCGCAGATCCGCAGTCGAAGCCCGTTCAGCCCGACGTCCGTCTGACCCGTGAAGGGATCGACCGTCTTCTCGACGCACTCGACCAAGCTGTTCGACGAAAGGATGTCGACGGCGTCCTGCGCCACATTACTCACGACGCGACCATCACCATTCACCTGAAACAAGGCCCGCAACAACAGATGGCCCTGCTGACGCGGGAAGAATACCGGAAGACCCTCGCCATGAGTTTCGCCTTTCCCAGCGCCAACGACTTCACTCGTACGAATACATCCGTCTCGTTGGCTTCGGATGAGCGGAGCGCGAAAGTCTCCTTCAAGTCGACGGAGACCCTTCGACAAGCCAATCGGGAATTCAAGACGGAGGGCGAAGAAACGCTGGTCTTCGGTATCCGTGACGGCAAGCCGATGATTACCTCTCTGGAACAGACCTTCCCCGGCGATTCGACCTAACCGGCTCCGACGAAGGGCTCTCCTTCGTAAGTGCGCTTCACCTCACATGTTTTAGTTTTCGGCCGAAATCCATGCGGAGAAAGCAGTGTAGCAGCTCGCCACGTTGGGTTGCGTTCGGAGAAGTTTGCGCTAGAGTTGAGTAAACTGGGGTCGGATTGAAAGAGAGCCAGAAGTCATGACTATTACTTGTCCAGGATGTTCGCACCTGAATGACGTTCTTCTCGAACCGCCCGCGCTTCAGTGGCACACCGTCGCCTGCTCCGCCTGTGAGGCCAACTTGGTCCTCGTCAAACACGCCGCCCTGCCTGGTCCGAGACCGTCTCGCACTGCCGTCACACACACCAAGGCGTACAAATAATGTGGACTGCGTAAGCTTGTCCCCGGTAGAGAGGCTGAGGCGATGAACAAGGAGGGATCCGATTGTGACACTATCTACGTTCAAGGATGCCTCGGTGCGACTTTCTTGCGGACGGTGCACGACGACTCATCGAGTACGAAACATCCATGGGTTGAAACCAGGAATGAGTGCATCCTGCGTGACATGCGCAGCGCCATTTTTTGTCGTGGCGATGCCGGAGATGTCACACGATGGGTCGGCCGACGCAAGGTCAACACGACAGATTGATCCAGATCGCTCGTTTCCCGCTGCTGACGAGAAGGTAACAAGTTCAAATGTCGGCAAAAAGAAAAAGCCCCGGACCCATACGACGGTGTTCCACGGGTCAGGAGGCTCTCTCTTCGGCATTCACCTTGTTAACGCCTTACTCACCTTGGTCACGTTGGGCGTCTACTACTTTTGGGCAAAGGTCCGTGTGCGGTCCTATCTCTTCAGTCAAACTGAATTCGCTGGTGACCGCTTTTCCTATCATGGCAACGCACGAGAGCTGATGAGCGGCGCGATGAAAGCGACGTTCGTGTTTGGCGTGCCTTACTATGCGCTCACGAACATGGGCTCGTTTCTCGGCAGCGATATGGCGGTCAATTTCGGTTTCCAAATTGCAGCCTGGTTGTTCCTCCTCATATTCATTCCTGTAGCCATCGTCGGTGCACGGCGATACCGCCTGACCCGCACCTCCTGGCGTGGCATTAGGTTTTCCTTCCAGGGTAAGGCCTGGGACTTCATTAAGCTCTGGCTTTCTGGCTATGCCCTGACCGCTCTCACCCTCGGCCTGTACTATCCGTATTTTTCGACGAACAAACAGGCGTTCCTCATCCGGCACAGTTACTTTGGAAACGAGCCGTTCAAATTTAGTGGTGACGGGGCGAGGCTATTTCGGTCGTTCTTCACGATCTACTTCATTGCATCGGCGAGTTTCTTACTGGTGTGGCAGGCAGCCTATGGCGTCGTCGGTCTCTTCGTAGCCGAACGGCTGAAGGGGTCTGGGGGGCTCGGGGGCCTCATCGTCGTTATGATCACCGTGATCGTCAGCCTAATCGTTGGGTTGCTCCTGTTCCGCCTACTTTTGTTACCCTACTCTGTCAAGGAACAACGGTATTTCTGGGAGCAGACCTCAGTCGGTTCCGCCAGCTTCAGCTTTCCGATCACCACATGGCCTTACTTTAGACTCAAGCTGGTCAATCTTCTGCTCGGAATTTGTACGCTTGGATTAGCCTGGCCATGGATCACAATCCGCAATCTCCGATTTATCACCGATCATTTGACCCTCACCGGCGTGCAGGACTTTGACACAGTGGTTCAGGCGTATGACGCAGCGCCTCCGACGGGAGAGGGTCTCGACGGTTTTCTCGACACCGGATTCGACCTAGGCTGAGTGGCCATGCAGAGGCAGTGGCAAGGGTTTTATCTGGACGGGCAGAGCGCATCCCGCTACACGATCACCCTTCACCTCACCGAAACGGGTCTCCTCTTCCGGGCTCCAGACGGCCGACAATTCTCCTGGCCCTATCGGCAAATCCGGCAGACGCAGGGTGCGTATGAGGGAGAGCAAGTCCGGCTGGAATATGGTGACCCGCTTCCCCAGACCATCATCGTCCAGGACGCTAAGTTCCTTGCCGACCTGCACCAAGCAGCCTCGACGAAGGTCGACCACCTACATAACCCACGGCAAAGAAATCGGCGTCTTCAATGGACCGTGCTGGCTTCATTGGCTCTCTTGGGCGTCACTGCGGGGATTTATTTCTGGGGGATCCCTGCCGCGGCCAAATTCCTGGCTTCCCATGTTCCTCCGTCCTGGGAGCGGCAACTCGGCGATTCAGTGTTTAAACACATGGCCTCGGTCGGCCGGCGTTGCACCGACCCAGATCGTTTGGCTGCGATTGAACGGGTTCTCGGGCAATTGACCGCTGCTGCTTCCGATGCTCGTTACCACATACAAGTGACGATCATCGACAAACCGGTCGTCAATGCCTTTGCCTTGCCCGGTGGACACGTCATTCTCCTGCGCGGTCTCCTTGAGGCCACCGAGACACCCGAACAGCTCGCCGGGGTCCTCGCTCATGAGCTCCAACACATCTACAAACAACATTCCACTCGCGCCATCCTCGAGCAAGGTTCCACCAGCCTCCTGATCGCGGCTGTGACCGGCGATGTCACGGGTGCCTTGGCGTTCGGCATTGAAAGCGCACGTGCGTTGGGCATGCTGCGTTATAGCCGACTTCACGAAGATGAAGCGGACCGACAGGGGCTTCATCTCCTCAAAGTCGTCGGGGTCGACCCTGCAGAAATGATCGCCTTCTATCGCACTCTGGGGGCGACGCACCCTTCTCAGGTCGAGATTCCTTCCTATTTAGCGACTCATCCCCGCACCGAAGACCGCATCGCTGAGTTGACTCGCCTCGCTAATCCGCCGCCGGCCCGTCCCGTCTCGCTCCTCCCAGGGAAAGATTGGAAAGACATCCGCTCGATGTGTGGTCATCGTCTCGTTTCTCCTGACGTTGAGAGTCATGCGGATTGAGATTGATCGGGTCGGAAAGGATTTACCAGTATCGCTCACTCACTTTTATTCCGATAGCGGCTGCACCAAGATTCACGCCAGGCGGTCTGGTATAATCACGCCGCGAATAACATCTGATGGAGTGTGTATGCGGGTGCTTGTCATAGAAGATGAAACCAAAGTCGGCTGTTTTATTAAGCGAGCGCTTGAAGAAGAAAGCTACGCCGTCGATCTCTGTGAGGACGGAGTCAAAGGGTTGGAGATGGCATTGGCGACCAACTACGACCTCCTGGTCGTCGACGTGATGTTGCCGTCCATGTCCGGTCTGGATGTGCTGAAGAATATCCGCCGAGAACGGATCCACACCCCGGTGTTGATTCTCTCGGCTCAATCCCAGATCGACCAGCGGGTCAAAGGACTGGATGCCGGCGCCGATGATTACTTGACCAAGCCGTTTGCAATCGATGAACTCTTGGCACGCGTTCGAGCCCTGTTGCGCCGTGGGGCATCCGAAAGCCCGGGAATCCTTCAAGTGGACGACCTGATTCTCAACCCGGCGACCCGTGACGTCACCCGGGGAGGGCAACGCATCGATTTGACGCTGAAAGAGTACGCGTTACTCGAATATTTGATGCGCCATACCGGCCGCGTCCTCACCCGCCCCATGATCTCCGAGCACGTGTGGAATCAAGACTTCGATACCTTCACCAACGTCATCGATGTCTATGTGAACTACCTCCGAAATAAAATCGATCGAGGCCGAACCAGGAAACTGATCCATACCATTCGCGGTAGCGGGTATATGCTGAAGGCCGATTAGCGTTAAACCGACAAGAAGGCTCTGCGACGGTATCAGTTCATCATCAGCGACCAGGAGCTGACCTATGCCGCTACGTGTTCGGCTGACCCTTTGGTACGGGACCGCCCTCGCCCTGGTCTTGATGATCTTCTCCATGGTTCTGTACGCCATGACGGCGAGAAATTTGCGCGATGCCGTCGATCAATCCCTGGAAGAAACGGCGATGACCGCGGTGCGATCGCTCGAAGCGCGCGGATTTCTTCCTTTGATCAATGAGGAGGAACTGCTCTCCCAATTTCCCGAGTTGACGCGCATCGATAAGTTCTTCCAGATCTTCAGCCCATCGGGCACGATATCGATCCGTTCTCCCAACATCAAACAGCACGAAGTTCCTCTCAGCCGAACCGCTCTCGATACCGCGTTTGCCGGACAGAGCATTTTTGAGTCGGCCAAGTATCCCAATGAGCCTCCATTGCGGCTGATCTCCGTGCCGATCATGTATCGGGGCAATCTCTTGTATATCGTACAAGTGGGCACGTCGATGGAATCGGTCGGAGAGACCCTCCATCGATTCCTGATTCTGCTTATGGTGGCAATCCCGATCGCCCTGACCGTTTCCCTGGCCGGGGGATGGTTCTTGGCAGGACGAGCGTTACGTCCTGTCGATAAGATCACTCTCGCCGCGCAGCGCATTGCCGCTGGAGACCTCAGCCAGCGCCTCAGCATGCCGGCGGCTCACGACGAAATCGGTCGCCTGGCCGCCACGTTCAACAACATGATCGGCCGACTGGATGTCTCGTTCCGCCAAATCCGTCAATTCACCAGTGACGCGTCGCATGAGTTGCGGACCCCGCTCACGGTGATGAAGGGCGAAACGGACCTGGTCCTGCGGCGACCTCGCGCACTCGAAGATTATAAGTCGGTGCTTGAGAGCAATTTGGAAGAGACTGATCGAATGACCAGAATTGTCGACGAACTGTTGTTCCTCTCCCGCGCCGACATGGGAGAAGTCAAAATGGAATCGTTGCCCGTTGCGATGGAGTCTCTCGTTGAAGATATTCATCGTCAGGCCACGCTGCTCGGGCAGGACCGAAATATCGAGGTTGTACTGGGAACAGTTATGCCGGTGGTCGTGCAAGGCGACGACCTACGGCTTCGCGAGCTGCTGCTCAATCTCGTCGAGAATGCGATGAAGTATTCGCACCCCGGAGGAAAGGTCGAGATTTCGCTGTTGAATGACGGCCGAGAGGGCAGGCTTTCGGTGACGGACCACGGAATCGGTATCGCTTCGCCGGACCACAAGCGGATTTTCCACCGGTTTTTCCGTACCGATGTAGCCCGCGCCCACACAAAGAAGGGGACGGGTCTCGGCCTCGCCATCTGTGCATGGATCACGGATTTGCACAAGGGACGGATCGAAGTCAAAAGCGATCTTGGCCAGGGATCAACTTTTACGGTTGTCTTACCGCTCGCTCATCCCGCTGCTTAGCAGGCTGTTGAAAAAGTCCGCCAGCGGCGTTCTCGCGTCGCGGACCTCGCTGCGGCCTTGTCGAACGGCCTTTTTGAACAGCCTGCGCGGGCCCTACTTGTTAGCGAAGTTTAATCCCCGATTAATCTTTCTCTCATTCCCGGTTGTTAACTTGTGTACTCGACACTGGAAACATCCTTGCAGTCATGAACTCGCTCTCTGTCGATTATTTGCTCAGCAGCGTTACAAGGAGGAAGTCATGTCATCGCATCCATATCGTACCATCGGTTCCGTGATAGGAATCGGCCTTGTGAGCGGTGCCTTGATCTGGGGCGACCACTCACTCACTACATCCTACGCGTCCAATGCTTCGTCACCGACAGCTGTGCCTGTCGCCGTCGCTTCGACGCCAAACGGCTTTACGGAGGTTGCTAAGCAAATTACTCCGGCAGTCGTCAATATCACGACGGTCATGACGGACCGGGTGGCGGAGGGATTATCTGTTCCTGACGAGCTACGAGACCGAATGGAAGAATTTTTTGGAAAGCCTTTCGGGCCTCGTGGGAGAGGACCATCCGACCCTTTTGAGCATCGAGGGCCTCGGCGTGGACAAGGGTCGGGCGTCATCATTTCTTCGGATGGATATATCTTGACCAACAATCACGTGATTGCCAAGGCGCGTGAGGTCAACGTCACGCTACCGGACAAGCGGGAATTTAAAGGCAGGATTATCGGTACGGATCCAAAGACCGATCTCGCCGTCGTAAAGATCAACGCAACCGACCTTCCCGCGGTGTCGTGGGGCGATGCTTCACGCTTACAAGTCGGTGAGTATGTGTTAGCCGTCGGCAATCCATTCGGATTGAATTCCACAGTGACCCTCGGAATTGTAAGCGCGGTCGGCCGAGGGCACATGGGAATCACTCAATATGAGGATTTCATTCAAACAGATGCCGCCATTAACCCCGGCAACTCAGGCGGTGCGCTGGTGAATACCAAAGGAGAGCTCGTCGGTATCAACACCGCGATCTTCTCTCAGACCGGCGGGTATCAGGGCGTTGGTTTTGCCGTATCAACGACGATGGCCAAGCCGATCTATGAGAGTCTCATCAAGAGCGGCAAGGTTGTCCGAGGCTACCTCGGCATCGGCATTCAGGACCTAAATCAGGATCTGGCGAAGTCCTTCAATATCAAGGATTCGAAAGGTGCCTTGATCAGCGATGTGAAGGAAGACAGCCCAGCCGAGCAGGCAGGACTCAAGCAGGGAGATGTGATCACCGAGTATCACGGCACTCCCGTGGAGGATGGGGTCGCCTTGCAGCGGCTTGTGACCAGGACTTCGGTCGGGACTAAAGTGCCGTTGAAAATGATTCGGGAGGGTCATGAGCTTGAGCTGACGGTCAGAATTGGAGAGCAGCCGGATGAAACAAAAGTCGCCAAGGTGGAAAGCGCCGAAACTGACTATGCCTTGTCCGGTCTCGCCGTCCAGGATTTGGACCAGGAGACTGCCAAAGCACTCGGACTTAATGGGAAGCGAGGCGTAGTGGTGACAAAAGTTGCTCCTGACAGCGGAGCTGAGAAAGCCGGACTCCTACCGGGCGACGTTATCCGAGAGATCAACCGGCAACCGATCAAGTCCGTGAAGGATTTGGAGAAGGTCTCCTCGGATATGAAAAAGGGAGGTAATGTGTTGATCCTGGTCAATCGGCGTGGGAATTCACTGTTCTTATCGGTGAAAGTGTAATTCTACAAAAAAGTAAAAAGGGGAGCGGATCATCTGATCCGCTCCCCTTTTTAACACGGGCTAGTCGAACACCACCGTCTTTCTTCCGTACACCAGCACCCGCCGCTCAACATGGCGCCGCACCGCGCGCGCCAGCACGATTTCCTCCAAATCGCGTCCTTTCCGTACGAGATCCTCCACCGTATCCCGGTGTCCCACACGAATCACGTCTTGCTCGATGATCGGTCCCTCGTCCAGGTCCTTGGTCGCATAGTGCGCTGTCGCTCCGATAATCTTCACACCCCGTTCATAGGCTTGCCGATAGGGATTGGCTCCAATAAAGGCGGGCAGAAAGGAGTGGTGGATGTTGATGACCGGGCAGCCGACCTGCGCGATAAAATCCGGGCTGAGGATCTGCATGTAGCGAGCCATGACCACGAGCTCCGCTCGGTGCTCTTTCAAAAGCGCCAAGACCTGTTGCTCTTGCTGAGGCTTGGTCTCTTTCGTCACAGGATAGACGGTAAAGGGAATCTTGAAGAGATCGGCCCAACTCGCGCAGGTGTCGTGATTCGAGATGATGACGGGAATATCGATGTGCAGTTCGTCTCGGCGGTGCCGCTGGAGAAGGTCGGCCAGACAGTGATCTTGTTTCGAGACCAGCAAACCCACACGGGTTCTTCGGCTGGACTGATGCACCTCATAGTGCATGTCGTACACTTTCGCGATCGGGGCAAAGGCGGTGGAAATCTCGTCCGGGGGAATTTGGAATCCCTCCGTCGCAAACTCCATTCGCATGAGGAAATCATTCGTTTCTTCGTCTGAGTGATGGTCGGAGTCGAGAATGTTGCCGCCGAAGTCATGGATGAATCCAGATACTCGCGCGACGATGCCCTTGCGGTCTTTGCAATGGATCAACAGGACAATGGAGTCTTTCTTCTGAGCCGTCATCGGTCTTCACTCCTGCGAGGTGGTCGTTTTCAGTCTAGCAGATCGGAGCAAAGTCACACTCAGGAGACAGAATTCCTGACGATGCGTCCAACGAGATCATAGGCTGCTGCATCGGTGATTTCGACGCTACAGAAATCGCCTGGCTTGGGAGAAGGTATTTCGGGGAGGGGATGGCGTACGTGAGTGCTCGAGGTCGAGTCTTCATCGATGAAGACAGCCCCGTCGATTTCGGGAGCGAGCCCTTCGTGACGCCCTTCCAGGACGCCCTCCGTTTCCGCGGATCGCCCATCGATGAGCACGTCGAGAATTGAGCCGACTCTGGCTCTTCCCTTAGCTGCCGCAATCGATTCCTGAATTGCAAGAACCGCATTTCGGCGTTCATCCATGACTTCTCGCTCGACTTTCTCGTCCAAGTCGGCCGCCCCCGTCCCTTCCTCATCCGAGTAGAGAAACACCGCGACTCGATCGAACTCAGCCTGCTCCACGTAGTCGCGCAGCTCGGTGAAGGCGGCGTCGGTTTCTCCCGGAAAACCGACGATGAAGGCTGTTCGGAAAGTCACCCCGTGAATGCGCGTACGGATACGATCAACCAGTGCTTCGATAGCGGCACGGTCACCCAAACGATGCATGCGTTTGAGCATCCGGTCGTTGATGTGCTGAAGCGGCATGTCGATGTATTTCGTGATCTTTTCTTCGCCGGCGTAGAGGTCGAGGAGGTCATCAGTCACTTGCTGTGGGTAGAGATAAAACGGGCGGATCCATCGGAGGTCTTCAACTTTGACCAATTCGCGAAGCAGACGGACCAAGCCCTCGCGTAGACCGAGATCCACACCGTAATTGACCGTATCTTGCGAGATCAGGTTGATCTCCTTGACCCCTTCAGCGGCGAGCTGGCGCGCTTCGGCAACAATGGATTCCACCGGCCTGCTGCGTTGCTTCCCGCGCATCAGTGGAATGGCACAAAACGTACAGTTGCGGTTGCACCCTTCGGCGATTTTCACGTAGGCGCTATGCTGCTTGCCGAGTCTCAGGCGCGGCGCCAGCTCGTCATAGAGATAGGGTGGTTGGCTGATCCAGAGACGTCGATGCCGTTTTTTAGGAGCCAACAAGTCTCGGCAAATCTCCGCGATCTTGCCGAACTCCCCGGTGCCGACCACCGCATCCAACTCCGGTAGCTCTTTCAGCAAGTCTCCTTGGTAGCGCTGGGCCAAGCACCCGGCTGCAATCAAGACACGGCAAGTTCCGGTCTTCTTCAGATGGCCATGTTCGAGGATGGTGTTGATCGATTCCTCTTTGGCCTCCTCGATGAAGCCACAGGTATTGACGATGACCACCTCGGCTTGTTTCGGGTCACCGGTCAGTTGAAACCCCTCGGTCACGAGAGACCCGAGCATGATTTCCGAGTCGACCTGATTTTTCGAGCAGCCGAGATTCACAAATCCGATCGTAGTCGTTGAACGATGGACCTTAGTTGTTTTGGTCGATTGGGCGCGCCGTGGAATGATCAATGGCTGAGACATAGGAGGCAGTCTACGGGAGGGTTAAAAAGTCTGTCAATTAGACCCTTGTAGACCCTTGCGGGAGGCCGTTCACTTCACCTACAGTGCCAACATGATTCGCATCTTTCAGGGCGTCAAGCCGACCGTTCCCAAGTCGTGCTTTATCGAAGAGACCGCCGTTGTGATCGGCGATGTCGTCATGGGTGACCAATGCAGTGTCTGGTTCAATGCCGTGATCCGAGGCGATGTGAACTACATCCGGATCGGTGCACGGACAAATATCCAGGACCTCTGCATGTTGCATGTGACGCATGATACCCATCCATTGATCGTCGGCAACGAAGTCACGATCGGTCACAATGTGGTGCTGCACGGCTGTACGATCCAAAACCGCGTGTTGGTGGGTATGGGCGCTATCATCATGGATGGTGCAGTGATCGGAGAGGATTCAGTGGTAGGAGCTGGAGCACTCATTGTGGAGGGCACGATCGTTCCCCCGAAGAGTCTGATACTAGGCGCACCGGCCAAGGTCAAACGACCGGTCACGGACAAAGAATTGGTCTGGATTAAAGAATCGGCGGAGAATTATGTGAAGTACGCGAAGCAGTACATGGGCGATTCAGCCAAGAAAACCGGTTTTGCACTCTGAGTGATCGAACACCTTTACGCCGGCACGCCTCACCCCTTACCAAGCTTGATGAAGCAAATCGGATCGCCGACAAGTGCCGTGGGATATTGTTTCCGCTCCACGCGGTAAGGAATCTTGCGCCGATGGCACCAGTCTGCAATCCAGATGACTTCCTCGGTCGAAGTGGTCACCAGACCTGGCAGCCGTAACTTTGGCATGCAACGGTTCACGATAGATTGAACAATTCGGCGCTGCTTTCGAAATTGCACCGGATTGAACGTGACTGGATCGGCTCGGCCATAGGACAGTGGTGAGAGGTGCGGAAACCGTTCCGGATCGTTCAACACGCTCACGATCCAGAGATGATCGAAGGAACCGGTCGCTGAAGAGGCGTCCTGGGCCCTAAACCTTACGGACAAGGATCGACAGGCGCGATTGAGTATCGATACTTCCGACCGTCGGAGATTATAGGGTTCAACCAGGCGTTGAAGCTCGATCGATTCCGCAAGGAGCGCAGGCAACTCCGTCACCCCGGCTCCCACATACAGACTGCGCCCCCCTGGCGGTAACTTTTTTATGAGGGCTTCGGCGACCTTGGTTCCCAACCGCCGACAGGGTTTCCGCTTCGCCCGCCAAAACTCCTCGCCGCCTTCGTAACAGTAGACGGACTCCAGTCGTTTGTAATCGAGCTGATCGAACATTTGGGCGATAGCCTGACGCGTCGAGTTGCAGATTGATATCCGTGGCATTTCCAATACCTTGCGCGCCGTTCCGTGTTTTTATGCCTATCAGATTTTTGGTAACAAGGCGAGAATCCGCGTTCGAAGCCGACGCGCTGCTGACACCAGTTCACGTGCATCGGTTTCGCCTGGTTCGAAGAGATCATCGGGATAGCGAGCCGCAACGCCATAAGAAGTCAGCTTGCGGCAATCAGTTTCGAGATCGGAGAGCGTGTGGTCGAGGTTCACACATTGGGCGAGCAACGCGACGAGGTCATGGGTTTTTAGGAGGTCACGCCTATGATGGGCAAGAAAGGCTTTGAGCACTTTCTCCGCCACTTGTTGAGCGTGAAAACACACCGTATCCCAAGGAATATCCTTTGCGGTGAGGTTGTTCTCGATGTTGAGGAGGTCGTGATCTGCCTTGCGCAACCATGCTGAGAAGTTAGACTCAGCGCTGCTCATACAGCACTTTGCCCTCCTTCTCGATGACGGATAGAAGCGTGCCGGTGATATTTCGCAACCGGCGTACTTCTTCAGGAGTGTACACAACGATATCCATCGGCCATGGACGGAGTCCAAACACTTCGCTGACTTCGATCGCGCGATCCGGCGCGCGGCGCGGCGTGTCCATTTCGATGAACAAATCCAGATCACTGTCCGGGCCGGCTTCGCCGCGAGCATGGCTGCCGAATACCATGATCCGCTTTGGGCGAAACCGTTCGACGATGGTCTTTGTCACGTGCTCTAAGAGAGCTGCCTGCGTCATGAGATGTTCCTTACGGCTCTCAGCTTACACCAGCGTCTCCACTACGGCAATCCAAGGTGTACATCGGAATCATAGTTCTCCCTGGAATGCGCGGTGGAGCATGGACTGAAAGAGGTCGTCCAGTCGGCGGCGGGAGGCGGCTTGCTGGCTTTTCAGCGCGAGAGTCGGGCAACGCGGACGGCAACGCGCATTGACCTATCTATCGTTGTCGTTTGGCAATCAGCTCACGGACAGCGGGAACCAACTCGGTAGGGACTTCCATAACCGTCTGGGTTGTGTCTTCGGCCGCAGCCTCGTCCTCGGCAACCGCCTCTTCTTCAGTTTGCTTTTCGTAGTGCGCGAGGACTCGACGAACACGCGCTTCGTCCCAGCCTGGAGGAAAGTTGCTCTGTGGGGTCATGATTTCTTCCTCCGTCGTCTCCGATACGCCATCAATGGCTTACCCATTAACTGATAGGCTGTGATGACAAATATACCATCAGGTTCAGGATCAGGTACATAGATCACTCGCAGATAGCGACCGGCTCGCGTTTGCCCGATCGCCGTTCGAGATCCTTCTCGACCTGGGCGATCTTCACCAGGCGCTCGCAAGACCTCTTCCACTTCTTCCTCATCCACCGCATGACCATAAATGTGTGGCAGCCCGGTTTCTGGATCAATGTAGTACCTGATGGTCATCTGTCATAGTTCTCCCTGGAATGCGCGGTGGAGCATGGACTGAAAGAGGTCGTCCAGTCGGCGGCGGGAGGCGGCTTGCTAAAGGTGGTGGTTCATAGGCGTCCATCCGTTCAAACAAGAAAAGTCACGTGGCTATCTTATTAGCTTTTAAGAATTCGTCCGGTTTTGTGAAAGCGGTAAAAAAGAGAGGACGCCCGCTGAATGCCAGAGGAGAAACTGGACCGACAGCCATGAAAGGGAACTCACGAAGCTCTTCTCTTGGGAAGCTCGCTGGGTCACGGAATGATCGATAGAGCTCCATGGATCGCTCATCCCCTCCCGCAAATTCTTTGAGCCGTCTAAATTCATCTCCAATAGCGAGCCCAAAACCAAAAGACAGGATGCGGCACTGATCGACAATTGATTTATGGATACTTGCAAGAGACTGGCTGATGAACATCCAGCCTAATCCATACTTCCGAGTTGTTCTCACGCCATCAATCAGCTGCTTTCTCAGGCTCGCTCTATCACTGTCATCGTCAAAATACTCTGTTCCTGCCAATCTATGAGCTTCATCCAAAATTACTAACGCATTGAGCGACTCTTTCCCGTACAGTTCCTCGGCCTTTCGAATAAGTGCCTCAGTTATTCGAGATAAAAGTAAGGCCTGGACTTCTTCACTCCAGAAGGTTTGCTTATCGGGGACAGAAAGCCCTGCGCCCGAGAGATCCATAATTACGATGCACCTGTCATCTTTCCTTAGCACGAGATCTATAACTTCTTCCGTGACAGGCCTTCTTTGGCCGCTGTCGTCCGTCTCGCGAAACAGTTTGGTTACAGGGAGCCACGCTTCCTCGAAAAGCGGTGTTGTTACCTTGGCGTCGTCGAGCATTTCCTTTAATCGTTCTCGTCCTTCCTTGCCTGAATAGATCTGCTTCAGTGAGCGATCTTCCTTTAATAATTTCAACGCAGTTTCATAGCTTTCTTTCTTGTGAAGGTTGGTAAGTTTGACCTTCTCTTCTTTTAGGCGCTCGCTCAAAACATCGGCCGCATTTCGAATCCAGTCCGATGTTCGTATTGTGAGGCGTGGAAAGAGTTGGGTCCTAGAAATCAGATCGGCAAACAAATTCCACCGGTCTAATCGGATGTCCGGCACTCTTCGGACCACTACTTCCCGGTCTATTTTGGTGCAAATTCTCTTGTAGTCTAGCTTATAACTGCCCGTTCCCAGACCTGAGCCAAAGTCCCTGGAGAACTCTCCTTGCGGGTCAATGACTAGAAGACCCATCTGTCTCGGGGGTTTGTGCTGGGCGTAGGCAAGAAGGATATTCTTTGCTAGAACTGATTTACCCGATCCGGTCTTTCCGAAAATTGCCAGATGATAAGCTTCACCTGCTCCGCCAGGTCCACTGCCAAAATGCTTGAACCACATTGGATAAAGGACATCGTTTGCATAGGCTCGACCAAGATAGAAAATTTCCTTTTGATAAACACTAAGCAACTGATCGAGCAATGCCTGATCAACTCTAGCTATCCTTGTGCCTGTACTAGGCACCATTCCTAACACATCCGGTTCATACCCTTTGTCTCCACGCTTGAATGTGGCACCCACGACAAGAGATGCCACTCGTGTGTCCTGTCGATTGGTTATCGGTGGAATTTCACCCGTCCGCTTCACTAGATTCCGAAACACAGAATCCTCATGCCATCGGTTCTTGAGCTCAATCCCAATGACTTGCCCAACAGCTGTGATAGGACTTCCATTCTGTATTGCCGTAAAGGCAGTTAGCGCACCGACCAATCTTTCCTCTATTGCTTCTTGGAGCAAATCAATCGTTAACTCCGTATTCGTTGATGGACTTCCCACCACAGCAATGTCCTGGTTTATCCCATTTGCCATCAAACGCCTCCTCGACCTCCCTCGGTTCTATAATTCTTCAAGCACAACATGGTGAGTTCTACATCAACGCACTGATCAGCGACATGCTGGGCTACAGTTTGTTCGATAACGGCGACCCCGGACCCGAGACTTTTTACCATTCGATCAGCCAAGAATAGTGGATAAGGCTCACCCACAGCGGGAGAGAAGAATTGGCGAGTGATTCCTTCGAGAGCAATAGATAGCCGAGTCGGGCTATTCGCAATCGAGCCTGGGACCTCCAACCTCAATGCTGGGACCCAACCAAAAGGGCGGTAATAGATAACCTGCACACTCTGTAACGCTACGTTCATAAGATTTTGCTCCTCTGCGGAACAAAAATTAGGTGAAAGGTGATATCTCTCTGGTTCGCCTCCGGGAAGCCCTCCGTAAACTGAAAGAGGGGAAGTGTATTCGCCAGGTTCCAGTAAGAGCGTCGCCAATGTGCGACCGTCAATGCCGTCGGCCGGTGGCAACCCGCCAATGGCTATCAGTTCGTTGCGCGAAGTGAATTTGGGAACAGCGACAGTCCGGTCACTTTGAAGGAGAGCTAGCAGACAGGGGAAAATGTCTCCTTCTTTCCACAGTCTTTTCATTTCGCTGCCGACAGCGCTCGGCTTATCTTCAATATTGGATAACCCTTGATTCAGGTAAATAATGAGTGATGCGAAACTGCCATCTAACAGGACCAAGTCGTGAGGAGCCTCTTTTGCCAAGTTTAGCTCCATGCTGACCATCAAGCCGCGTATAAGGAGTGTTGTGTTCTCCTTATGAGGCACCCCCTTAGCCCACATTCGATGATATGGTTCTGGCCAGTGTCGTTTAGCCTCCTTCGATGTGCCCTCAATTGCCACGGCTGCTGCTGCGCAGAGGTCTAGAGATGTGAGACGGTGGATTTGATAAGAACCATCTATCCCGACAACTGAAGGTTCTCTCGGAACGTCAAGATCAACCTTTCGTTTGATCAGCTTTCTATCTAAGGCAGTCTTGCGATAAGTATCTCTAGACCCCTTGAGATTATCGATCCCTATTCTGATCTCCTCTGCCAAAGGAACTGCACAGGACAGCAGGTCTCTTACCAAAGCGTCAGGAAGGTCAGCGAAGGTGTCAGCCATTCGTTCTCTTTTTTAATTCCAGAGCGACCACTCCTGAGGCTGCCAAGCTTTATAGCGATCATCCCACTGGCTTCTTGGAGCTAGCCAACGTTCCTTGAAGAACAAGGACAAGTCCTTAACGGACTGATCGAACCATAGTAGCTTCGAGTGGTCGCCTCTAAGAAAGTCTGTAGTGTTTTTGGCTAGGGGAACAGCAAATACCTCTCGCTGGATCCCGTGTATTCTCCATGCGTGAGGCAGATTCACTTTGGCCAAACATTTTCTGACGACTTCCCTTCTGTTTCGAAATCCTTCACCCCAGCCCTTCTTTCTATCTGTAGGCTCACACCACCTGGTAGCATATTTAAAGATTGGCTCATAAAGTCCGTTTGAAAAGTGAAACTCACCAAACCCACGAGTGAACCCCAAACTCTTAAACACAGATCGATCCTTGTACTTAAGTCGGTTGTATATTGAGGATCGTCCCAGGGCTGAAGTAGTTGTTATTAGTGCCAGGCGGGCATCGTGCCGCTCCATTCGAATTCGAGAAAGTATACCGTCATACTTTCTCTTGAATGCCTGCCTCACCTCATTGCTAGCGGTCAACATTGCGACAAGCTTTCCACATAGTAGATGAGAATAGGGAGGAACCGCTCCAAGCACAAAAGCATCCATGACATGACATAATCTTCGCTTACGCATTTTGCCATCCCATCCGATCCATTCGTCACGCGCTCTCAAGCTGAAAACGGGATCACCCAGCCCAAACAAACCAATAAGCTTATTATTTTGGTCATCGATCACCAAGAACCTAAGGCGTCGGCCATAACCGGATGAGACAGGAATGCTCCAATGCAAGGCGGCATATCGGAAAAGAAGCTCATCTTCTGAGTCAGGAAGTACTTCGACAAGCCGAGGCATCATCCGCTCAGGAACTAGCTGAGTGCCGGATGCCAGACGCCGTAAGAGGCTTGGCTCTAACCGAAGAAGCCTGTCTTTCGATCTCTCAAGTTTATGATCAACCGCTGAAGCGTGAAGGTCTCGGAGCCGTTCCTTGTTGAGGTGCTCTGGTGGGAGAAATTTATCCTTCCGAATACGAAACCCCTGCTTTCTGAGGTAACGTTGAATTAGGGATCGTAACTGAGACTTATTCATGTTGGATTCATTGGCCAACCTAACGATGATGGATACACTCACTAAATGGACTTTGTGGGCAGGCAGTTTAGCGAAATCGCTCGCTGAAAGCTATGCAGTCGGCTGACCGGCCAATGCAATGACGGCTGCTGTGACCCCATCAGCCACTGAAGCGATGAAGTCCAGATTCAATGTGTCGAGGGTATCGGTCGGTCGATGGTAGTGGGGATTGCGGAAGTTGGCCGTATCCGTGAGCATGACGGCGGGAAACCCTTGTTCCCAGAACGAGGTGTGGTCGCTGCGTCTCGTGTCCGGGAGCTTCTCACCGTTGCCCGGCACAACCAGTGGAACGATCGGGAGGTGCGACTGCATGGCCTTCGCGACGGCGCCGGTCAAAGCCTGCGACCGCTCATTGCCGATCACGGCCAGAAAGTTGCCGGTCGTCGGAACAGCGATGGGCACACCGGGAGGAATTTTCTGCGAGTTGTGTTGGTGGCTCGCGTAGCCGACACATTCCAACACGATCGCTCCGTGGATGGTTTCACGATTCTTTCTCAACAGCGCAGCGTAGGCAGCGCTGCCGAGTAAGTTGTCTTCTTCTAAGTTAAAAGCGATGAAACGGATCGGTCTGCCCAATGTCATGGCTCGGACCTGGCGAGTAATGGATAGAAGTACCGCGAGGGCACTGGCATTGTCGTCGGCGCCGGGAGACCCCTGCACGGTATCGAAGTGTGCAGCGAGGATCAGCGGCGGGGCGGATTGAGATGGTTGAGCGGTAGGACGCGCCGTGCCGATCACATTATGATAGGTGCCGCCCAAGGCCTGGAACGAATGCTTTGTGACGGTCAGGCCTGCATCCGTGAACTGTCGGTGCAGATAGGTTTCTACTTCTTGAAGGCGGATCAGAGAAGAGAGGGGATGGCGCTCACCGACGAGGCGATGCAGGTCGTCTTTGAGGCGGTGGCGATCAACGGGCACGTGGGTTACGTCCGTCAAGGAGGAATTAGGTTACGATCTCTGTGCCGATCCCTTTGCGCGTGAAGATCTCAAGCAGGACAGCATGAGGAATTCGCCCATCAATGATGTGGGCCTTTCCGACGCCTTCGGCCAATGCGTCCAAACACGCATGGACTTTCGGGATCATCCCTTCCGTGATGGTCCCCTTCTTCATCATGCGTTGCACATCTTTGCGCGACACGGTGGACAGGTGGCGCCCGTTGGCGTCTCGAATGCCTTTGATGTCGGTCATCATGAGAAGCTTTTCAGCATGCAGAGCCCCAGCCACCGCCCCGGCCACCAGATCGGCATTGATGTTGTAGGTATTCCCTTCGCGATCCGTGCCGATGGGCGCGATGACGGGGATGTAGTGATCCTCCTGGAGGTTGCGTAACAAACCAGGATCGACCTTTTCGATATCGCCCACCAATCCGAAGTCCCCGTCGCCGTCTTCTCCATCCAAATCGCGATCGAGGCTTTCGGCCCAGGCCTTGGCCGTCAACGGCTTGCTGAGAATCAAACCTCCGTCCTTCCCGCTCAAACCGACCGCACTGCCGCCGTGACGGTTGATGAGATCGGTGATCTCCATGTTGATCTTTCCCGCCAGGACCATTTCCACAATTTCCATCGTGGCTTCGTCGGTGATCCGAACGCCATGGCGGAATTTCGCTTGGATGCCGAGCCGGTCGAGCATTTTGTCGATTTGAGGTCCGCCACCGTGAATGATGACCGGATTGATTCCGACATACTTCAGCAAGACGACATCCTGCGCGAATCGTTCTTTGAGAGAAGAATCCGTCATGGCATGGCCGCCGTATTTGACGACCACGGTCTTCCCTCGAAACGAGCGCATGTACGGAAGGGCTTCGATGAGGACGCTGGCTTTCTTGATCAGTTTGTTCATGCTGAACTCCCGGCGATCATCACCGGACCCTCATAAAATATATCGGCTCAGATCCTGGTCCTTCACGATATCCTTCAATCGGTCCCGGACGTAGGCAGCGGTGATGTTGATCCGTTTGTCAGGCCAGCCTGGTCCCTCGAAAGAAATGTCCTCAAGCAATCGCTCCATGATGGTGAAGAGACGACGTGCCCCGATGTTTTCGGTCCGTTCATTCACCTGCACCGCCACCTCGGCGATCTCCTCGAGACCGTCTTTGGTGAACTCGATGGCGAGGCCTTCCGTGGCCAGCAAAGCCTGATACTGCCGGACCAACGCCCCTTTCGGTTCCGTGAGAATGCGGACAAAATCGTCTTTTGATAACGGGCTGAGCTCGACGCGGATCGGAAATCGCCCTTGGAGCTCCGGAATCAGATCGGACGGCTTCGCCACATGAAAGGCTCCGGCGGCGATGAAGAGGATGTGATCCGTCACGACCGGACCATGTTTGGTGGTGACGGTGCAGCCTTCCACAATTGGGAGAAGGTCGCGTTGCACACCTTCTCGCGACACATCGGGTCCCATGGTGCGCTCGCGGCCGGCGATCTTGTCGATCTCATCGAGGAACACAATCCCCGTCTGTTCCACCTTGGTGATGGCTTCCCGCGTCGTATCCTCCATATCGATCAGTTTCTGGGCTTCTTCCTGTGTCAGGTGTTTGAGCGCCTCGGGAACCTTCATGAGCCGCTTCTTTTTTTTGCCTTGGAACATGCCGCCCAGCATGTCCCGGAGATTGCTCTCAAGATCGTCAAGTCCACCGACGTTGGAGATAACACCGACCGGAAGGCCTCGTTCCTTGACTTCCATCTCCACCGTTCGTTCGTCCAGCTTCCCTTCTCGCAACTGTAATCGAAGCTTCGATCTCGTCGTTTCGTGGGAATCCTGAGGGGCTTGAGCGGCAGGCTCGCTCGGGCTGTCCACAAAGCCTGGTCGAGGTGGAGGCGGCGGCAAGAGCAGATCGAGCAATCGGTCCTCGCCTTGTTGTTCCGCCTTTTGCTGAACGGACGCCAGCCGTTGCGTCTTGACCATATTGATGGCCAGCTCAGTCAAGTCGCGAATGATCGATTCTACATCACGCCCGACGTAGCCGACCTCGGTGAACTTCGACGCTTCCACCTTGATGAAAGGGGCTTCTGCCAGCTTGGCGAGCCGTCGGGCAATCTCCGTTTTGCCTACGCCGGTCGGCCCGATCATGATGATGTTCTTCGGCATCACTTCGTCGCGGAGGTCAGGGGCCAACTGCTGACGGCGCCAGCGGTTGCGAAGGGCGATGGCGACCATGCGCTTCGCATCCTTTTGCCCGATGACGTAGCGATTCAGTTCTTCGACGATCTGACGAGGGGTGAGACTATTGAGATTCAGTGGTTCGGCATCGCTCGTGAGAGGTTTCATGATGGTGAGTTATCCTTGAAGTTCTTCAACAATAATCTGTTGGTTGGTGTAGATGTCAATAGAACCGGCGATATTCATGGCTTCGGTGACGATCACCGGAGCTTCGAGTTGGGAATGGCTTAAGAGTCCCCGGGCAGCCGCCAGGGCATAGGGTCCGCCTGAGCCGATGGCCAAAATGCCGTCTTCCGGCTCGACGACATCGCCGGTCCCTGAAATGATGAATGACTGCTCACGGCCGGCGACAGCAAGCAATGCCTCCAACCGTCTGAGCACACGGTCGGTGCGCCAGTCTTTCGCCAACTCGACCGCTGCTCTGGTGAGGTTGCCTCGATACTCCTCCAACTTGCTTTCAAACTTTTCAAACAGCGTGAAGGCATCTGCGGTGGCCCCGGCAAATCCTGCCAGCACCTGGTCGTGATGCAAGCGTCGTAGTTTCTTGGCGTTGTGCTTCATCACCGTGGTTCCAACGGTCACTTGGCCGTCGCAGCCCATGGCAACCCGTCCGTTGCGCCGGACGCACAGGATGGTGGTCGATCGAATGGTCATGACGATTTCCGGTCCTTTCCTGGCAAGGGGCTTGCCGCCGCCCGTGCTCGAGGGTGGGCGCTGTCGTATACCGCGAGGAGTTGATCCATGGCCAGATGCGTATACTTTTGTGTGGTGCTCAGCGAGGCATGGCCGAGCATTTCTTGTATCGACCGGAGGTCTGCGCCCTCGTCGAGCAGATGAGTCGCATACGAGTGCCGCAAGGCGTGGGGACTGACCGCTCCACCGACGAGACGACTGGAGTATCGAGAGACCATCCGAGCGACACTCCTCGTGGTGATCCGGCCTCCACGATGATTCAAGAACATCGGAGACGACAGATGACCGCTGCGGGTCTGTGGTTTCAAAGACTTGCGATACTCCCGGATCGCGTGAAGCGCTAGATCCCCGATCGGAACCATCCGCTCCTTGCGGCCCTTCCCTCTCAAACACACGATTCCGTCCGTCTCGTTCACGTCATCGAGATTGATTCCCACGACCTCACTCACTCGAGCCCCGGTTGAGTACATCGTTTCCAGCAGGGCACGATCGCGCAAGGAAAGGGGCGATTGCCCGATCGGAAACTCCATGAGTGCCGCCGCGTCGTCCTTTGTCAACACTCGCGGGAGTGGCTTTGGAAGCTTGGGACTTCTCAGGTTTTCTGCGGGATTCTTACGAAGCTGCCCCTCACGAACGAGAAACCGGAAAAAACTTCGCAGGCAAGCCAGTTTTCTGGCTAAAGATGAAGCTTTTTCGCCTTGTTGATCCAAGCTGTGTAGGTAGGCACGAATATCGTCGCCGGTGACCGTATCGATGTGAATGGGCAGGGTTTCCTGCTTGGTTCGTCGAAGGAACCTCGTCAGCTGATGAAGATCGGAGCGATAATTGCGAATCGTCTCATGCGACGCGTTGCGTTCGACCTGGAGGTGCATTACGAAAGCCTTGATCGCATCTTCCATGAATCAAAATCCTCAAGGGCTCGCCGGCTCAATTCACGACGTTTCTTCTCTTTGTCTTTGGGAGGAGTCGATAGAGGAGGGAACAGGCCGAAATTGGTATTCATCGGCTGGAAATGGCGAGGATCCGACGAGGTGATATGAGAAACTAAGCAGCCGTGCGCGGTCGTAGGCGGAGGCGTGATTGGTGGTTGCCCGGCCAAGGCTCTCGCTGCATTGATGCCGGCCAAGCCTCCCATGGCAGCCGATTCGGTATAGCCTTCGACGCCGACGAGCTGCCCGGCGAAAAACAATGTGCCGCGGGCTTTGAATTGCAACGTATTGAGGAGGAGCTGAGGAGAATTGATGAACGTGTTGCGATGGAGGCTCCCATACCGGAGGAACTCGGCTTGTTCGAGTCCGGGGATCATGCGAAACACGCGTTTCTGTTCCGGATAGGTTAGTTTAGTCTGAAAGCCGACCAAGTTGTAACAGGTGCGATGGACATTTTCCGTTCGCAACTGGACGACGGCGGCGGGCTCGATTCCGGTCCGTGGGTCTTTCAATCCGACCGGCTTGAGAGGGCCAAACTGCATGGTCTGGCGGCCACGTTCTGCCAGCACTTCAATCGGCACGCAGGCCTCAAAATAGGGTGTCTTTTCAAACTCCTTCGGCTGTACCTTTTCCGCGGCCATCAGGGCATCGTAAAAGGCATTGTACTGTGTTTCCGTCATAGGACAATTCAAATAATCATCTCCGCCCTTGTCATAGCGAGAGGCACGAAAGACCACGTCTATGTTGATCGAGTCTGCGTCCACGATCGGTGAGATGGCGTCGTAGAAATACAAGTGCTGCGATTGTGTCACGGCACGGATAGCCTGAGAAAGTTTATCGGATGTCAACGGACCTGTTGCAACGATGCAGAGGCAATCGGTTGGGATGTCCGCGATCTCCTCGTGAAGAATTCTGATGTATGGATGTCCTTGCAAGGCCCGGGTGATATGCGACGAAAACTGATCACGGTCCACAGCCAGCGCCGACCCGGCGGGAACTCTGGCTTGCTCGGCTGCGGCGATGACGAGCGAGTTCAAGCGACGCATTTCTTCCTTCAAGATACCGGGCGCATTCAGAAGATCGGCGGAGCCAAGCGAGTTCGAGCAGACGAGTTCGGCCAGGTTTCCGGTCTTGTGGGCCTTCGTCATCTCTTTGGGGCGCATCTCGTAGAGCGTGACTTTGGCTCCACGATTGGCCGCTTGCCAAGCGGCTTCTGACCCAGCCAGACCTCCGCCCACGATGACGATGTCATCCCTCATGATCGAGTTACCTTGTAGTGAAAGGCGCTCATTTTAGAAACCGTCTTTTAGTGAAGTCAAGGAAAGAGACAACGTTGAACCACGCCGAAATCCCGTGCTAGACTCTCGTTCGGTCGGGCGATTAGCTCAGTGGTAGAGCGCTTCCTTCACACGGAAGAGGCCACAGGTTCGATACCTGTATCGCCCACCATGCTCCCTCTTAACCCCCAGGTTCTACCTGCCAGGCCTGGATTTTCCTGAAAATGTCGAAACTTTGGACAGAACTCAGGATGTCGGCTACACTTTTGATTGTTTTGGGAGATACCCAGTAAGCAAGAACAGGGACCGAACCAAACGAGGTGCTGCTATGAAGGTAATAGGGAATGTAATCGGTATCGTGATGCTGGCGACGGTCGCTGCCGGTTGCAGCACGACGCACCAACAGGGCGCAAGTGTCGATTTCAAGGAATACACGCCTCCGACCAGCATCTACAACATTCTGGACAGCACCGCGCTCGTCTACTCGGACCCCGCCGCTGGTTCGGCTGTCAATGATCACCCTCTTCGCTGGCTCGGGTTTGTTGCAAACCCGATCGGGCATGCTTTCGACTATGGGATCAATCGCCCGATGTATACGTTGGCGAGCGGATTCGCCTATCTCTCTGGCTATACAGCTGAAGACAATATGGTGAATGCCCAACGCCGGTAGTCCTAGTCCTCATTTCGTGAAAGCTAAGGCCCGCTCTTCTCCAAGAGCGGGCCTTTTCATTTCCTCTTCGCGAAGACCCCCTCAAATCGTGTATTGTTGGTGGTATGCAGGATAGGGATTGTTGGCTGAATTCTTTCCGGTCCATGTCTTTGGCCGGCCTCTTTGCGGTTGTAGGCCTGGTGATCGGGTGTGGCGGTTCAGCGGCCCCTGTCAAGCCCCCGCTTCCCCCGTCCCAAACCGATCTTGTTCTGCTCGCCTCAACGGCGCTCTGCGAGCGCAAGATCGACTTCGTAGGAAAATATCCCGTCACGGCCCACACAGCGAAGAACTGGGGAAGTGGTCACGAACTCACGATTCCGTTGGAGACCAGTGCTTCGCACGGAGAAGAATCTTATTTTTTCGACGAAGATGGTGTCTTGGTCGGAGCACTTTTCACGTTCCCTAAAGGACTGGATCTCAAACCATATCCGGTACTGCGGCGCACGCTCTCACAGTTGAAACCGTCAGTGGAGTTCTATTTGAATGTGGCCCAATTGGAAACAAGAACGAACATGGAGAGCAGTTCTCTCTTGGAAACCGGTGACGAAAAGAGCACGACCCAGTATCTCGTCACCGGTCTCGGAGAAAATCCGACCCTGCTCCAGGCCTCCTTTACCATTGACCCCTATGTGAGACTCTTTTCTCCGTACCGACGCGAGTTCCTTGATCGGCTTCGCAATCCGACAGGGGGCGAGGGGGGGCAAAAAATGGAGAGTCAGGGAACCGAGGATAAAGAACCGTTCTCGTCTTTGCAGCAATTCGCTCGTGGCCAAGCTGCTCAGCTCGCATACTGCGGAGAGAAGAACTATGATATCGCGGCCGACGCGTATCAAAAGACGGTTGCGACTGGATTCACGAATAAGGTATGGCTTGCCGAAGCTCGGCATAAACTGGGAGTCACTTGGCAAGCAAAGGGGCAATTTGAAAAAGCGAAAGCGGAGTTGCTGCAGTCGCTTGCCCTTAGACCTAACATCCCGGAGGTCCTGAACAATCTCGGCACCGTCCAGGTCAAATTGGGGGATAAAGCGGCTGGCTTAAGCTTATTTGAAAAGGCGGTGACCCTGCGTCCGAACTATGCCCTGGCTCGATTCAATCTGGCCGAAGCGTGTGAGGGCACGAACCCTAAACGCGCCATCTCTGAGTACGAAACCTACCTTGCTCTTGTCGAAGGGATACCCGAAGAGGATGCCCGTATCGCACACGCCAAAGAGCGGGTCAAGGCCTTGAAGCAGTAGTTCAGCGTCCTACCGGGATTATCTTTGCATTTTTGATTCGCGTGAAGAAGGTGATTCAGCCTCGAGCTTGCTCTTCCTGTTCTTGAAGGGTTTTACACTCGATGCAGAGAGTGGTCACCGGGCGGGCTTTAAGCCGCTTGTACGGAATGTCTCCGCCGCACCGTTCGCAAGTCCCGTATGTGGCGGTGTCCATCCGTTCCAGGGCTTCGTCGATTTTCTTGAGGAGCTTTCGTTCGCGCTCCCGAATTCGCATGGAAAAATTCTGGTCGACCTCAGCGGATGCTTGGTCGCTGACGTCGGGAAATGCCGCGAGGTCGCCTCGATGTGTCAGGACTTCTCCGACATCATTCAAGATGGCCGCGCGTTGGCGTTCGAGGTCACGTCGGATGTCGGGATATTTGGCGTTCCGGGCACCCGGCTTCGGTTTGTTCACCGAACGCTTGGCACGCACTTGGCCCTGCGATTTTGTCGAAGAAGTGCGTGTTCCCGAACGGCGTATCTTCATGACCGGGAGTCTGAGTGTAAGGAAAACAACGCACTATACCAATCTAAATGAGAGGGGTCAACGAGGGTTTGACCTTCCCATACTGGCTATAGATCACGCCGACCCTCGATCGATTTCAGCAACGTTACTTCGTCCGCATACTCAATGTCCATGCCCACTGGAATCCCATAAGCAATTCGGGAAACGCGCACGCCGAAAGGTTTGAGCAACCGGGTCAAATAGATCGCTGTGGCTTCTCCTTCAATGGTGGGGTTCGTCGCGAGAATGATTTCTTCGACCCCGCCGAGTTTCACGCGCTCAACAAGTTCATCAGCTTTGATGTCTCCCGGCCCTACGCCGTCGAGTGGGGAGAGCGCTCCCAACAGAACATGATAGAGTCCGCGATAGGCGCCTGCCCGTTCGACGGCATACAGCGTACTCGGTTCTTCAACGACGAAGATCTTGGTCCGATCACGTTTCGGGTCGAGGCAAAACTCGCACAAGTCCGCTTCGGCGATATTGCGACATTGTCTGCAAAACACCAACCCATCCTTAACCGCACGAATGGCATCTGCCAGCCGCAGGGCATCTTCACGCTCGGCCTTCATGAGATGAAAGGCCAACCGTTGGGCGCTTTTGTGACCGACTCCGGGGAGACGGACCAGTTCCTTGATCAATCTCGCCAACAAGCCCTGTTGATCGACGGCCATCGTTAAAACAGACCCGGAATTTTCATCCCGCCGGTCAGGGCTTTCATCTCGCCTTCCATCAATTCCTTAGCTTTGCGGAGCGCTTCGTTCGTCGCAGCCACCACCAGATCCTGGAGCATATCCACATCGCCGCTCTTGACGACCTCGGGATCAATCACCACGTTGACAATCTGCATCGCCCCATTCGCCGTGACGGTGACGATCCCGCCGCCGGCCGTCCCGCTGGCGGTTTTGGACGCGGCTTGCTCCTGAATCTTCGCCATTTGTTCCTGCATGGCCTGGGCTTGCTTGAGTATGTTGTTCATGTTGCCGAAAGGATTTTTCATTCGCTTGCCTCCTGCTGGGTTATAGTACGAACCTCGGCCAATTCGGCACCGAATATCTCGAGGGCCTGCTTTACCGTCGGGTTCGCTTTCGCACGTTCGAACAACACCAGCCGTTGTTCTTGTTCCTTGGCCGCTCGTACTTGGGCCATGGTCGGTCCAGGTGGATGGGTCTCAGTCAGCTCGATGATGCGGACACGTATAGGATACCCCAACTGACGTTCGCACAACTGTGATAACACCAGAAGATTCTCTTCCTTCTCCAACCTAGCTCTGGCTACGGTTGCCTGCTTGGCAAATCCGATGGTGACGAAGCCACCCTCGATCCCGACAAACCTGCCGGCTTCGAGGAACGGTGCGACATTGGGTAATGAAGCTGCAACCTCTTCTTGGATTAATTCCCACTGCAACGTCGGTTGTGGGCCGACGGCTAGAGGAGGTACGGTGGCAGGGGTAGCTGTCGCCACATCGGCCGGTGGATTGTGAGATGATCCAGGTGAGGTCGATGGCGCTTCATCCGTTTCTTCCTTGGAAGTGGAAGTGGGTTTAGGGATGGGCCTTGACGCAACGGGTACGCCCTGGCGCGAAGCCGGAGGAATTGATGGGCCACTCTTGCGTCCTTCCGGCTCAGCCGGAGGTTTCTGGGTGGAAGACGCTGTCTGTACCCAGAGGGCCTCTGGACCTTCGCGTCGGCGCAATAGCCTTGTGGCTCGAACAGCCGCGGTCTCCATCACAAAACGGGGGTGGCTGCTGAATCGTAATGAGTCTTCCGCTTGGATGAAGGTTGCCAGCAGTTCCTGAAGCTGTTCCGGAGTCAGCGTCTTGGCATTCATCGACAGCTGGTTCAGATCGTCTTCCGAGGTTTCAATCAAGCTACGCAGGTCGGCCGTGCCGGGAACGACTGCCGCCACGAGCAGATTGCGGATGTGTTCCACTACTTCCGCGCAGAATGCCCGCAAGTCATGTCCTCCGTCCAGTAGATTGGCCAGACTGGTAAGGGCAGCAGGGCTGTCTTGGGCCACAATCGCTCTAATGAGTTCCTGCACCACTTCCTGAGGTACCGCTCCCAACAGCAGTTCGAGATCTGCGTGGCTGATGGCCTTGCCGCCATATGCAATGGCCTGATCGAGCAAGCTCAAGGCATCCCGCATACTCCCTTCACTGGCGCGAGCCAAGGCCACGAAGCTCCGTTCCTCGAGCGTCAACTGATCTTGCGCTGCCACATGCCGAAGTCGTTCAATGATTTCGGTTTTGGCAATCCGACGAAAGTTGTAATGCTGGCATCGCGAGAGAATCGTCGCGGGAATTTTGTGAATCTCCGTTGTCGCAAAGATGAAAACCACATGTGCTGGTGGTTCTTCGAGGGTCTTCAGCAGGGCATTAAATGCCGAGTTTGAGAGCATGTGGACTTCATCGATAATGTAGACTCGAAACTGACCACGAAACGGCGTGAACTTAACGTTCTCGCGGATCTCTCGCACATCGTCCACGCTGGTATTGGACGCGCCATCAATTTCAATGACATCAACCGAATTCCCCTGTGCGATCTCGCGGCAGTTCTCGCAGGTGTCGCAGGGACGACTTGTCGGCCCCCGTTCGCAGTTGAGTGCCTTCGCGAGGATTCGCGCCACGGTCGTTTTCCCCACGCCTCTCGTGCCGGAAAATAAATACGCATGCGCGATCCGCTTCGTCGAGACCGCGTTCATTAACGTTTGGACGACATGGGGCTGACCGATTACATCGTCAAACGTTCCGGGCCGATATTTACGCGCAGAGACTTGATAGTCCATAAAAGCCGTTAGGGGTGTAAAGCGAGACAATACGAAACTGAAGATGTTGCTGCCTTACGTCTCACGTTTCACGCCTCGTGTCCAG
>JAHBWU010000044.1 GCA_019636835.1 Nitrospira sp.
GGGTGGCGATGTTGAAGTCAAGTACGAACTGACAAAGGGCAGCAAGGCGACGCACGTCCATTGCTTCGTGGATGGGGAATATCAGAAGGGATGGAAAGGGACGGTCAAGGGAATGTCACCCGGGACTCGTGAGATCAAGCTCGTTGCGGCAGATAAGGATCATGAAACCTTGGCCGCTGAATCAGCCATTAAGGTGGAAGTGCAGTAGGACAGGATCAGGGTTCGTTGCCCACACAGACCGACTCGGCGAGGCGCGAGATCTCGCGCCTCGCCGGTCACGCTATGCAACGCTTGCGACTACGGTATGCGTCTCCTGGAGTTGAACAGTCTGTAGATCGGAATGTCCCGTGGAAGTACTTTATCGCTGTCACCGCTAGGGTATGATGCAGACCGGCATGCCGATTATCACCAAAGATCTCATCGCTCAGCACAATCTGACGGGCGAGGAATACCAAAAAATCATCGACATTCTCGGGCGTGAGCCCAATCTGACGGAGATCGGCATGTTCTCTGTGATGTGGTCCGAGCACTGCTCCTACAAGAGTTCTCGGGTGCACTTGAAAAAGTTGCCGACGACCGGGCCTCGGGTCGTGCAAGGGCCGGGTGAAAATGCGGGGGCAATTGATATCGGCGACGGGCTGTGCGTGGTCTTCAAGATGGAATCGCACAACCATCCGTCGTTTATCGAGCCCTATCAGGGCGCTGCCACGGGAGTAGGCGGCATTCTGCGTGACATCTTTACCATGGGGGCGAGGCCGATCGCGCTCCTTGATTCACTGCGGTTCGGAGAATTGCACCAGCCGAAGAATCGCCATCTCATGAAGGGAGTCGTCTCCGGCATCGCGGGTTACGGCAATTGCATGGGGGTCCCTACTGTGGGCGGCGAGATCGTCTTCAACGACATCTATGCCCTTAATCCGTTGGTCAATGTGTTTTGTCTCGGTCTTGCCCATCAGGACAAGATATTCCGCGGCACTGCCGCGGGCGTCGGTAATCCCGTGATCTATTTCGGTTCAAAGACGGGCCGCGATGGGATTCACGGGGCGACGATGGCGTCCGATTCGTTCGACGATCAGTCGGAACAAAAGCGTCCGACGGTACAGGTCGGCGACCCCTTTACTGAGAAATTGCTGTTGGAAGCTTGTCTGGAATTGATGGAACGCGATCTTCTCGTCGGGATTCAAGACATGGGTGCTGCAGGGCTGACGAGTTCCTCCTGCGAAATGGCCTCCCGTGCCGGCAACGGGATCGAGTTGGACCTCACCGTGGTACCACGGCGCGAGCCCGGTATGACGCCCTATGAGATTATGTTATCCGAATCTCAGGAGCGTATGTTGATGGTGGCGAAGGCCGGCAAGGAAGACGAATGTATCGAGATTTGCCGGAAGTGGGATCTGGACGTCGCCGTGGTCGGGAAAGTGACCGCCGACGGAATCTTGCGTATCCTGGATCAGGGGAAGGTTGTTGCAGAGATTCCGGCGAAGGCATTGGCTGATGACGGCCCGCGTTATGAACGGCCCTTTCAGCCGCCGGCCTATCAGGATATGCTGACGAACCTGAACTATGACGCCATTCAGGATGTGAAAGATGCGAACGTGGCATTGCTGACCTTGTTGGAGTCACCGACGATCGCCAGCAAGCGGTGGGTGTACGAACAGTACGATCATATGGTGCGGACGAACACCATGGTACGACCCGGGTCCGATGCGGCTGTGGTGCGGATCAAGGGTACGAAGAAGGCCGTGGCGATGACGGTGGATTGCAACAGCCGCTATTGCCTGTTGAATCCCTATGAAGGGGCCCGGTTGGCCGTGGTGGAGGCGGCGCGGAATCTCGTCTGTTCCGGCGCTGTCCCGATCGGCTTGACGGATTGTCTCAATTTCGGCAACCCGGAGCGACCCGATATCATGTGGCAGTTCGTCATGGCGATTGAAGGGATGAAAGATGCCTGCGAGCATTTCCAGATCCCCATCGTGAGCGGGAACGTCAGCTTTTACAACGAAACCAATGGACTCTCCATTTATCCTACCCCCATGCTGGGCATGGTCGGGTTGATCGATGACGCTGAACGGTCGATGACCCAGTGGTTCAAGCAGGAAGGCGACGACGTCATCTTGTTGGGCGCTTCTCGGGAGGATTTGGGAGGATCGGAGTATCTCAAGGTCGTTCATGCTCGCGAACAAGGATCACCACCCTATTTAAGTCTGAATACGGAAAAGGCTCTCCATGACTGCGTGCTGTCGCTGATTCGTGATGGTCTCTTACAGTCTGCACATGATTGCTCAGAAGGTGGTCTCGCCGTCACGTTGGCGGAAAGTTGCATCTCCGGACCAGAACGGACCCTGGGTGCTGTGGTAAGATTGACCAGAGGTCAGCTTCGAAAGGACGCCGTTCTCTTCGGCGAAAGTCAATCGAGGATTGTGATCTCTGCCAAACCTGTCCATCGACAGGCCATTCTCGATCACGCGAAGCGTTTCGGTGTCCCGGCTGAAGTGATTGGAGCCGTCTCCGGCGAACGGCTCATCGTGTCCGTCGGAGATAACGGTTCGACGGAACCCATGATCGATCAACCAGTGGTGATGCTGCATGATCGATGGGGGTTATCTTTGGAGCGAGCGCTGAACCAAGTCTAGTTTTGTGGATTGCTAAGGATCATGAACAAAGAATTGCCGATCCTCTCTCCCGATAAGTTTCACGACGAGTGCGCCGTCTTCGGCATTTTCGGCCATGAAGAAGCCGCCAATCTGGCATATCTGGGACTGTATGCGCTGCAGCACCGCGGGCAAGAGGCATCCGGGATTGTCGCCGGAGATGGAGATCAATTCTTTATACAGAAAGGTATGGGCCTCGTTGCCGACATTTTTCACAAATCGGTGCTGGAGAAGCTGCCGGGCCATATGGCCATCGGGCACAATCGCTACTCTACCACCGGTGGTCACGATCTGAAGAATGTGCAGCCGTTGACCGTGAATTTCGCACTCGGTAATTTGGCCTTGGCTCATAATGGCAATCTCATCAATGCACAAATGCTCCGGCACGAGCTCGAAGCCTACGGGGCGATCTTCCAGTCCACATCCGACAGCGAGGTCATCATCCATCTCATCGCACACTCGCGAGCCGGCTCCTTTCTCGCGCGGGTCATCGATGCTCTGAACCAAGTACGAGGGGCCTTCTCGGTTGTGTTGATGACCGACAACGGTCTTATCGCCGCGCGTGATCCCTACGGCCTCAGACCGCTGTGCATCGGGCGTCTGCGCAGCAGCTGGATTGTGGCGTCCGAGACCTGTGCGTTTGACTTGCTCGATGCCGAGTATGTTCGAGAGGTGGAACCGGGCGAGCTGATCGTCATCAGCGATCAAGGACTCGACAGCCACCATCCGTTTCCCAAGAAAAATCCGGCGATGTGTGTGTTCGAGTACGTCTATTTTGCGAGGCCCGACAGCCGCATCTTCGGGGCCAATGCCGTCTATGCGACGCGTAAGGCGTTGGGGCGGCAGTTGGCTCAAGAGTCATGGGTGCCGGCGGATGTCGTGATTCCCGTTCCAGACTCCGGCGTGCCGGCGGCGCTCGGCTATTCCGAGGGGGCGGGAATCCGGTTTGAAACCGGTTTGATCCGCAACCACTATGTAGGGCGAACATTTATCGAGCCGGAACAGTCGATTCGCCACTTCGGGGTCAAGGTTAAGCTGAATGCCGTGCCCGAAATGTTGGATGGGAAACGAGTCGTCGTCGTCGACGACTCGTTAGTTCGAGGCACGACAAGCCGTAAGATCGTCAAAATGATCCGACAAGCAGGAGCAAAAGAAGTCCACATGCGGATCAGCTCACCACCGATCCTCTCGCCCTGTTTTTACGGAATCGACACACCGACGAAAAAAGAGCTTATTGCCTCCGATCATTCGACGGAAGAAATCCGCAAGTACATCACAGCCGACAGTTTGGCGTATCTCAGCCTTGACGGCATGTTGAAATCCGCCCCGAGGACGCCCGATCAGTACTGTACGGCCTGTTTTACCGAGCGCTATCCTATCCCATTTACCCGCGCAGAAGAGCTTCAATTAGGCCTGTTCGAATCCGCGCGCTGAGCTCGTTCTGTACGGACGACATGACGCCTCCACCGAAAGACGATAAGAAAGCGCAGCTACGGGGTAGACGCCGAGTGCAAGTCGACTATCCGGCTTTATTCACAGGAGATGAAGGATCAGGTCATGGAACGCTGACCAATCTCACGATTGCCGGATGTGAAATCGAGAGTCATGTCCAGCTCCCCATCGGAGCCGGTCTGAGTCTCCGTGTGCAAGCTCCAGAGGCTCGGCCTCCGATTATCATCGCCCTCGCCCTCGTCCGTTGGAAGAATGGTGATCGATTTGGACTTGAGTTCGTTCGATTTGAAGGTGGAACCAAGGAACAGCTCGAGGATATGCTGAACCAGCGCGGGGGCCCTGTCGAAGATTAATTTCCCACCGGTCCCGCGGTTGCCGCTTCAAAAATTGCCGTGGTAGGATGCAACATCCACTCGATGAGTGTTTGAGCAGCGGTAGTGCCATGACGACTAGGATCATGTGAAAGGGAGATCGTGATGAGACGACTTGCACTGGCGTTCGGGCTGTTGATCTTCCCAGTACTGTGCACGACACCGGTTTCAGCAGCGGGATTATTCCAGGTGGGAGAGAAAGCCCCATCCTTCACCCTTACCGCGATCACCGGTGAAACTCTGTCACTCGAGTCCTATAAAGGTAAAGTTGTGGTGTTGGGACTCTTTCATATCTGTGAGCCTTGCATGATACAGGGAAGCGCTTTGCAAAAAGTATATGAGTCTACACAAGGCAAGAGCGTGGCCGTGCTGGGGGTCAATTCGTCCGGCAACGCAAAACGAGAGGTCGGCGAATTCTTGTCTGGCTTCCCGGTCAAAGTCACTTATCCCTATCTTTTAGATCCCGCCAAGGTGACGGATAAGCTGTACGGTGGGGGGAAGTTTATCCCAAATGTGTATGTGATCGACCAGAATGGCGTCATCCGCTGGCAGCGAGTCGGCAATATGGAATTGGCGGGAGTCGATGTGATTCTTGCAGAGATTGAAAAGCTGTTGGCAGGCGGAAATAAGATGTAGCAGGTCGACAGCCGAAATTTCTCCTTGCTCGCCGCCCGCGCACGCGGGAATTGTTCGTATCATGAAGGTGAGGTCAGTGCATCGGTCGATGCGCGCAGGGGGAGAAACCTCGGCTATCGACCTGCGGAGTGAGGAATGAAAAGGTGAGGAGACAGAGAAACGATGGATGAGATGGAGGAGGGGAAACAAAAGTTCCTAGAAGTAGTACAGGGCATTGACGGGTCCGTACAAGTCGTGATCCCAGTCACTCCCTCCAACAGCATGTTCTTGATCTCGCTGACGAAAGGGCCGAATCGTAAATTTATCACCGTGCCTGAAGATGACATTATTGACTTGCCTCACGAAGCCAGCGTCCGGACGAAAGTCACCAAGACGATCAAGGACGCCATCGCAACTCTGTGATTTCTGTGGCGTTATGAATTCCCAATTTATAAGCCGCCGCTTTTTGCCATGAAACAAATCTTGCCCGATATCTGGCAATGGTCGTGGTTTTCCGACGAGAAGCAGCTCGACTTCAACGGATTGTTCCTGGTGATCGGTGAACATAAGATCCTGGTGGACCCACCTCCGATGACGGCCGAGGCGAGAGCGGTCGTCCGTCGCCATGAACCGATTGATTACATCGTTATCACAAACCGAGATCACATCCGAGAGGCTGCCGTCTATCAGGCAGAGCTCAGATGTCAGTTGCGAACGCCGGAAGCCGATGCCGTCCAGATGGATGTGAATCCAACGAAGACCTACAAGGATGGTGAGCTATTACCCGGCGGGATTTGGGCCATCCATCTGAAGGATCAGAAGTCTCCGGGAGAATCTGCGTTGTTTATCGAACGGGGTCGAGGTGTGTTGATCGTAGGAGATGCGTTGATCGGTAAACCACCGGGTTCCGTACGCATGCTTCCTTCCGAAAAGTATGTGGACGTCCAAAAGGCCAAGGATGGGCTCCATCGCCTCTTGAAGTATAATTTCGATAGCCTTCTTGTCGGAGACGGCGCCTCCATACTTGAAGGCGGAAAACAGCAAGTGGAACAACTCTTGTCGGTCACGTCATGACCTTGCGGACCAGCCTATCCGAAGAATTGAATCGACAAGGCAACGACCATTTCTCGCGAGGATACTACACGGAGGCGTACACCTGTTACGCCAAGGCGTTAGAGTATGATCGGCTCACCGGTGATCAACGTGCTCTGGTTGCCACACTTGGTAACCTGGGTAACATCTGTGCAGTCAGCGGACGGCGGGAGTCTGCCCGGGCGAATTATCAGGAGGTCTTGGAATTGCAAAAACTTCTTGGTGATGAGAAAGGCATCGGGACGACGCTGGCAAATCTGGGAAACCTCCTGGCTGATGCCGGCGAATGGGATCGGGCACAGGCGTATTATCTGGAAGCCCTCGACCTCATGACCAAAACGCATGATGAGCCGGCCCAGGCGGTCCTGTTCTCTGACCTTGGTCTGGTGGCTCGTGAAACCGGTCACTTTGAGGAGGCGATTCAGTTTTACGAACGCTCGTTGGAGTTGATGCGTCGACTGAATAATCTCGGCGGAGTTGCGGATGCCTGGCGTATGATAGGCCGCACATTCTTGATACAAAAGCGCTACGACGAAGCCATCGCTTGTTGTCAAACCAGCCAGTCGGTCGCCGAGCGGTTACGCGACGAACTTCGTTCCGGTGGCGCCCGATACGTGCTGGCTCAATGTTATGAGGAAATGGGGCGTTTGCAGGAGGCCGCAGATCTTCTCGAACAGGTCGTGCACATGGATCGCAAGTATCATCTGCCGAAACTGGAAGAAAACACGCAGCGCCTAAACATACTGCGCGCCCGCCTCGCCGATCCGTATCAGTCGCGGTCTCAACGAGGGATGCAGGCATGACGGAACCGGTTTCCCTTGCATGGACGCAGCTTCGTGCCGATCTGATGCGGTCTTTCCCTCAGTTTTACGAATTGGAGCCAAGCGGTCCGCTACTCATGGATCTTGGGGTAGATGGCTGGCTTTTGGAAGTCAGGCCGGATGGGAGGGTTCTTTGCCAGTATGGGGTGGCGATGGATGAGGTTATTGCGCTCATGTCGGAAGGAACGCCAGAGGATTTGGGAACCGATGAAGTCGCGAAGCAAGCCAAGTACTTTCTTCAGCCGGCTGTCGACAAATATCGGGCGCTCCTCCTTCAATCCGGGTTTGTTGAGGAGACCGAGATGACCGACGAGTTTGTGGCGGTTACGTTTGCGCGAGATGCGGATCTGCAGAACCGCGCCAAACTGGAAGATCTTCTCCGATGGTGCTGTAGGCAAATCGGAAGCGCATCGTGACTCAACAAATCACGACGTTCGACGAATTTCGGGACGCTGTCTCAGCCTATCGATTGCCGCGAGTGTTGTTGGCAGCGCTGGAACTGGGTCTTTTTACGACTGTCGGCGACCGATCGTGGACGATTCCCCACCTTGCCAAGGAGCTCAAGGTCAGCGAAAGAGGTTTGAGTATCCTTTGTCGTAATCTCGCAGCCGTCGGGGTATTGCAGAAAAAAGGAGCCGGCTATCGGAATAGCCGGCTGGGAGCAACAGCGTTGAATGCTGGCCATCGCGCATATCGCGGTGGTTATTTGAATTTGATCAAAAGCCATTGGACAGACTGGATACGACTGTTGGAATCCGTGAGGAGTGGCCTGCCGATCGACCATGATACTCCAGACAGTCCGGACTACCGTCGACAATTCACGTGGGCCATGCACCATAGGACCTTGGAAATTGCCCCGGCGATTGCGGCTCAGGTTCCTTTAGCTCGTTCCAAAACACTGCTGGACCTCGGTGGAGGGCCAGGCACCTACGCGATGGCGTTTCTCGCCGAGAATCCAATGCTTCAGGCCACTGTCTGTGATCGAGAAGCCGCTCTTGATGTCGCCAAAGAAATCGCCGGTACTCATAAAGCGCGGCGGAGACTTTCCTATCTACCGCTCGATTTCTCCACCGAACCTATCCCTGGTATGTATGATGTGATTTGGTATTCGAATGTGCTGCACATTTATTCGCCCGAAGAGAACCAGGCCATCTTTCATCGAGCTTTGGCCGCATTAGCGCCCGGTGGTCGATTCATCATCCAAGACGCATTTCTCCACGATCGCGAAGGTTTGCACCCAATAGAAGCAAGTTTGTTCGCTGTGTCGATGTTATTGTTTACAGAAGGCGGAAACACCTATTCAGCCTCGGAGACGGCTAAGTGGCTGAAAGATACCGGATTCGTGGCGATCAGATCGCTTCCCATCAGGAAGGGGACGGAGGATTGGGAGGATGGGGTTCTAGAGGCATCGGCCCCGGGCCCACGTCCAAAAGCGACCGTCCGCCGAACACAATCAAGAAAAAATTGAAGAGCCCGCTTATCACAGTGGCTATCAAGGACACGCCCACCACTGAATCTTTTGTCAGCACCTGAATGATTGTTGCTATGTCCAGTGCCAATCCAACCGTGGCATAGATCACGCAAGCCATGGCAGCCCATCGAAGCTGAAACCAAATCAATACCGCGAGTGCCAGAGGCATGAGGATGAAAAAGCCGACTCTCCAAGCCATGCCTGGGTCTGTGGATATGTCGTTTTCTATGAGAAAAAATCCTGTCTCGACGATAAGCGTGCCGATCAGCAGATTCAGCAAGGCGGTTTGTTTCATCTGATGACTATAGACCGTGGAGGAAAACGTCGGCAATGGTTGTCTTGTTGCCTGCGGTTTCAGAGTGCTAACCTGTCTGCACCATGGATTTCAAAGGGCAGATCACGGGCCGGTCATCAACGCAAGTCTGCCTACTGGTCTATGATGGAGAATGCCGGTTATGTGTATCCACAAAACAGAAACTCGAAGCAGTGGGGGTTGGGCAAGCAGAATCCGACGTTAGATTCCTTGCGTATCAGAGCGAAGCGGCAAAGAGAATGTTAGGGTCGAATTATCGCCCTGGTCGTCCTAATGTGGCATTCTTGATTCGACCTTCAGGAGAAGTAGTTCAGGGCTTCGAAGCGTTTCTCCCTCTCGTCCCTATCTTCCCAGGTGGGAAGCTTCTGTTGTGGTGGTTACGGTTCCCTTCTGCAAAGAGGCTGGCCGAATGGGGCTATCGCATAGTTGCGCGCCATCGGTATCGATGGTTCGGCGAAGCCGAGCCCTCTAGTCGACAAAACTGACGTGAGCGGTTCCTGCCTTCTGTGAGATCCCCTCTTTCGAGGGGATTCTTCCTACAGCGAGGAATTTACGGACGACATATCCTCTTCCAGAATGCGCTCAGCTTTTTGGAGGGTAGATATATGTTGTCCAGATGGGTCATATCGCCGAGCTTTTCAGGCTTAGTCCATGTGACAGATCACCTGCCGGGTCGTGCTTACCATGACCTTTCAAAAATCCTGAGCTGGCTGGTCGCGGTTGTCTTGAGTCTCTCATTTAGTCAGGCCTGGGGTGCAATCGGCACAGAAGACAAAAGGGCGATTGTGGCCGCAGGGTTCGGTTACCAAATCGGCACCGTCTCAACGATCGCGGTAAAGGTGTATGACTCTGAATCTGGGGAGATCTTGTCCAATGAAACCTATGAACTATCGGTCAAAGAAAGCGACGGCGTGAGATCAAACCACGGACCGCGTATTTTTGCCGGTGGAGTCGGACTTGGCGCTACAGATCTCTCCAATTTCGTGTTGCGGGTATACGATGCAAATACTGGAGTGTTCCAGTGGGAAGGGCGGCTTAATCTTGTGCAGCCTGACTGGAAGGCAGGAGGAAAGGTCGTATCGACCGCGCTGCTACGGCAAGCGATCGTTACGAGGGTACACATTGTTGAAGCGACTACGGAGCAGCCTGTGTTTCTGCTGAGCGCAATGGACGCGGTGACCGGTATGCTTGTATGGGAGGATGAGTTTACAACCGTCAGTACACGAATTCCGCTGGCCCAGCTGATTGCAGGTCGATCGATCCGGCCAGCCAGCACTTCACCCGCAAGTTACCACACCTTTAACTTTAGAATTCGCATGTATGATCACAGCGGAAGGAAAGTTCTGTGGGAGGATCAGCTCTCTCAGATGGATTCAGATGAAGTGCCCGAACAGTCGCACCGCGATCAGGCCGACATGCTTCCCGCCTGGCCTAATCTGCCGCAGGGAGAGTCTGCGGCAGGATTGATCTAGCGCGCTCGTATCCATGGTCAAGCGACCAGCAAGGAAGCCGACAAGGTTATGACCGGCTCCGTTCGAAGCTTTCGAGCCACTGCTGGTGGAACTGTTCGTAGGAGACAAACAACTTGTTTTGAAGCGCAGCTGCTACCGATGACTTGGCTTGTAAAGCATTCAGCAACTCATTGACTCGGGCCATCCCCCATCGTTCAATGAGGTAGCGTGTTGCCGAATTGGCCTCTAAGTAGGCCACCGTCGAAGTACCGGCCGGCAGTGCGCCCCACGAGCCTTCCAGATAGGTCAAGGGAATGACTTTGATGTCTCCGCTCATGGCCTGATCAAGCTCGGGCCACACATCTCCCGCCAATTGCATGGCCAGACCTTCATTCAACCAGGTCGGCAGTGCCCCGCTGCTTGTTCCTAAGCGATCATGGAGGAGGGCATGGACATACTCGTGACGGAGCACGCTCGCCAACCATTTTCGATCCGTGGTTGCCCCTTGAGTGGGAATCTGAATGCGTCCAAGGGTTGGGTCATAAAGACCATCGGCCCAGGCCGGACTTCCGGTCGCCCCTTGGAACGAATCCTTGGCATGGAGGACGACCATGATCGGTTTCGAGGGGAAATGACCGAACTTTTGTCCAATTTCTCTGTAAGCTTCTTCAAGAATCTCCAGCACTGAGATCCAGGTGCTCTGGTCTTCCTCACCGTCGAATTTCACGATAAAGTGAGTACTGCTTTTTGCAGTCATGCGAGATTCAACCGACTGAGTGCGACGAACCTTCATTGTGACGGCGGCGAGATAGGACTGCAATCCGGGATCCTGCCGCGCTCGGTCGGCAGCTTGGTCTAAATGTTTTGCCGCTTCCTCCAGTTTGTCCTGTTCTTGTAACAAGTCAGCCATGGCCAAGTGTGGGAATGGTTCTTCTGGAGTCACCTCCATCAATTTCATCAGGAATTCTGCGTTCAGCGCGCGGTCCCGCTGTTCCCAATAGGCATGGGCGAGATTCATGAGGATCACGGGATTCGACGCGTCAAGATCCGCAGCCCGCTTGAACGATTTAACTGAAGCCCGAGTGCCGTTGAGTCGTTCCTGTTGCAACCCGAGATTGTTCCACAGGGTTGCGACGAAGGACTTGGACTTTGTGTTGGACAGAACAGCTGGAGGGAGCTCTTTCAGTTTCGTTTCGGCGAGCGACAAGTTATGTTTCTCGATCTCATCGCGAATGGTTTCCAGCAGGTCCTCATGCGGGGTAGGCGGTACCACGCTCTGATCAAGTACGCGAACTGATTTCGCCTCACTTTCGATCGACCAGCTCTGCGGCGGAGTGGGAGGAGAAGCTACCGGTTCGACGGTTTCCGCGAGTTGCACCGTTTGGGGTGGCAGGGCAGGCCTCAAGAACAGGTTGTATACAATCACCAGAGTCAGGCCGACCGCAAGCGGTATCAGAATATGTTTGATGTTACGACGATACATGTGTGCTTGAGACCGAGTGTAGCACCCTAGGAAAAGGTGACCAAGCAATCCAGTAAAATAGGTTATGCACTCCAACACGAGGTTGCCGGGTTCGTTGAGCGCTGAGAAACGCTGTGCTACGATCCCCACCATATGCAGGCTCCCACTGAATCGAGTCCGGCCTTGCCGTTTCAGGAGTGGTTGGACCGCATCGCGCGACCGATCGAGTTTGCGAGTCGAGATGAGTGTGCCCACCTAAAGGCCGTCACAAATCTGAGATCATTTATTTCGTCACAAGTCTTGTCTGCTCTTCGCCAAGATGTTTACCCCAAAGCCGTTGAAGCCCGCCTGATTGCATTGCGGGACCTCTTCATCGATTTTCAGCCGGCGCTTCCCTTCGATGAACAACGTCGACGATTGCAGGCGGCTGCTTTGCTCATTAAGGCGCTTCGGTCCGTTGATCAACAAAAGCTCATTCGGCCGAAAGATTCGCCGACGCAAGCTTCCTGTGACTCAGAAGTGATGGTCGGCAGATCCGATCTTTGGAATCTTCCGGTCCGGTTCGTCAAAGGCGTCGGACCGAAACGCACCAATGTTTTGCAACGATTGCATATCGCGACGGTGGATGATGCGCTTTGGACCATCCCGTGGCGCTACGAGGACCGTTCGGTCATGACACCGATCGGAAATCTCGTCCCGGGGATGAGTGTCTCTATCAGTGGGGTGATCGGAACATGCGAGGCGAAACGAACAAGAAAGCGGCGATTGAGCATAGTGGAAGTCGGCATCGAAGATCAGTCTGGTCGAATGCAGGTGGTGTTCTTCAATCAACCGTATTTGGAGGAGATGCTTACGGTCGGGACTCGTGTGATGATGAGCGGTCGGGTGCTCTCAGGTCGACAAGGTTGGATGGTCCCGCGAATGGATGTGGCACAATATGAAATTCTCGGAGAGGATACCGAATCGACGTTGCATGTCGGTCGTATCGTGCCGATCTATCACGAGACCAAAGGATGGACCTCACGCCAGATGCGGGTGTTGGTGAAGAATCTGTTGGCGGAACATGGGATGGAACTCCTGGACCATTTGCCTGTGCCCCTTCGAGCGCGGCAGCGGTTGATCCCGATTCACGAAGCCTTCTATGATATCCATTTTCCCAAGACCGGCACCGATCTTCAGCTCCTAGAGCGAGGGAAGACGGCGTCCCATCGGCGATTGGCGTTCGAGGAACTCCTGCTCCTTCAATTGGCCTTGGCGTCCAGGAATCGATCGGTGCATGAAGAGCCGAAGGAACTGCGATTCAACCCACGGACACCCCTCTTGCAACAGCTCAGCCGTCTTTTGCCGTTTCATCTCACGACGGCACAAGATCGAGTCATTCTCGAAATATTTCGAGACATGATTTCCCCACGCCCTATGAATCGTCTGGTGCAAGGCGATGTGGGATCCGGGAAAACGGCGGTTGCCTTGCATGCACTGGTGATGGCCTGTGGGTCAGGGTATCAGGCCGCGCTGATGGCACCGACCGAGATTCTGGCGGAGCAGCACTACCGAAACCTGTCCGGAACGTTGCAGGCCTTAGGGCTTCGCACGATTCTCGTGCGAGGGGGAGATAAAGCTTCGGTGAAGAAGACGCAGGCTGAGCAACTGGCTAGAGGTGAAATTCAAGTGGCCGTCGGCACCCATGCCCTCATCCAACAGGGAGTGAGATTCAAGAACTTGGGGTTGGCGGTGATCGATGAGCAGCACAAGTTCGGTGTCCTGCAGCGAAAGGCACTGATCGACAAGGGTTACAAGCCGGACGTGCTTGTCTTGACGGCCACGCCCATTCCTCGGACATTGGCGATGACGGTGTATGGCGATCTTGATGTATCGGTGATCGATGTCCTGCCACCTGGACGAAAGCCGGTCCGGACATTTCTTTTTCATGACGCGCAGCGACGGCGCGCCTATCAAATTGTGCGCGATGAATTGCGTGCCGAAAGGCAAGCGTACGTGGTCTATCCGCTGGTGGAAGAATCAGAGAAGACCGACCTCCAGGCAGCGATTCAGGGAGCCGAACAGTTACAGAACGGGGAGTTTTCAGAATTCCGTGTCGGCCTGCTGCATGGGCGCATGAAAGCCGCCGAAAAGGAAGCGGTCATGGCCGGTTTTAAAGCCGGAACGATCCAACTATTGGTCGCGACGACGGTGATCGAGGTCGGAGTCGATGTGCCGAATGCGTCAGTCATTTTGGTCGAACATGCCGAGCGGTTTGGTCTCGCACAACTGCACCAATTGCGCGGACGGGTGGGGCGGAGCAACCAGCAATCCTATTGCCTCTTGATGGCTCAGAATCTGGGACGAAGGCGGACACAGTTAGGAAGACGTGCGATGGGGAGTGAGGAGTCCGTGTCCATGGCAAAGGAGCGGCTGGAGGCGCTTGTCCGGTCAAACGATGGATTTGTGATTGCCGAGGACGATTTGCGGATCAGAGGGCCGGGAGAGTTTTTTGGCTTGCGCCAATGGGGGATGCCGGAGTTTCGTGTGGCGAATTTGGTGCGAGACGGGGACCTATTGCAGCAGGCCAGACAGGAGGCCTTTTCGCTGCTGAAATCGGACCCAGGGTTGAAAGAGCCGGCCCATCAAGGGTTGCGTGACGCGATGTTGAGGAAATGGGAGAAAAAACTCGACCTTGGATCGATAAGCTAGGACATTGATGGGATTCCTCCAGCGATTGAAAGATGACTTGCGAGCCGGGGTCGCCACCTTGCGACTGGGGACCGTCCATGCTGCCGGCCGTGCATTGGAAGAGACGGAGTTGCTGCGCATGAGGCTGGAACTCCGCAAGCTCGACCAGCAACTCTCCGATCTGTACAAAGACATCGGCGAGCGCGCCGTCGACATGAAGGAGCGGGGCGAAACGGCCGAGCGTGTCGTGTATGACGCTGAGATCGTGCGTCTCGTCAAAGAGGTCGAGGTGCTGAAGGAGTCGCGGAAAAAACTGGAAGCGGAAATGGAAGAAATTCGGAATGAGCAATGAGTGAGCCGCGTCGGCACGCGCGACGATTCGCCGGTATCGATATCGGCACCCTTACCTGTCGTTTGTTAATCGCGGATCTAGTCCCTGGACAACCTCTCCAAGAAGTCCGATCCGATAGGCGCATTCTCCGTCTCGGCGAAGGAGTCGATCAGACCAAGCGTTTGAGTCCAGCCGCAATAGATCGGGTCATCCACTGTCTGCAAGAATGGCGGAATATCATCAACGACTCCCAGGTCGAAGCATCATCGATTGTAGCCACGAGCGCCGTCCGAGATGCGGCGAATCGAGACGAGTTTCTTGTACGTATCAAACGAGAAGCCGGGTTCGACATTGAAGTGATTTCGGGTGAGGAAGAAGCGCGGAGGACCTTGCTCGGCATTCGATCCGGTTTACCGGTTGGAGTGATGGACATCCTCGCATTGGATATCGGTGGAGGTAGTACCGAATTCATCCTTGATCGGCCCCCGGATAAGCCGATCGTTCGCTCGATCGATATCGGAGTCGTCCGACTCTGTGAACGCCTGTTGCGCCATGATCCCCCAACGGATGAGGAGGTGCGCCAAGCGCGAGAGTGGGTTGCCAGAGAGACGAAAGCGGCTGTTGCCGGCATGGGTGACTATCCTCAGGCGACATTTGTCGGCACCGCCGGCACGATTACAAGCCTCGTCGCCATGGCCCAGAAGCTTCCCACCTACGAGCCGGCACGTATTCATAATTATCAATTGAAGCTGGAAACGATTCGTGAATTAGAGCAGACGCTGCTCAGCCGAACGAAGGCCGAGCGTGTTGGTCTGTCTGGCTTGGAGAAGAACCGTGAAGAAGTCATCGCCGCCGGAGTAATCATTATTCGGACAATCATGGAGACGCTTGAGCGAGAAGAATGTTTGGTGAGCGATCTGGGGTTAAGGGAAGGGGTGTTGATTGATCTGGCGAGGCAGATTATAGAGCGGTGAAAAGCAGTCTGCATACAATGTGAAATTACAAGACCTGGCCCTGAGCATGACGTGAAGGAGCCGGCCACTAAGTTCGCCAATACAAGTTATTTTACGATTCATTGGTCAAACGGGATATTGTCAGATTAAGTTGAGGCCAGGTGCGTACGTATTATTGTCTCAGCTGTGGGTATAGCTTCTCAGAAGCTGACAAGTCGTGGGACATTGCTATCCACTCTGATCGATGCCCGAAATGTGTGGGAAGGCTCCGTGAAGGGAAAGTAGATGAACGGCCAGAGGCGACATTAGATCCCGCGGCGGTTAGTGTGCAGCAGAACGAGATGCCTTTCCCACGGCAACCATACCCTTGGGGCTCCGTCCTCATGTGGGTAGGATTTGCATTTCTGGTGGGGCTTATCTCAACGCATCCGCCGCGAGAACTTACCGACTCGTCTATGCAGTCTGCCATGCGCGTGATCTTTGGTGCGGTTTTTGCGGCGATCACTGCAATAGTTGTCGGCGTTTATAAATACTTCAACCGAAAGCCTAATCAGTTCTTTAGCGGCTATATATGGTTGCAAGTAACTCCTGAGGAGGCAAGGAGGCATCCATTATACGGTGTCAGTGGATGGCTTCTCCTATTTGCGTTCGCCATTTTGTTCGGATTTCTTTCAGCAGTCAGCACCGTTAATGCAGAAGCTCTCAAGGGTGGATTCTCGCTGGGCAAGCTTTTAGCTGTTGATACACCCGAAGTCATATTTATAAAGCTGGTGCTATGGATTTATGGACTGACTGTGGTTGTCATCACTGCGCTGCTCTTCTCGAAACATCCGAGCTTTAGACCTGTATCAATCTGCCTTTTGCTGGGCCTTTGGCCAGGCATCGCTCTTGCTGGTTTCTTGAACCCATTTCCTTCGCTGGGAGAGTCGCTCGTATTCAGTTTTATTCCTTGGGCGGTTTCTTGTGCGATCTGGGTGACATACCTTCAAAGGTCGGAGCGAGTCAGGGTTACCTTTGAGCACAGCGTGAAAGCGGGACAGAACCCGGTACCTCCGTCAAGAACATCAAAAGACATGTCTTCCCTGCAACCGACCGTAAAACCAACTGCCCTCATTTCCATTTCAGATAAGCCAAGCCAAAACACTGCCGAAGCGCATGAAGACCGCTTATATGCACAGATCGCACAGGAGCTAGATACCAATACGGTTGATAAAGCCCTCTGGACGAAGGCCTATGCACAAGCCGGAGGCGATGAAAAGCAAACCCGTGTGCTCTACATCAAAGCACGATTTGCCCGACTGCGTGATATAAAGGATGCTTAGCGCTGCGGTATCAGGCCAGGTTAGGAAGCTGGCCTCTCAACAATTCGGAGATTCCGCTCTATGAGTCAGCACAAGACCCGTCAAGTCATTTCCATTGTAGGGGTCGCACTAACTGGGATTCTCCTGTCCACTTCTCTTGCTTGGGCAGCCAAAGATACACGCCCATTTTGGACTGAGAAATCATCCTTCATCGAGGGCGAAGAGCTGTTTGTAGTGGGAGTGGCGTCAAGGGCACGGACGGTTGAAGAGGGGCGCTGGCAGGCGTTTGAGCAGGGGAAGGTTGAGCTGATGAACTTTGCACAGATCACCAGCCTCGAAGCTCAAGGGCTTGTGATTGAGACGCAAATGACCTTTGAGGAGCCGAACGCGGATGGCACCGTGACAGTGTATCGCCTGTTGCGAGTTCCCGCATCCAAGCTGGTGGGTATTCAAGGCCGTCTTAAAGCACAGAGCCAAGCCCAGGAGCAAACACTAGATCAGGCACGGAATGAACTGGCAGTGATTCAGCAGGCACTTGGCGAGAAGGCAACGAAATTGGATCAGCAGCAACAGCAAATCGAGCAGATGTTGTCGCAGGTCAATGCGAAAATCCAGTCGATTAGTACGCCCACCAATCGGTCAGAGCGAAGTGGATCATTGGTAGACCGCCTCAAAGAAACAGACGCCAAGCTTGACGCGAGCGAACAGGAATTGAGTCGTCTCGCTCGGCAAATTCAGGAGCAGGTACAATCTAGATCTCAGAAGGCTTGTCAGCATATCGTGCCTGGAATGAACCAAACTGAGGTGGCGAATCTTCTGGGAACACCAGATGGTCAGGCCAACGGGATAGCTACAAATTACTTTGACACTTGGGCATATGGGATTAGCATCGTGCAATTTACCAAGCAAAAAGTTGTCTCAGGCGTTTCGGGATGTCGATGATTATGCTTGGTCTCCCTATTGGTCTTCGCTGCTCTCACATCTTATGCGACGCGGTCTAATTGTTGGATCTCACGGACGACGCGATCGCTTTACGACTCAAGTTGCCGGTGATGATTAAGACGAGACAAGCCCTAATCGAAGATCCGAGCAATCTGCGTCCTCACATTGTGTTACTGGGCGCCGGAGCGAGCCGAGCTGCATTCCCAAATGGTGAAGCAGCAGGCAGGCCGCTGCCGCTCATGGATGATCTGATCAACATCGTCGGATTACAACCGGTACTTGAGCAAGTAAGGCTAGAGGACTCGAAGGAAATAAACTTCGAACTCACCTATGGGCAGTTGATCTCGGAGCCTACGTACGCGCGTACGGTAAAGGAGGTAGAGCAGCGCATCGACAGTTATTTCTCCGCTCTGTCGCTTCCAGACGAAGCGACTCTCTATGATCGCCTCCTAGTCTCGCTACGACCGAAAGATGCGGTATTTACCTTCAACTGGGACCCTTTTCTTTTTGACGCATACCAGCGTAACCGTAGCGCAGTTTTACTTCCGGAGATCTTCTTCCTCCACGGTAATGTCCGGATCGGAGCATGTCTCGATCACGATAAATGGGGGGCAAGGAAGGATCGATGCCCCCAGTGCCTTCAGCAATTGGCTGATGTCCCATTGCTCTACCCAATTGGGCAGAAGGATTATTCCGCCAACCCCTACATCAGACGAAATTGGGACGCGGCCAAGATTTTGTTTAGGGATGCCTTTACGCTGACGATCTTTGGCTACAGCGCCCCATCTTCGGACAAGGATGCAATAGAGTTATTACGGTCAGCATGGACTGCTCGAAGTGACAGGACGTTCGAGCATATTGAGATTATTGACATCGCGCAGCAGTGGTTCCTCTACGATCACTGGTCGCCATTTACGCCAACGCATCACTACCTGTTCACGCGTACATTCGAGCAATCCCGGCTTGCGCGTTGGCCACGGCGATCGTGCGAGTCACTTATGTATCCCATGACGCAGGGGCAACCCTGTGAAGACTTTCCGCTACCGACTACGGACAATCTTGCGGCCTTACAAGCGTTTGCGAAAGAGATTTCTTGTCATGAAGAAAAACTCGAATGATTTCGTGGAAATAGGTGGAGATCTTGCCAGACTTCTTACCTTATCAGCACAGCCTAACTTTCCAGGTATGGCATGCCCTAGATTCGGGACAGCTTCCTGGAGCCGTCTTGAGGCAGTCTTATCGCGCGAATACCACCGATAGCCTTTGTTCTCGGTGAATTGAGCCTTCGACGCGCAGCCGGGTTTTCCAGTAACAGCACTGTGAAGTCCTGGAGGCTAAACCGGCCGGGATTGACCACACAGCATGCATTATTATAGTAGCGGCCCTACGCTTTCTCTTTGGTGCTAGGTTCTCTATAATAATGAAGTCATGAGTCCTCTTCACAAACAGCTTGTGACCGACGAACAGGGGCGTCCTGTCGGGGTTCTGATTCCCTATGAGGAGTGGCTGCGCATCGAACAACAGTTAGGGATAGCAGCCGGAGTCAATGGGAGCACGCAACTTCAGCGTCACGAGGGTGGTGTCCACCTGGCGGAAGATCCTGTAGCCTACCAGCGTCGTTTGCGAGATGAGTGGACCTGACCGTGGTTCGCTTTGTTCTCGACACCAATATCGTTCTCTATTTTCTTGGTGGTCGCCTTTCAGAACCTCTTCCCGCAGGACCATCTATCATTTCAGTGATCTCAGAGTTGGAGCTCTTGGCATATCCAGGCCTGGCTCCATCAGAGGAGCAAAAGGTGCGAGCGTTCTTGGCAGATATCGCTGTGATGGAACTGACTCTGGCAATCAAAAATCACGCGGTGGACCTTCGAAAGCGGTACAGTCTGAAGCTTCCAGACGCGATTGTTGCCGCGACAGCACTGGCGCTGGAGGCAACTCTATTGACCAACGATCAGCGTCTGCTTCAGTTGAAAGAGGTCCCAACACAGATGCTTCCTATCAAAGCCCTATCCTAAGGCCGGCTTTTGATCCGAAAAGTTAAAACTTCTTGCGAGCACGGGAAACTAACCGGGCTACCCTCAAGTCTCTACTTCTGCGAATACCACCGGTAGCCATTGTTCTCGGTGAATTCCGCCCTTGGCGCCCCGCCTGGTTTTTCCAGCAACAGCACCTTGAAGTCCTGGAGGCCGAACCACGCGGGATCGGCGAGGTCGTGGTAGTGAATGCCTTGAAGCTTGGGGAGCATGTCGCCCAAGGCCTGTTGCAATTCCTTTTCTGTATAGGCGCGCACGGCGAAGGGGAGGTTGATCGATTGACAGAACCTTTGGATGGTGTAGGTGGCGCCGGTGCAGAGGACCTTCGCGTCCGGCTTGAGTCCCAGAAACTGTGGGAGAGAAAGGTATCGCTCCTGAAAACCGAGCCAGCGTACGGCTTGCCGCAGGTGGCTGTATTGGACCTCGTATTCCGTGTGTCCGGGAAGCTTCACGGGCGCGGGCCATCCGTCCTCAATACCGAACTCGGTGAGAAACGCTCGGCCACCCGGTTTGAGCACTCGCCACAACTCGGCGACGAAGCGAATCGGTCCTAAGTTAAAGATCACCGATTCAGGCGGATCGCTTTCGACCGGGAGGCGAAGCCGCCTGATCCAATCCAGTGCTTCTTGATGTTGTGGAGTCTCTCCCACCCCGCATGCCAACTCTTTTTTGCCCAGTTGCACGGGTGTCATGTCCGCCATGTTCTCGTTGTCGATCACGAGATCGATGGAACGATCGGTGAACGGGAGCGATTCGGCATTGGCCCTGGTGCCGGAGACATTCCACCCACCGGCTTTGGCTCGCGTGACTTGGAGTTTGAGGAACGGTTGCGTGATGTCGAGCGACAGATATGTGATGCCCTGTTTTTCGAAGGGCAACAGATCTTTGCCGAGCTCTTGTGCGAGGTAGCCAAGTCCCCCGCCGATTTCCAGCAGGACCTTGGGCTTGGGATTGAACCAGCCGAGTCGACGCAGTTGCCGCATGAGGAGCTGCCCGTAGGTCAAGCCGCTCAGTGCTTCGCTCGGTTCACGGAAGAGATGTGAGACAGTGGTTTCGATCAGATCAAAATGACGGTCATCTTCCTGGCTGTGAGCAAGTCCGTGACGATGGAATTCTTCCAGATGCTCCTCGCCCTCGAACCCTTCCCGACCTGACCATCCTTCGCGGACCTGCTGCAGAAGGACATCCCACTTAGCTTTGTGTCGATGACCTCCGGGCGGGTCAGTTCCGAAATAGCAGAGGGAATAGTTTGGTGTAGCCCATCGTTCAAGGTGCCAGGACCCCGGTTGTCCGTCCGGCCCGCAGATCTTCGTGCCATATTGTTCAAGGAGCGTTCCGACAGTCGTATGGCCGTTCATGGCCTTGAGCATGTCCAAACCGGTGTGGTTCAGCCGGATGAGCGGTAGGTTGTCATCAAGCGGGGCGAACCACCATTCGTCCGGGTGATGGTGATAGGCGACGAGGTCGGGAATGTGCCAGGCCAGGAGGTTCAGGGCCTCTCCAGTCAAGCTTCGGGGATCATGGACAGCGACAGCGGGTTTCATGGCGAGTAGGCTTTTGATGATGAGTCTCAGCAGCCTACAGGAGCAATCAGCAATCGTGCAAGATGTTGATGGGTATGTTTACAACTGAGACGGTGTTGAGGGATCGTCAGTCACGATCAGCTGACCTCGCATGATGGGATGGATCCCGCAGTGATAGGGGTAACGGCCGGCCGGCAAGCCAGACACAGCAAAGTGACTTCCCGGTGCCACCGTTCCCGAATCGAACAGGCAAGGATGTGCTTCCTTCACGCAGTCATTGTGGGTGACGGTATGGTGGGTCGGCGTCGGATTATCCCAGCGAATAGGTGTGCGGCTGGACACGGTGGCGGTGGCGGGAATGTAATAGGGCGAGCCGTTCTCCATGAGAATCTGTGTGGCTGGGGAAAGGTCCAGAGCCGGCCCACCAGCCGCGGCTCCAATCCCTAAGGCAATCGTCACGATGCGTATGCGGTTCACGTCGGCGTTACTCCTTTAAAGACGGTCTGTTTGTAAGAGCCCGGAACGAAAGGAGGATTCAGGGTCATTTTTGTATGCTCCCAATCATAACATGGGATTGAGCCGGACTGCTCGGGAACGATCGACCATCCTTCTACTTGGCCTCGTATGTCGACAAGATCGTCTCCTATTGAATCCTAATCAACCGGGAAATGGCCAATTGATGGAAATCAAGATCGGGTGGTTGCAAGAGGCTGTTCGTTCATGCTAGATGGAGGCCGTTACGCCGCGCTGAAACGAAGAGGAGGAATCGGAATGGCGAACAAGAAGAAAAAACCCGTCGCGAAAAAATCGTCGCGGACGAAGAAAGCTGCACCGTCGCCGAAGAAAAAGGCGGTCAAGAAGACGGTGAAAAAGCGTGCAGTCGTCAAGGCGTCCAAACCGGCCTCGAAGAAAAAGACCGCCAAGAAAACCGGCAAAAAACCTGTGAAGAAGGCTGCGCCTAAGGCCGGCCCATCGAGCGCATCCGCTAAGAAGGTTGCCGAAGAAGAGGATATGGCTCCACGCAAGTCCATGGCGGCTAAACCGGCCATGCCCATGGAACCGGATGAGGCCGATCTCGATGATGACGATGAGATGGCCAGCGACGAGCTGGAGATGGAGGGCGAGCTCGAAGAAGACGACGTCCAAGAAGAACTGGATCTCGACGCCGATGATGACGGAGACGAGCTTATCGATAAGTCCGAAGATTTGCTGGACGACGATTACCGACACAACTGATGTCCCGTTCTTCTGTGAATCGTCCCGGTTCCGTCTAATACGTCCCGTTCGATGCAACTCATCATAGGAAGCAAGCGACGTCGGGCCTGCGTTCATCGCTTCTACACACCGCCGCTGAAACCGATTAGCTCCAGCGGCGGTGTCTCATATTACCTCCCAAACATTGCGTTGCTCTCCCCATGCAATATGGACAGAACCTTGCTTCACCACAGCTTCTTCGGAAGCAGATGTGGTCTCTTTGGTACGCGGTTCTGGTGCTTGCAATCGCCATTGTGACTTGTCCACCCGAAGCCGATGCTGTTTGCGCTGCCGAGACACTCGCGACTGGAAGTGAAGCGGGTCTTGTGATCCATCTTTCGCCCAGCTGTACGCCGGCTGAGCGGGAGGCCCATGCCGTGCGTGGTGAGGCCATCATGGATGCGGTCGCCAAGGGGCGTCCTGTCGATCTCCTTGGTGTGATTGTGCGCGGAGATCTTATCTTCGATCACCTTGCTGTACAAGCAACGTCACGTTCACAGGTCCCTGCGTCGGAGATAGCGAATCAAGCGGATCGTGCCGGCGACAACGGACAGAGAATTGTTCGCGCGGCGCTGAGCCTAAGAGATTCCGTGGTGTCGGGCGCAGTGCGCCATCGGTCAGCCGACAGCACGCTTCGGTTTGAAAAGCCTGTTAACTTTTACGGGTCTCATTTCCGGGAGGGCGTGGATCTCTCGCGGTCGGTCTTCCAGGAGCCGGTCGAACTTTCCGCTGCGACATTTGATAAAGAAACCTATTTTGTTCAAGGACAGTTCGCGCAGCAGATGGATTGTCGGGACACCAAGTTTGGCCCCAGCACCAGGTTTCATCGGTCCGTATTTCGTGGACCGGTGAATTGTACCGGTGCACTCTTTGACGGCATGGCGGAGTTCCTTGAAGTGAAGTTTGAGCAGCCGGTAGTGTTTGAGCGGGCCAGATTCGGTCTGGGGACCGGATTTTCCGGGAGTCGGTTCAAGAGTCGGGTCAGTTTCGGTGAAGCGATCTTCAGCCGCGAAACCTTCTTTGCGTTTGCGGCCTTTGAAAACGAAGCGGTATTTGCCGGTGCCCAGTTTCTAGGGTCAGCTGATTTCTCAAACGCTGAATTCAGGCACCAAGACGATCTTACAAAGGCACGTTTCGATCAAGCACCGCTTTTGGCCCAAACGAAGCGGCTTGAATCAGCTCGGCCTGCCGGTCTTTTTCAGACCTGGAATGGACAGTATGCTCTCACCTTGGGTTTTCTCATCGTAGCTGCCTTGCTTGTGGCATATGCTGTAAGGCTCAAATGAAGAGGCAGGAAGAGCATTCGATCATCCACAATATATAGAATCAGGCTTGCCCGTTACCCCATAAGTTGATATAACGACGCCGTGGACACTCAGGCCGAAGATTTTGAGCAGACAGAGCTCCCATACCAGGTCCGCATCGAAAACTTCGAAGGACCACTGGATCTGCTGCTGCATCTCATCAAGAAGAATGAGATCAACATCTACGATATTCCGGTCGCGATGATTGCACAACAATACCTCGGGTATCTGGAGGCGATGGAGGAACTCAATCTCAACGTGGCAGGGGATTTTTTGGTCATGGCGGCGACGTTATTGCAGATCAAATCAAAAATGCTGCTGCCGGCGGATGAGACGGCCGACGACGACGAAGAGGGGCCGGACCCGCGGGAAGAGCTCGTTCGACGGTTGCTGGAATATAAGGCTTTCAAAGAGGCGGCACGTCAGCTCGATGACCAGGAAAAGATATGGCGTGAGGTCTTTTGGCGTGAGCAAGCTCCAGTAGTCGAAGAGGTTGAAGAGGATCTTCCGTTAGAGAATGTCTCGTTGTTTGATCTGGTCGATGCGCTCAAGGAAGTGCTGGAGCGGAATCCGAACAGTCGGCTCATCGAGATCGTTCCCGACAATCTCACGGTTCGCGAGCGGATGAACCTCATACTGGAAACGCTCGAAGGCAAAGACTCGGTCTCGTTTGCTGCGCTGTTCGAGGGATCAAACCATCGCATGGTAGTCGTCGTGACGTTCTTGGCGTTACTTGAATTGATGAGACTGCGGGTTGCTCGTGTGTTCCAAGCGGAAACATTCGGACCGATTTTGGTCTCGCGGATGTTTTCTTTGGTGCCCGATCCGGCGGAGCTCGATGATGTCGATGCAGAATGGAGGGGAGCATGACTCCACTGACGGTGGATGTGGTTCATGATGTGCCGGAAGCCGACGCGATGAATATTGGAGAGATGAATGGATCGTCTCATGATCAAAGCCTCGATGATAATCCGGTGCACGGCGTGGGGGAGCTCCAGGCGATTCTGGAAGCACTGCTCTTCGTTTCTTCAGAACCGCTGTCCTTGGCGCGTCTTGTGGCCGTGATGGGGAACGTGCCGAAGGGTGAAGTGGAAGAGGCATTGCGAAATATCGGTCAGGCGCTTGAGCAAGAAGGGCGCGGGGTGCGACTGACTGTCGTCGCGGGCGGGTACCGTCTCGTCACGAAGCAGGACTATGCTTCTTGGATCAAGAGGTTGGACAAGGCCAAGACGGCGGCAAAACTCTCCAGATCCGCGCTGGAATCGTTGGCGATCATTGCCTACAAACAACCGCTGGTGCGGTCGGAGATCGAAGAAATCCGTGGGGTGGAAACTTCCGGTGTGTTGCGCACGCTGTTAGAACGAAAACTGGTGCGGATCGTCGGACGTAAAGAAGTTCCCGGCCGCCCGATCATGTACGGGACGACCAAATTCTTTCTTGAACATTTCGGCTTGAGCGACCTTTCACAACTGCCGCCTCTTCGTGAGTTCAAGGAGCTTGGCGAGGCAGAACAATCACTTCTTCCGATGGAGAGTGGGGACGTTTCATCCGGGGAGGTGTCGATCGAGACGCTTGAGACAGGGGAGGAGCCGTCCGTGAACGGTGAGTTTCAACCGTCCGTTCCTCTCGATGAGGTATTGGATCCTCTCCCTACAGCTCGATAGCGAACGAAAACCCATCTTGAATTTGCGGACAGGTGCGTTCCTGGGTTACAGGTCTCCGGGTTCTAACCTGGCTAAGGGATGGATTTCTTCTTAGGTGGAGAATTCTTGAGGCGCTGGAGTTCAGCCTCCTGCTCATCCACTTTCTTCCTGAGGGCCTTCATCTCTTCCTTAAAGGCCTGCAGGTCTGCGTCCTGTTTCCCGATCGGAGGCGCTTGAGCAGGAATCGTTTGTGATGGAGGCGCCGGCGCTGTAACCACCGGGACCGGTTGAACGGCGGGAGGTGAAGGAGCCGCAAGTACTCTCGCCAGCAGTTGATAGTCGATGGCGAGCGACCGATCTTCGGATTTTCCAATCAAGCTCGACCGATCGTATATGTCGGGACGCACGGCAGCTTCCGGTAGGAATGTAACCTCTCGGTCACGGAGGCCATCGGTGTCCGGGAGCGGGCGAGGTTCCTTTTGGCTGGCGTTGGACTTTTTCCCTGGGCGATATCGGTACTGAGTCAACGTGAAATGCAGCGACAAGCCGTCTGCGAACAGATAGCCGGACGTGGTTTCTCTATTCTGACCGACCTGTTGCGACCGTGAAATCTCCGGAGCGGAATAGACGTGAAATCCCACCCGCTGATCAGGGGTCGCTTGGGCGAGGGCAGTGGCAATGTGCGGGGTCAAGAACGCGATATCATCCTCGGAGAAGGTGCGAATATCGTTCAGGTTCGTTGACTTCAAGGCCTTACCCAGTAGCAATAGGAGGCCGGTTTTTTCTTTCGTGTGTATGCCGCGCAAGATATCTGCGATGGTCGTCTCGGACAATTTGATGGGATGTGCAGCTTGGAAGGAAGTGTCTGAGGCATTCTCAAGGAACACCGTGCCAAGGGCCGCTTCGTGAATGGGAGTGGAGGGACGAGAGCCGGCACAGCCATCGACAATGAAGCCCAAACAACCTAGGGTCAACAGGCACAGCGTCTGCTTAAGGAAAGAATATTGTGTATAGCTCATGGCCTCGCATCACACGTGTGAATAAAAAATTTGTAGTGTAGCAGGAACATCCGACAAAAACAAAAGGCGGAGGTCCTTCGGTAGATTCTCAAGTATCCCTCAGGGGTGTACCGTCGTTCATTCAGGGTTTCCCTGATAGGATCCAGGGGGGCCTTCTGGCATGGTGCATCACAACTTAGTGCAATGATTAATGATTGATATCACATCCGATGGAATGGAGTGTCAAGAACGCCTTCGTCCGGATCTTGTTGTGATTCTTGAAGTGTTCGACAAGCGCAATCATTTGGCTCTTTTATAAACAGTCGTTTAAAATAGGTCATAGAGGTCATGTTGTATACAACCTCATCGCCTTGCGGAGCGAGCGAGTTGAATGAAATTAGGAGCAAGTGGAGCAGCAGATCATTCGGTGGCGCACTTCCCGTACAACGTACATTACACGTAAACATCCATCCTTCGCCCCTCTGGTTAGTTCAGATGATTTCCACTGGCTCCTTGACGTTCTTAAAGAAAGGAGGGAAATGAGTCTGTTCATGGTCCAGATAGTTCGGCGTAACGCCGTGCAGCAGTCGGATCGAAGAAGCGTTTCCCTCTAAAAGGCTAATGCAGGCGGCCGATCGTTTCGGAGATTAGGTTCTAGGCGAATGAGCATCAACCAGAAGTTTGCAACTCACGGCATACGAAAAGGAGTGATGCAACATGGACAAGAAAGTCTCACAGGATTCACAGAACGTCAACGAAGCGGTAACCCCTACCGAAGAAGCCGGATCATCGCGAAGAGAATTCCTAGGGCAGAGTGGACGGGTGGCGGCAGGAGTCGGCGTGGCGGCGCTATTGGGAAATCTGGGTAACTATGCCCTGTCCTATGCGGCCGGTGGTCCCCCGATTAAGATCGGCGTACTACATTCTTTGAGCGGTACGATGGCGATCAGCGAAGTGTCGCTGCGCGATGTTGTGCTGATGGCGGTTGAAGAAATCAATAAGGCGGGCGGTGTCATGGGGCGTCAGGTCGAGGCGAAGGTCGTCGATCCTGCGTCGAATTGGGATCTGTTTGCCGAGAAAGCCAAGCAGCTGCTCTTGGAAGACAAAGTATCCGTGGTGTTCGGCTGTTGGACATCGGTCAGCCGGAAATCCGTGCTGCCGGTCTTCGAAAAGAACAACGGGCTGCTCTTCTATCCTGTCCAATACGAGGGTGAGGAATGTTCACGCAACGTGTTCTACACCGGGGCGGCGGTCAATCAACAGGCGGCTCCCGCCGTGGAATACTTGATGAGCCAGGAGGGGGGGAACTACAAGAAGTTTTATCTCTTAGGCACCGATTACGTGTATCCGCGCACGACGAACAAGATTCTGCGTGCCATGTTGTTGGCCAAGAAAGTGCCTGCTTCCAATATTGAAGAAGAATATACGCCGTTCCATCACCAGGACTATCAAACCATCTGCGGAAAGATCAAGAAGTTTGCAGCAGGCGGCGGAGCCGCCGTCATCAGTACCATCAATGGTGACAGTAATGTGCCGTTCTATAAGGAATTCGGCAACCAGGGATTACGGGCGGAAGATGCACCGATCATGGCTTTCAGCGTTGCCGAAGACGAACTACGCGGGATGGATACCAGTGCGCTGGTCGGGCATTTGGCTGCGTGGAACTACTATCAAAGCGTGGATACGCCGCAAAACAAGAAGTTCGTGGCGAACTTCAAGGCCTATTGCAAGAGAAATAATCTGCCGGATGGAGAAAACCGAGTCACCGACGATCCGATCGAAGCCGCGTATTTCGGCGTCTATGTGTGGAAGCAGGCGGTTGAAAAGGCCGGAGACATCGGAGTAGACAAAGTCCGAAAGGCCGTTTACGGGCAAAAATTCCTGGCACCAGGCGGCCAGATCATGATGGATGAAGCGAACCAGCACACGCATAAACCGGTGCTGATCGGCGAAATCCTTAAAGACGGTCAGTTCAAGGTCATTCACCGGTCCAAAGGATTGGTGAAGCCTGAACCGTGGAGTGAGTATACGAATCCTGAAAAGGGTTGCGATTGGATTAATCATCAAGGAACCTATCAAAAGAAATAAGATCGGGACGCAAGGCAGTTCCTTGTTTCGTGAACCGTTCTAACGATGGGGCCTGTCCGTAGGAAACGGGCTGGAATCTCTTGAGCGGAGGTTCCGGCCTCCTGTCGGCTGCGCCTCTCGGCAAGATACCGCAGGGAGGTTAAGTTGGTGATGAGTTTGGCGGGCATCCCGAGGAAACTACTTGTACTGGTCGTACTGCTTCTCTCAGTGCTCGGGCTTTGTCTACAGTCGGCATTGGCGGCTGACGAAGCGGACCATATAGCTTCAACCGTAGTCTCCTCCGCCGATCCAATCGAACAGGCGCTCCTCGACGTGAAGAGTGAAGATGCAGCGGTCCGTAGTAAGGCGGTCGCGCTCCTGATCGAAAAAGGAGATGCGAGCCTTATCCCCAAACTTGATGCGATCCGTGCGGAAGCCGATCGGGCGATTCGAGTAGCCATTAAGCCGGTTATCGATTTGCTCAAAAATCGCGCAAACCTCACGAGTGAACAATCGGATACCAGACGTTCGGCCGCCGCTGATTTGGTGGGCACGGGGCGGCCGGAAGCCATTACCTGGCTGGAGCAGGCTGCCGCGAAGGAGCCAGTCTGGTGGGTCAAGTATACGATGGAGGAATCCGCGCAACTGATTCAACTTCGTTCTGAGGATCAAGCTGTGCAGTTGGTTGCCGTCAAGAAGCTCGGGGAACTCCGAAGTCAGAATGGACTGTCAGCGCTCAAAGAATTTGTTGAAGCAGGTGCCCAAAGTGGGGCGACCAATGAGCAGAGAGCGTTGGCAGAAGCGGCCCAAACCTCGGTTGAACGAATTGACTCCTGGAGTCGGTGGGCAAGCGTCATGGAGACACTCTTCCGGGGAGTCAGTCTCAGTTCCATTCTCTTGATCATGTCCCTTGGGCTGGCCATCGTCTTCGGTCTAATGGGTGTGATCAACATGGCGCACGGCGAACTGATGATGATCGGCGCGTACGCCACATTCGTCACGCAACAAGCTTTCATCGCCTGGTTTTCTCCTGAGATGTTTGACTGGTACTTCCCTGTGGCGTTGCCAGTGGCCTTTGTGACGGCCGCTGCATTCGGATGGGTTCTCGAAGCTACCGTGATCCGTTTTCTTTACGGAAGATTGCTCGAAACTCTTTTGGCGACATGGGGAGTCAGTTTGATCCTGATGCAGGCGGCCCGAGTATACTTCGGCGATCTGACCGCGGTGATCGCCCCGCAGGCCTTGCGAGGTGGTGCACAGGTGATGGTGGGAGTCTATCTTCCTTACAACCGGATTTTCATCATCGTGCTGTCGACGATTTGTGTCCTGGGGATTTACTTCTTGCTCTTCCGGTCGAACCTTGGGATTCGGGTACGGTCGGTCACGCAGAATCGCAATATGAGCGCCTGTCTCGGCATCCCGACCAGAAAAGTCGACTCCTATACCTTTGCCTTTGCATCGGGGTTGGCCGGCATTGCGGGCTGGGCGCTCACGATGGTGGGGAATGTTGATCCGGGACTCGGGCAGAATTACATCGTCGATTCGTTCATGGTTGTGGTGACCGGGGGAGTTGGAAAGCTCGCCGGGACAATCTGGGCTTCATTAGGAATCGGCGGACTGAACAAACTGATCGAGCCGGTCAGTGGGGCGGTCTACGGGAAGGTCTTTATCCTGGTCGGTGTGATTTTATTCCTGCAGTGGCGGCCGCAAGGTCTGTTCGCAGCCAAAGGACGGAACGCCGATGCCTGAACAAGCGGTCGCTCGCCAAGACAGCCGCGAGACGTTGTCATTCTACGTGGTCGGGGCCTTGTTCTTGATCGTCGTCCCGCTGCTGAATGTGTTGCCGGCTGAAGATTCCTGGCTGCACATTTCCGACTTTCGTCTCAATCAGTTCGGCAAATTTTTGGCCTTTGCCATTCTGGCTCTCGGACTGGATCTCATCTGGGGCTATTGCGGTGTCCTCAGTCTAGGTCAGGGGGTATTTTTCGGCTTTGGTGCCTATTGTATGGGTATGTATCTATCGCTGCAAATCGGGAAGGAAAGTGTGTACGGAAGTGAACTGCCGGACTTCATGGTCTGGACCCAGGTCAAGGAGCTGCCTCTTTTTTGGTATCCATTCAAAAATTTTATCGGCGGCTTCTTGGGGGCGATGCTCGTCCCGATGCTCTTCGCGACAATATTCGGATTTCTCGCATTTCGAAGCAGAATCAAGGGTGTGTACTTCGCGATCATCACGCAGGCTTTGGCATTTGCGGCTTGGCTGGTCTTCAATCGGAACGAGACGCGGCTCGGTGGAACCAATGGATTGACGGATTTTAAACAATTGCTCGGTTTTCGGCTTTCCGATCCATCGACGCAACGGGGGCTGTATATTCTGACAGTCCTGGCCCTTGCTGCCTCCTACATGCTTTGCCGCTGGATTGTCGCATCGCGAGCAGGAAACGTGCTGATTGCGATAAGAGACAGCGAATCGCGAGTCACATTTTCGGGGTACACCCCCTGGAAGTACAAGCTCTTCGTGTTTGTCGTGGCAGCGGGGCTCGCGGGATTAGCGGGAATGCTCTATGTGCCGCAGGTCGGCATCATTACACCGGCACAGATCGGGGTCTTGCCGTCACTTGAGGTGGTCATCTGGGTGGCAGTCGGAGGGCGCGGCACGTTGATCGGGGCGATCCTGGGAGCTGTGGCCGTCAACTATGGCCGCAGCGTGTTGACGAACTATTTCCCGGAGGCCTGGCCGTTTATTCTGGGCGGGCTTTTCGTGGTCGTGGTGACGATGTTCCCCGATGGACTGGTGGGGATGATTCGGAAATTAAGCGACCGAAAGAAGACGCCATCGCCTTTGATCAAGGCTGAAGGGAGTACGGCGGCGTGACGGATGGGGATCTGATTCTGAACTGCGAGAACGTGGTCGTCGATTACGACGGGTTCAAGGCCCTGAACAACTGCAATTTCAGCGTTCATTACAACGAGCTTCGTGTCGTGATCGGTCCGAATGGAGCCGGGAAGACCACATTGCTGGATGTGATTTGTGGCAAGACTAACCCGGCATCCGGCAAAGTCATTTTCGAAAAAGGCGTCAATTTGGTCGGCAAGAACGCGGAGGATATCACGAAACTCGGTGTCGGCCGTAAGTTCCAGGCTCCGTCGATCTATGGCAACTTGTCGGTCTGGCAGAACTTGGATCTTTCGGTTAAGCGGGCGAGCAAGGGCGTCTTTCCAACCTTGATGGGCCGGTCGTCACCGGCAGAGCGAGAACGCATCGATGAGACGCTGGGAACCATAGGATTATCGGACTATGCCTATGACCGTGCGGGCTCTTTGTCGCATGGCCAAAAGCAATGGTTGGAGATCGGGATGGTGATCCTGCAAGACCCGTTGCTCCTGTTGGTCGATGAACCGGTCGCAGGAATGAGTGATAAAGAAACGGAACAGACCGGCCGATTGCTGACGGCCCTGTCTGAAAAACAAGCGATCGTGGTGATTGAACATGACATGGACTTCGTCCGGCAGATCGCGCGCATCGTCACCGTATTGGCGGAGGGAACGGTCATCTGTGAAGGAACAGTCGAAAAAGTTCAAGCTGATGATCATGTCCGAGAAATTTACCTTGGCCGGGCCAAGGTAGCGCATTAATTTCAGAACGGAAACGGTCGGCAATGGTACAAGAAACAACTCGTTTGACGCTGGCGCTTGAGAACGTGAATGCTTACTACGGCGAAAGTCATATTCTTCGGAACGTTTCCTTTACGATCGAACCGGGCGAGGTCGTGTGCCTGATGGGCAGAAACGGGGTTGGAAAGACGACGACCTTGAAGACGCTGACCGGCTTGCTGCCCGTCAAGTCGGGAAAGATTACGTTCGACGACGCGGATATCACCCATGACCGCACGGACCGTCGGGCAAGAAAAGGGCTTGCCTATGTGCCACAGGGCCGAGAAATCATCCCGCATTTGACGGTGCATCAGAATCTGCTGCTCGGCTACTGGAACCGCCCTTCGATCAGCGGGGATGTCTCCGAGAAGGAAGCCTTTGATGAGGTCTATCATCTTTTCCCGAAGTTGACGCAGATCCTCCACCGGCCCGGCGGCGTGCTTAGCGGAGGTGAGCAACAGCAGCTGGCGATTGGACGGGCGATCTTGTCCAGCCCCAAGCTGCTTCTTCTCGACGAACCTACAGAAGGCATTCAGCCGTCAATCGTGGATCAGATCGAGGATGTGATCATTGGCTTTAAAAAATCGCGCCGGTTCGCGATTCTGTTGGTCGAGCAGGGGCTCCATTTTGCCGCCCGACTTGCGGAGAAGTATATCGTCATGGCCAAAGGTGCCGTGAAGGTCCAAGGCAAGAGCACGGAGTTGAATGCCGACATGGTGAGGCAACACTTGACGGTGTAATAAATAGGTAGGACGTGCGTTTAATTTCAGCTGCGCTACCCCATCGCGGTTTCCACTCGAACCGGTCTCCACGGTGACGACATCCAGACAGGTCCATCGGAAGGAAAAAAGGACGAGCCGGAATCCACGACGTGAACTCCGACTCTTGTAGAAGGAAAGACCACTCACCCGAGCCGCTTAGTACTGTAGCTGCAAGGCCACGTGGAACGAATCGACCTTATCCCCGACCACATTTGGCCCAAAATTGTTGGTGCCCTTGGTATTGAAATCACCGTATCGGTAGTATGCAGATACACGTGCATCGAAGCCGTCGATGACGTAATTGATACCGGTTTCCCATTCCGCGCGCCGGTCGCTATACAGGGGATCGACGCTGGTGTACCGCACATAGGGTTGGAACCGTCCGATGCCGATTTCATGGGGAATCAGGTACGAACCTAACACCGACCAAGAGTGGCCGTTGAAGATGCAGAAGCAATCTCCGGACGGGTTTGCTGCAGCGGCGGCGCCATAATTGGCGAAGAATCGCTTGAACTCACCGTTAAAGGTGAAAACACCCATGTTGTTCGGGAGAAGTTTTTCAAGCAATAGATCAACGGAAAGACCCGTGAAATCACTCCTCCCCGCGGTAATGGATCCGGCGCCGTCCTTTTGGTGTTGCACGTTACCAGCGATGGCAAGGATGTCTCCGGCTGTTCCGTAATAGGTACCTCTCGTATAGTAGCCGTTGTTTTCTTCGTCATTGAGCAGGTTCCACTGCAGACGTCCCGCGTACATCAGGCTGCCGGTGTCGTTCGGCCCGCCTCGCAGACCCGTGAAGACCGACGCCACATACTGGAGATGCGTGCCGAAGGGATGAATTTTGCCGTAGAAGACCGCGCCGTTGTCACGGCCATAGAGGCCGGCGCTACCCGCTGGACCATTATTCCCGGCTGTCCCAGGGGTGTTTTCGCTGAAGTCTGCCGGGAAGAACGGG